>CAZRYW010000012.1:0-21569 GCA_964604405.1 uncultured Oscillospiraceae bacterium
CGCAGATGAAAACGACCCTTTCGAATACAGCTGGGTCGAATTTTACGGCAACAGCACAAAAAACCTTCTTTCATCGTCCCCGCTTTCGCCAAAAAATCCCGTTTTTATTGACGAAAACGGAGCTTGCGGCAAAGCCGTTAATGATTTAATAAGCGTCGGCGAAACAACAAATGCCGTATTGATGAGCAAATTTTGGGCATTTGTCGCAACCGTTACCAAAGACGATTTTCCCGACACCGCCCCCACCGACATGTACATCGAAAAAGCCGTTTCATATATAGGCGAAAACATCGGCAAATCGACAACCGTTACGGATGTGTGTAAATATCTCAATATTTCACGCAATTATTTCAGTACCGTTTTTACCGAGAAATTAGGCGTATCTCCCAAAAAATACATTCTCGACAGGCACATGGAGCTTGCCTGCGAGCTTTTAAAGCGAAGCGATTTTTCAATCGGCGAAATAGCCAACATAGTAGGCTATGACCGACAGTCAAAATTCACCAAGGCGTTTACCCGCTACATGGGCACAGCCCCCTCCGCCTACAGAAAAAGCCTCAAATAAAAGGAGATTTTACCATGACCGACAAAATTGTTTTATCAAACGACGAAAGCCGCATTTCCCATCGTCTCACGGGAGACTTTGTCATCACAAACAATTCTCTTCATCTCACTCCCACCGCTCCGCCGTCAAGATTTTCTTCCGAACTGTACTTCAATGTCAAAATCGATCCCTTTCGTCAAAACTACATCTCCTTAAAGCTTTTCTCCGCAGATGAGTATACTCCGCTGTTTTTATACGTCGATTCAAAACAAATAGGTTATGCAAAATGCAGCGATTTCGAAGCAATCAATCTCTGCTACGGCTCGTTTGCTTCATCGGGATATTTTTTTGTAACAAGCGCAATCCCGCTCTCGTACACAAAAGGCAAGAGCGAGATAACTCTTTCGCTTCGTCACGGCGACCCGTATAACGACCTTGATAACATCAAAGGCGGAATTTCCGAAATTTACTCCTCTATATCACCCTCTATCCCTCTTTGCGAAACCCCCGTCGCAATCAATATAGCACAATGCGAGCCTGTTACGAGAGCGCACACACTTTCAAAACTCTATATCGAAAAACAGGTCGAATTTTTCAATACATCGCTTCAAAAGCTCCGTCACGGCGAAAAACTCTCCATCACAAAATACGTCGAAGAGTTCCGTCATTTCATCATGACTCTTTTTGAGCCTTACTGTCCTCTCTCCGACAAAACCGAAGCCGTAAAACTCATTTTGGATTGTATCAATTCCTATGTGCAAGATTATTTCGAAAATCCCGAAAGTCTTCTCCGCACGTCACATCAAAGCGACTGGGGCGGCTACTACGGCGAACTCGGTCAAGGGCTTTATCTCATCGAAGCTCTTCTCGACAAACCTCGATTTTTCGAATATCTTCAAACTCCTTTTAACTCTACTCTTACAAAAAAAGAAGCTTGGGAAACGTGCCTCAAAGCCAACTTCGATTTTGCATCCGCACGTCAAAGCTACATCTACAACCAAACTTACTACACCTACGAGGGTGCTTGGAAATCCATGGCGGGTCTCGGAGTCATCGAAAGCCGCTATTATATCGGCAAAGAAAAATGCGACCTCATACTCAAAGAGTCACTCGGTCTTGCCCCCTGGAAAGGCGAGCATATATTAACCGACGAAAACGGCAGAGAACTCGACTTGTATCATTGTCTTTTCAACCACGACCGTCAGGCACATTTTACCGATGATTTCAAAAACATCGTCTGCTACGGAAAAGCCGTGCAAAAGCTCGACGAAAACGGCAATTTTGTTCGCCGCAAGCCTTACGGAGAACACTATTACCCTTTAACCCACCGTTATCTCCCGCGAGAAAACGGTTATGTCGGCAACTACGGCGAAACCGCAAATTATTTGCCCGAATGGGTCTACCGCACGTTTGTCCACACAGATTACGAGCTGTCGGATTTGATACTTAAAGCCGCACTCGAAAACATCAATTCCCGCATGTATATGCGCTATCAAAGCTACGATTCATCTTCAAACCCCATCATGCTGATGGAACAGGCAATCGACGAACGCAATCCCACCATGAACGCAAAAAGCGCATACGGTGCGATTATTCACGACAAACGCACATATCTTTTCGCTTCTTTAAAACGTCACATGGACGAAAACGCACAACGATACTCATCTGCCGAATGGGACAAATACAAAATATATGCAAAAAAAGCCATTGACGCCCTTTACGAACAGTATACCGACAATCACCTTTTTTGCAACTTTGACGAAGTTTTGTCAAACTACAACGATTTCAAAATCGACCGCACAATCTGCGACATTTTTGCCGAAAAGCACGAATATGTTTTGCCGCACTCCGATAAAAACAATAAGGATTTTGTGTTTTTCGACATTGACAATCTTCTTTTGTCTTTAAAAGACGGCGATACCCACATTTTCGCACAGCTTAACCATCGCAATCGAGGATATTCGGCATTCGGCAGAGCGCACATAATTCGCAAAAATACTCATCATCTCACGCAGTTTGCCACCGACGGATTTTTCGTTTGCGGCGGCAGATATATCCGTCAGCAAAACGTCAATATGGACTTTATCTCCGATTCTCAAGGTTCAAATTCGTTTTTCCGCCCACCGTCTTCCATTGAGGAATTTGCCGCAACAGCCCAGGCTCTCACCGGCGAAGAAATTCCCGTCACATACCAAAAAGGCGTAGGCAAAGTTTTGCGTGAAAATTTCGAGGTGGACACTCCCTACACGGGCTATCCCGATTTTATCTGGGCAAAAATCGAAGATTATCTCGTCATATGCAACACAACCAGGGTGAGTTATCAAAACAAAAGAGATTTCACTCTTCCTTTCAAAGTCAATTCTCAAAGCGTCACACTTCCCCCATTCTCTTACAAAATCATCAAAACGAAAGAGCCGATCTTGTTCCCCTCATCCGTAAAAATCGTCGATGCACTCACATCTTCAAAGGGAATTCTCCTTTCATGGAAATGCTCAGAGGGCGAAAAATACAACATCTACCGCAACGGTGAATTTCTCGCCTCTGCAATCGACACATCTTTTCTCGATACATCCGTGTTGCCCGACAAAAAATACACATATTACATAACATCGGTCAACTCTTTCGGAGAAAGCCATCCGTCACCGAGTGTTACAGCCGTTTCCGCAAAAACAGACGGTCTGTTAAAATTTAAAATAGGAAATCCTGTCAACACATCGGCAATTTTCGGCGAGGGCAACGACTACAAAGCGTCCGAACGGCAAATCAACGATTCCTTAATCTTTTACGCAGATTCCGTTTCGGGAGATTTTTCCGCACTTTCACCACACAGCGTCATGGCACGTGAAAGCCTCTCTCCCGACACCCGCTATGCGTATATCGGCTTTGAAAATGACAAAATCGTTATCCGAACACGCAGCAAAAACACCATGTATTCATTCACCGCACCAAAGCTCAGTCCTCTTTGTTATACGTTCGACAAAGGTGATTACACCCACGTAAAACTACTGGTAGACTCATCTTTACATTCGGTTGCTTTCTATGGTGTCAAATGCGGCAAACCGACTCTTCTTCTCCGAGAAGTATTGCCTCTTCCCGCATCGTATTACATCGGTTCGCTTTCGAGCGATGTTTCATTTGCCGAAGAAACGTTAAACGAACCCTTTCCCATCAAATCGGTTACATTCACGGGCAATTCTCTCCACGTAGACAAAGGTCTCGACAACAAGTATTTGATGATTGAATCGTCTCTTGACGGCGAAAACTTCATCTTCGAAAAAGGCGATCTCATCTCGCAAACATATAAACTCGACACAATCAAACCGTTTTACCGCATAACGGCGATTAACCGTCTCGGAGTACACGGCAAACCGATAATCGTAAATACCGTGCAAAATGAAAAGGAGATTTTAAAATGAGTATTTATCCACCATATCGCCCCGACAGCAATTTCAACGACGAAAGTCGGGATTTTATCGTCAAAATCAACGGCGAAGAGGCATACGTCCACCGTGTTTACGTCGATATGCACTCCGTGCAGTCGGCTTCCATGGTTGCATTCGATTTGGATTCTCCCGCAACAATCGAAATCGAGTACCCGCTTTCATTTGCATGGCGATACAAAATCCGTCCCGAGGGCAAGATCATTTCTCCGGGGATTCATAACAACGATATTGTTTCTTCGGGCGAAACCGCCGTTTTGCTCCCCGGGGTTCACTTTATCGGCGGTTGCTCTCTCAATATGAAAAACGATTCGTCAATTTTCATATCGGGCGGTGCGGTTCTTGTCGGAAGCATTGATTGCACAAACGTCAAAAACGTCACAGAACACGGCAGAAACATACGTGATAATATCTTCATCGGTTCATTTACCGACTCCGTTACGTTCGAATAACAAAAAATCTCCGTTTTTACAATTGCGAATTTACCCGAAAACAAGTTCACACTTTGCAATCAAAGCAAATCTCATTTCACTTCAGCTGCGTTTTTTAACGCTTTGCTGCCTGACCGGCAGAAATTGCAAAGATTGCCTTGTGCTCTCAGTTGCGTGTCGAAAAATTCGACACGCTCAAAAAAGGTCATCGGAAATCTCCGATGACCTTTTTGTATTATTCAACTATTTCAACAGCCACTTTCTTGCCGTCCTTGTTTGCGGCAGCTTTCATAACCGTTCTGATAGCTTTTGCTATTCTTCCCTGACGACCGATAACCTTGCCCATATCGTCCGAAGCAACCTTCAAAGAAAGAAGAATTTCTCCGTCTTCCTTTTCTGTCTCGGTAATTTCGACTTCGGAAGGATTTTCAACCAAGGGAAGAACTATTGTCTTTAAAAGTTCTTTCATTTTTTTGCCCTTTCAATGACTATTAGCCGATGATACCCTTCTTCTTGAGAAGAACCTTAACTGTATCTGTGGGCTGAGCACCCTTAGCAATCCACTGCTTAACCTTGTCTGCGTCAACTGTGAACTGGCTGGGTTCTGTCATAGGATTGTAAGTACCTACTTCTTCGATGAATCTGCCGTCACGGGGATAACGGGAATCTGCTACTACTACACGGTAGAAAGGAGCCTTCTTGGCACCCATTCTTCTAAGTCTGATTTTTACTGCCATTTTAATACACCTCATTAAATAATATTTATAGTAAATCGGGCTTTGCCCTAATTTAAATCAAAAAGGAAGTCTCAATTTTTTGAGCTTTTTGGGGTCTGAGAACATCTTCATCATTTTTCTCATCTGCTCAAACTGCTTCAAAAGCTGATTAACTTCAAAAACCTCCGTGCCGCTGCCCTTTGCAATACGCATCTTACGGCTGTGATTTATAATATCGGGGTTTTCTCTTTCTTTTTGCGTCATCGACTTTATGATAGCTTCGATATGCGCCATCTTCTTTTCGTCGATTTTCGCATTTTTGAGTGCCTTCGAATCAACGCCCGGCAACAGCTTGAGCATATTTTCCAAAGGTCCCATGTTTTTCATCTGTTCGAGCTGATCAAGATAATCGTTAAGGTCAAAAGTCTGTTCCTTAATCTTTCTCTCCAGCTCCATTGCCTTCTTTTCGTCAATAGCTTCCTGCGCTTTGTCGATAAGGCTCAAAACGTCTCCCATGCCAAGGATTCTCGATGCCATTCTGTCGGGATAAAACGGTTCAAGGTCAGTGAGCTTTTCGCCCATACCCGCAAACTTTATCGGTTTGCCCGTAACCGCCTTAACGCTCAGCGCCGCACCGCCTCTCGTATCACCGTCAAGCTTTGTGAGAATAAGAGCGTCGATTCCGAGCTGTGTGTTAAAGCTCTCCGCAACGTTTACCGCGTCCTGACCTGCCATAGAGTCGATTACAAGAATAATCTCCGCAGGATGTGTTTCGTTTTTTATATCAACAAGCTCGCCCATCAGAGCTTCGTCTATATGAAGGCGACCTGCCGTATCCAAAATGATTGTGTCATATTTTGACGTATCGCAATTTTTAACCGCTTTTTTCGCAATGTTAACGGGGTTCTTTTCGTCGTAGTCCGCATACACGTCGCAGCCGACCTGACTGCCCACAACCTCAAGCTGTTTTATTGCGGCGGGACGGTACACGTCACACCCGACAAGCAAAACTCTCTTTCCGCCTTTTTTCAAAAGAGCGCCGAGCTTTGCCGACGTTGTCGTTTTACCCGCACCCTGCAAACCGACCATCATGTAAACCGTCGGAGGCTTGCTCGATACCGTCAATTTGCTGACATTTCCGCCCATAAGCTCCGTAAGCTCATCACGGACTATTTTTATAATGTGCTGACCGGGAGTAAGACTTTCAAGCACTTTTGCGCCGACCGCTTTTTCAAAGACTCTTTTTTCGAAATCTTTGACAACCTTATAGCTTACATCGGCTTCAAGAAGTGCGAGTCTGACTTCTCGCATGGCTTCTTTCAAATCTTTTTCGGAAACCTTGCCCTTACCCGTCAGCTTTTTGAAAGTGTTTTGTAATTTTTCGCCGAGAGACTCAAAAGCCATTTGCATCTTCCTTTCTGCTATCGGAGTTTTTGTGTGGCATCAATGATATCGCCCGCAAGACGGTCGATAGTCGCATTGCTCCACGTGCCAAGGTTTATTTGTCTTATCTTTGCGGCATTTTCCTCTATTTCATCGAGAATCTGCATCTTGCCGTACAAAGACAGCTTTTCTTCATACAAATCCAAAAGCTCTTCGCCTCGTTTTATGAAATCTCTCACACCCTGACGACTTATGCCCGTATTTTCGGCAATTTCACCCAAAGAAAGATCTTCATCGTAGTAATATTCCATTGTGTCAAGCTGTTTTTCCGTTAAAAGTGCTCCGTATATCGACAAAAGAGCACTGTATCTGAGATTTTTTTCCATAATTTGCACCTCATGTAAAGCATTTTAACTTTACATCTTTGTTATTGTACACTACATCGGCTCGTATGTCAAGTGTTTTTTTCGATATTTTTTCACCTTTATTCACCCTCGGCGGTTGCATATTTTGTCGCTTTTTGATATAATCAATTCATATATTATTGAATTGGGTGATTATATGGATAGTCTTACCGTAAAAGCATTTGCAAAGATAAATCTTTCCTTGGACGTTTTGGGCACGCTTCCCAACGGATATCACGAAGTCAAAATGGTGATGCAAACCGTGTCGCTTTTCGACCTTGTTACTCTCACAAAAAAAGAGAGCGGTATTTCTCTTGCGTGTTCTCTCAAGTTTTTGCCCACAGGAGCAGACAACCTCGCCTACCGTGCCGCCGAAGAGTTTTTCCGTGAAACGGGCATTGACTCCGGAGTTGATATTTATCTCAAAAAACATATTCCCGTAGGTGCGGGACTTGCGGGCGGAAGCAGCAATGCGGCAGCTGTGCTCACAGGGTTAAACAGGCTTTTTTCGGCTCATCTTTCCACAAACCGTCTTTGCCGCATAGGCGAAAAACTCGGAGCCGACGTTCCGTATTGTATCCTCGGAGGCACTCGCCTCGCCGAAGGTATCGGCGAAAAGCTCACTTTGCTTCCGCCCATGCCGGACTGTTTCCTTGTTTTGGTAAAACCGCCTTTTTCCATTTCGACAAAATGGGCTTATGACAATATCGATTCTTGTCCGTCGCTTGTTCATCCTCCGACAGACTCTCTTATCGAAGCCCTTTACGAAAACGATTTGCACAAGATGTGCTCCCACATGGGCAATGTTCTCGAAGATGTAAGTATTTCTCATCATCCCGTTTTAACAAGCGTCAAGGACGATCTTCTCTCTCTCGGCGCATGCGGTGCTCAAATGTCGGGCAGCGGTCCCACCGTTTTCGGCATTTTCGAAGATGAGAATGCGGCACGCCATGCCAAAGAAGTATTATGGAAAAAATACAAAACGGCTTATGTATGCAAAGGTATTAATTTTTCAAACAGACGATAGGGGTTTTCTTCATTGCAACTTTCAGAATTTTTCAATATTTTCAATCTTAATACTCCGAATATGGAAAAAGTCGGCTATTACGTTTCTTCGAACGATTTTCAAAATGCCAAAAGAGAGCTGTTGAATTATTTCGTGCTTCGTAAGAAAAACCGTCTTTCCTCGGCGGAACCCATCGGTGAAAGCGACCGCAATTTTTCTCTCGCTTACACCGCACGTCATTTCATTTTGACAGGTCCCAACGAAAACGATATATATCTTTCGTCAATGTTTCTCTCCTCTTGCGGAGATTACACGTCAATGGACGTTTTGCCGTTTTTGAAAGATAATCTTTCGTTTATGATTATGAGCCGCCAAAAAGACGGCAACAGCGCACTTTTTTATTCTCCGTCTTCGATTTTTCCTCCGTACATTCTCATTACGGACACAGGGGGTGGCGAAATAAAAATATACCCCGACAAATATGCTTATATATCATCTTCTTCCGCATATGCAGCTCTCGCCGAAGAAGATATATACGAAATAAACGAGCAAAGCGATTCGCCCGAAATTCCCTATTCCGACAAAACAGGCAGAGTCTACCTCGGTTTCGACCTTTCCAAAATCGACTTTTCTCACATTTTGTCGGCGCGGTTTTATGCCAAAGTCACATTGCCAACTTGCGATATGAAAGAGCTCATGTTTTTCAACGTCTGCGATACAAGCTGGAGTGATTCGCTTTCGTGGTCAAGCGTTAAAGGCAATGTTTATTCCTACGAGTCATCACCCACGGGTCCCGAATGGATTCAGCCCGAATATGCCGACAGCGAATATTTGAACGTTACATGTCGCTTTTGGTTTGCATGCCCCATGGCATATCAATACCTCTCCGATGTCGAAAAAAACTCCGTCTACGGTGAAAAACTGCTTTTTTTGATGGACGCTTTTTCGAAAAAGAACGAGGGCGGCTACAACCGTGTTCTTGAAACAGGCGAACGGCTTTCCAATTTCACAAAAGTTCTCAATGCGCTCATCGACACTCCTCAAATGACTCCCGATTACCTCATTTCCATATTGTGGATGATGTACCGTGACATGAAAAGCCTGATCGAAAATCCCGACCTCGGCTGGAGCAATTGGGCGGTTGTCCGCACAAGCGGGTTGAGCAAAGCAATCGACTTTTTGCCCGAATTAAAAGAGCATGACGAATGGAAAGACAAAACAAGAAACGTCATGAATTCTCTTTTGGACAAAATGTATTCCCCCGATTTTTCATTCCGAGAATCCGGCTTGGCATATTCCTATTGGTGTCTCGAGCTCTTTTCGTCGGCTTTTCGCCATGCCGAGCTCAACAACGACCCATACAGCGCCTTTATGCGAAGCCGTCTCGAAAAACTTTTCGATGCGTCACTCGATTCTATTTATCCCAATCTTTACGACACAAACATCGGTGACAGCAATTATAACGACAAAACCGATTATTTAAAGCGTCTCGGCACGCTTTTTCCCACAAAAAAGCTCAAAGCTCTCGTCACGGGTACAAAAGACGACTCCGTACCCTCATCAATTGCCTATCCCTATTCGGGCAGCGTAATCATGCGCAACGGTTTTGACAAAACAAAAGCGTTCTACCTTGCGCTCCACGCTCTCGCATTTGACGGCCATGCACACGACGATTTGGGAAACATCGTTCTTTTTGCGTACAATCGCCCGCTTTTGTGCGATTTGGGCAGATACGGCTATTCTCAATCCGATATTTCGGCACACTTGAAAAGTGCGGGTGCTCACAACACTATTGAAATCGAAGGCAAAAAATACCTCCCCCACTCTCAAAGCGGAGCACAGATAGAGCTGTTTGCTTCAAATTCCGAATTTGACTTCGCAACGGTTTCGTTCTCCCCTTGCGAGGGCGTTACAAACAGACGAAGCGTTCTTTTCGTCAAGAAAAAACTTTTCGTTTTGGTAAACGACCACATCACATCCAATGAAAACATCAAACTCGATCAGCATTGGCATTTCATGCCCCACAGCAATGCTTTTGTCGATATCGAAAATCACGTCAAAACAAACTTCGAGTCCGGTGCAAACATAAAAATCGTATCCCCCGACTCTGATATAGTATCTGTTTCCGATGATATTTTCTCTTCGGGTTATGCCATGGCAGAACCGACAAAAAAAGCGTCGTTTTCAAAATTCGGATCCGATGTTTTTGTTTCCGCGCTTCTTTTGCCTTATACCGACGCAGAGCCGAAAGTATCGTCCGCATCGCTTTCCGAAAGCGGAGCTCCGTCTGCCGTTGCGTTTGACATTGATTCTTCAAAAAGTGTTTCTTATTTCAAAGATCCGTCAAATAACAAGTTCGCTTTTTATTCATTTGACGGCGATATGGCATACGTTTCCGACGGCACCGTGTTTATAGCGGGAGGAAAAACATTCACTTCCGATTCCGTTACAGTTATCGAAAGTCCGAGAGTTATAAAAGATATGTGCATACGCATTTCGGGCGGTGTTGTCGAGATTGAAAGTTCGTCTCTCACCCCCTGTACCGATCGCACAAAAGCCGTCAAGATTTTCTCCCCCAAGACGACTCACGTTCTTTTGAACGGAAAGCCCGTGATGTTCACTCTTTATTCCGACTACGTGTATGCGGTTGCCGCAAACTGAAAAAACAGGTTGTCGATAAACATACTTTTAAGGTAACGGCGAAATGTTTGGGAAAGAAGATTTCCCAAAGAAAATCGGAGAGGTGAATCGCATTCACCTCTCCGAAAGTGGCGATTTAAGGAGGCTTTAAGCCTCTTGCACGAGAAATCGCCACTTTATTCCTTGTAAAAAAACAAACTGCGAAGATTGCCTTGGCAAGATTTGCAGTTGCGTGTCGAAAAATTCGACACGCTAAAAACAGGTTGTAACCTTTCGGTTCACAACCTGTTTTTTTCAACTTTTTAAAATTTCTCAAAACAATCCTTTTTTCACTTTAACCTCAACGGGTTTAAAACCCGTGCGTTCCACGCAGTCCGTAAGTGCGCTGTCAATCACATTGCCTTCAAGTTTGAGCACGGCACATTTGTTTTTGCGGTCGATTTTGCAATTTTCCACACCGACCATTTTTTCAAAAGCCTCTTTCATGCTTTTTGCAGAGCCCTCGCACTTCATACCCTCGATATAAACTATCTTTTTCAATTAAAAGCACCTCCGATATATTTTATACGTTTCATCTTGTCTCATATCGCTATCATATCATATTTTCGCTCATTTTTCAATATAATATTACCAAGCTTTTTTGGAGTGAGTCAATTGAAAAATTTCATCCGAATACACCCGTTGACAATTGCGTTTTTTATCGCAATTTTTTTCACGCCTTACAAAAGCCGTTTTTATATTTTGTATCTTTTTGTCTTTCTCCACGAAACCGTCCATACCCTCACCGCTCTTTTGTTAAAAGAAAAAATCCGAGCCGTGCATCTTCTTCCGTTCGGTTGCGTGCTTTCATTGTCAAGCGTCCCCACGGAGAAAAAAAGTCTCCTCATTTTTCTGTCGGGTCCCGTGTTCAATCTCGTCATGTTTCTGTGCGGAATCTTCCCCCGTGAAAATCTTTCGCTTGCACTTTTCAACCTTATCCCCGTCATTCCCCTTGACGGAGGGATGATCATCTCGATTCTTTTTCCCCGTTTCTCTTTTGCAATATCGCTTGCAAGCACTTTGCTTATAGCGGCGGCATGCATTTTTTTCAAAAGATTATACACACTTCCCTTAATGCTCATCGTCATTTTGCTCATAACCGAAAAAAACAAACTCGAAAATAACATCAATTCACGGATTATAACGTATTTTTCTGTTGAAAAAAAAGCAAAAAAATTATATAATACAATAGATAAATTATGAAAGGAATTAAACCATGCTCAATATAGACAACATTTTAAAAAATGTCCAAAAACCCGCCGCATATACCGGCGGAGAATTAAACAGCGTCGTTAAAAATCCCGCAGATGTCAAAATCCGCTACGGCTTCTGTTTTCCCGACAATTACGAAGTCGGCATGAGTCATCTCGGCATCAAGATTCTCTATCACGTTTTAAACCTCCGTCCCGACACATGGTGCGAAAGAGTTTTTGCGCCGTGGATTGATATGGAAGAAGAAATGCGCAAGACTCAAACCCCGCTTTTCGCTCTCGAAAGCCGTGAAAGCGTTCGTCACTTTGACTTTTTGGGTTTCACTCTCCAATACGAAATGTGCTACACCAATATTTTGAACATGCTCGACCTCGCGGGAATCCCGCTTCGTTCGTGTGACAGAAAAGAAGGCGACCCGTTCATCAACGCAGGCGGTCCGTGTGCATACAATCCCGAACCCTTGGCCGAAATCTGCGACTTTTTCACAATGGGCGAAGGCGAAGAAGTCATCAATGAGCTTATGGATGCGTATATCGAATGGAAAAACGAGGGCGGCAAACGTATCGACTACCTCAAAAAGATTGCAAAAATCGAAGGCATCTACGTTCCCTGTCTTTACGATGTGGAATACAATCCCGACAATACGATTAAATCGTTCAAACCCAACTGCCCCGAAGCTCCCGAAAAAGTTACAAAACGTATTATCAAAAATCTCGACAACGTTGTTTTCCCCGACAAATTCATCGTTCCTTATACAAATATCGTTCACGACCGTATCTCTATCGAAGTTTTCCGTGGTTGCATAAGAGGTTGCCGTTTTTGTCAGGCAGGCATGATTTACCGTCCCGTTCGTGAAAAAAATCACGAAACTCTCACAAAAGATGCGATAAATATCATCAACTCCACAGGCTACGAAGAGCTCAGTCTTTGTTCTCTGTCCACAAGCGACTACACGCAGTTTCAGCCTCTTGCCGAAGAACTTCTCCAAATAACCGAGCGAGAAAAAATCGGTCTTTCGCTTCCGTCTCTTCGTGTTGACAACTTCTCTCTCGATTTGATGGAAAAAGTTCAAAAAGTCAGAAAATCAGGTCTCACTTTCGCTCCCGAAGCGGGCACTCAGAGAATGCGTGACGTTATCAACAAAAACGTCACGGAAGAAGACCTTTTACGCAGCGCACGTCTTGCGTTCCAAGGCGGTTGGACAACCATCAAACTTTATTTCATGATAGGACTTCCTTACGAAACCGACGAAGATATTTTGGGTATCGCCGATTTGGCGCACAAAGTAGTCGAGGCCTATTACGAGGTTTCTCCCAACAAGCGTCGTCCTCCGAGTGTAAACATCGGCGTGTCGAGTTTTGTTCCCAAGCCTTTCACTCCGTTTGAATGGGCAGCTCAAAACACACGTGAAGAACTTCGCAGAAAACAACAGCTTTTGAAAAACGCCATCACAAACCGCCACGTAAAATACAGCTACCACGAAAGCGACGTCAGCGTTCTCGAAGGCATTTTCGCCCGAGGCGACAGACGATTGAATTCCGTTCTCATCGAAGCTCACAAGCTCGGCTGCAAATTCGACTCTTGGAACGAAACGTTTTCCATGGAAAAATGGTACAAAGCATTCGAAAACGCAGGTGTGGATATGTCCTTCTACGTTCGCGAACGTAACTACGACGATCTCTTCCCCTGGGATTTTGTCAACATCGGCGTAACAAAGGATTTTCTCATGCGTGAAAACGAAAAAGCAAAAGAAGCCGTTACAACTCCCAACTGTCGTGAAAAATGCTCCGCTTGCGGTGCGAACACTCTTTGCGAAGGAGGAAAATGCAGTGTTACAAAATAATTTTTATGCTCGCTACAAAAAATTCGGCAGAGCAAAATATATTTCTCATCTCGACATGGTTCGTGTTTTCAACCGTGTTTTCCGCAGAGGCAACATTCCCGTGGCTTACTCCGAGGGTTTCAATCCGCATCCCAAAATTTCGTTTGCGCTTCCGCTTTCGGTCTTTTACGAAAGCGAATGTGAAATACTCATTTTTTCCACGTCAGAGCCTATGGAATGTGATGAGCTTTTGAAAAGATTCAACACGGCTATGCCGGAAGGACTCGAAATCATCTCCGTCTGCGAAGGCAAACCCGATGTAAAACATCTTTCGTATTGTCTTTACAACGTCTACTGCACTCTTCCCACGCCCTCCGCTCTCGAAGACTTTTTATCTCTCGGCAATATGATTGTCCCCAAAAAGACAAAAAGCGGCATAAAAGACACGGATATAAGATGCGATATTTGCGATATTAAAATAGAGGACGACCACCTCTCCATGCTTTTAAGCGCAGGAAGCAGCGCCAACCTCAAACCCGACGTTGTCGTTTGCGCCATGAACAAATATATCCCCTCCTACAATTCCGGCGATGCCGAATATTTGAGAAAATCAATCTATACAAACGATATGGTGGAAATATAAATGGATATTAACGAATTACGCAATTTAATCAATTATCATTCAAATCTTTACTACACCTTGGACAAAACCGAAATTTCGGACTTTGAATACGACAAGCTCATGAGCGAGCTCAAACGAATGGAAGCCGAAGACCCATCCCTCATAACTCCCGACTCTCCCACACAAAGAATCGGCGGCAAAGTACTCGATGGGTTTGAAACCGTCGCCCATCCCGTCAGAATGGAAAGTTTGAACGACCTTTTCTCCCGTGAAGAAGTTATCGAATTCGGCAAAAAAGTCGAAGATACTCTTCACGAAGAAGTCACCTATGTCACCGAGCTTAAAATCGACGGACTTTCCGTTTCACTCGAATACCGAGACGGCATATTTTTCCGAGGTTCAACCCGAGGCGACGGCGACAGAGGCGAGGACGTAACCGAAAATCTTAAAACGATTCGTTCCATTCCGTTAAAGCTCAACGAGCCCGTTCCCTATCTCGAAGTTCGAGGCGAGGTTTATATGCCCCACAAATCCTTCGAGGCATTAAACAAGCGTCAGGAAGAATTAGGTTTGGAGCCTTTCAAAAACCCCCGCAACGTTGCCTCCGGAACACTCAAACAGCTTGACAGTTCGGTTGTATCTTCCAGAAGACTCGATATTTTCGTTTTCAACGTTCAGCGTATCGAGGGCAAAGTTTTGACCAACCACAAAGAATCTCTCGACTTTCTTGCCTCTTTGGGTTTTAAAACGATTCCCGTCAAAGAAACTTTTCGTTCTATCGAATCTGCTTTCGACGAGGTTATCAAAATCGGCGAAAAAAGAGGCGAGTTGGGCTTCGATATCGACGGTGCGGTTATAAAAGTTAACGATTTTTCTCAGAGAGAGAGACTCGGCTCAACAGCAAAGTTCCCCCGTTGGGCTGCGGCATACAAATATCCTCCCGAACAAAAAGAAACAAAGCTCAATCGCATCAGCGTCCAAGTCGGACGCACAGGTGTTTTAACGCCCAACGCCGAGTTTGATCCCATTCGTCTTGCGGGCACAACGGTAAGCCGTGCAACCTTGCACAACATGGACTTTATCCGTGACAAAGACATCAAAATCGGCGACACGATAGTTGTGCAAAAGGCGGGCGAAATCATCCCCGAAGTCGTAAAATCGCTTCCCGAAAAACGTGACGGAACAGAAAAGGATTTTGAAATGCCGAAATTCTGCCCCGTATGCTCTTCTCCCGTAACACGTGAGGCAAACGAAGCGGCATACCGCTGCACAGGCGGCGAATGTCCCGCACAGCTTGCGAGAAACGTTATCCATTTCGCTTCGAAAGGCGCAATGGATATCGAAGGTTTGGGACCTGCCGTAGTCAATATGCTGCTCGACAAAAACCTCATCTCTTCCGCAGCCGATTTGTACTATCTCACACGTGAAGATATTATCCCGCTCGAAAAAATGGGCGAAAAAAGTGCCGACAATCTCATAAATGCCATCGAAAAATCAAAATCCAACGATCTTTCCAATCTCATTTATGCTCTCGGCATACGCAACATCGGTCAAAAAGCGGGCAAAGAGCTGGCAAAACGTTTCTCGTCGCTCGACAATCTCATAAATGCCTCACTCGAAGACATTGCCTCATGTGACGATTTCGGTCTCATCATGGCGCAAAGCATCAAAAACTTTTTTGCGTTGGAACAAAATTGCGACATCGTCGAAAAGCTTCGTCGTGCAAACGTTAATTTCACGTCACAAAACATCGTTCAAAGCAGCATCTTCGCAGGTAAAACATTTGTTTTGACAGGCACTCTGCCGACGCTTACACGTTCCGAGGCAGCACGTCTCATCGAAGACAACGGCGGAAAAACTTCCTCCTCCGTCAGCAAAAAGACCGATTACGTCCTTTTGGGTTCCGATGCCGGCAGCAAACTCGACAAAGCGTTAAAGCTCGGCATCACAACAATCAGCGAGGAAGAGTTTCTTAATATGCTAAATACGTAAAGAGGTTACTTACAAATGAAAACAGCAATAAAGCTCATAAGAGCCGCAAAAAAATACCACATTTTTCTTATCATAACAGCCATTGCGACGATTTTAAATTCCGTGTTGTCGCTTTTCACTCCCAGGCTCATTTCGAGTCTTGTAAACCTCATCGCCGACAACCCGAGCGCCCTTTCCGAAAAAGCGCCTCGCCTTGCACTCATATTTCTTCTGATTGCGTTCGGAATTTTCATAACACAGGCTGTCAAGGTTTACGTCAGCCACTATGCGGCATGGCACTTTGTCGAAGATATGCGTAACAAACTCTACGACCATATCCAGCGGCTTTCTCCCGCTTTTTTCTCCGACAAACAAACAGGTCAGCTGATGAGCCGTGTTGTCAACGACACTCTCGCACTCGAGCTTTTTACCGCACATTGTGCTCCCGATATTTTATCCAATATCGTCATTTTCTTCGGTGTAATCATCATGCTCCTTACCATGAATGTACGTCTTGCGCTTTACGCAATCCTCACGCTTCCTTTTGTGGCATTGTGCGTTTGGGTCTATGCGAAAAAAGTTCGTCCGCTCTTCAAAAACCGTCATCAAACGGTTGCCGAAATCAACGCTACCGTTCAGGACAACTTTTCCGGCATAAAAGAAATCCAAATTTTCAACTCTCTCGATAAAGAGAGAGACAGATTTGCCGCAAAAACGAACGAATATACCACTCTTACCATGGCGGCGTTCAAAAAGAGCAGTATAGTCCATCCTTTCATTTCGTTTTTGAACCAGCTCGGCACCGTACTCGTTATCGGTGTCGGCGGCATAATGGCGGCAAAAGGCGACATCGACGCAGGCGAAGTTGTGGCATTTTTGCTCTACCTTTCATCTTTGTATGCGCCCATCAACTCTCTTGCACGCACAAACGAAGATTTGCAGGATTCTTTGGCGGCAGGCGAACGCATTTTCGAAATGCTCAACACGACAAGCACCGTGCAAGACTCTCCCTCGGCATTTGACATCGAAAACGTAAAAGGCGAAATCGAATTTGACAACGTTTCGTTCTCTTACAACAATTCTTCCGATGTTCTCTCAAATTTCAATCTCAAAATCAAAAGCGGCGAAACAGTTGCCCTCGTTGGTTCAACAGGTGTCGGCAAAACAACCGTCGCATCGTTGATTGCTCGTTTTTATGACCCGACCTCAGGTCGCATCACGCTCGACGGTGTCAATTTGTGTGACATAACACTTTCTTCGCTGCACGACAATATCTCAATGGTATTGCAGGACGTATTTCTCTTCCACGGCACGGTAGCCGAGAACATCCGCTACGGTTCACCCGACGCAACCGACGAAGACGTTATCAAAGCCGCCCGCCTTGCCAATGCCGATATGTTCATTTGCGAGCTTGAAAACGGATATGATACCATTGTCGGAGAAAGAGGAGTCCGACTCTCAGGCGGTCAAAAACAGCGCATTTCGATTGCCCGTGCGATTTTACGCAACAAGCCGATACTGATTTTGGACGAAGCTACAAGTGCCGTTGACAACCGCACCGAAAAGCTCATCCACGAAGCTATCGACACCGTTATCGAAAATCGTACCACGATTATTATTGCCCACCGCCTCTCCACAATAAAAAATGCCGACAAAATAGTTGTCATCGAAGACGGCTACGTAAAAGAAATCGGCAATCACGAAACTTTAATGAGCCTCGGCGGCTCTTACAAAAAGCTCTACGAAACAGGCTTAAACGGATAAACAACAAAAAGCGGTAAACCTCTGTCGGTTTACCGCTTTTATTGTCTCTTCTATTTTACCGTTATTTCAATTTGCTTTTCCGTTCTGTTTTTCGCAAAATCTTCAACGTATACCACCACCGGATAAACGCCCTTTACCGTGACATCCAAATACGAAACGTCGGCTTTCACAAAGCTTTTCAAATCAACCTGATTAACGTCTTCCGCTTTTTCCACACAAAGCTTTGCCCAGTCAATCGTTGACGTATCGGTTTCCGTCTCAACGGTTATTTCGCCGTCTTTCAAAACAAGCGTCGGCATACTGCGGTTATTTTCGTCGTAGATATATGCCGTAAAGTTTCGTTTGTATGTATTGCCGAAAGTATCCGTTATCGTTACGTGTATTTTGTCGTGATAACTTCCCTCTGTTTCAAAATCCACCTCGGATGAATCCACCGTCATTTTATCGGGCAGATAGTCCCATTTTTTCTGCGATTTTCCATCCTCCGACAAAGGATTCGGTTTTACTAAAATTTTGCCGTTTTCGGTTTTCAGAGAATAATCGCCGTCAACGTTGTCACTCGCTTTAAAAACAGTCGTCCAGTCAATAGTCTTCGGGTTTGTCCCCTTGGCAAATACTATCGGCATATTCTCGTTTTTCAACGAAACACTCGGAGCTACGGCATCCACGGCATTTTCGCTCTTGAGTGATTTTGCGATGTTGTCTATCTTGTCCGACAGTCCCGCTTTCTTTGATTTCACCGCAACCGCATATTTCGGCGAACCGTCCACACCGTAAACGCTCTTACCGAAAATATTAACACCGAATTCACCCAAAAGTCCCATATTTTCCGAAAATTCGTTTGCGGGAAGCGAACCTAAGAGTTCAAATACTTTCAAATTATCCTCACCGCAATCGGGATGAAAAATATCAATTCCGAAAGTCAACGCTTCACTCGGTGCCATCGACTCACGGTACTCTTCGATTGTGTCCACTCTGCCCATGTTTTTGTAGAGTTCTTCCGTATACAAAACATATGCCTTCACCGCCAGCATGCTTTCTTCCTCATCAAAACCTCTGAGCAGTCCTATCGCATCGCAGGCAGGCTTGCTTATTTCGTATTCCGAGCTTCCGGGAACGTATTCTTCGCCCTCAAAAGGCACATCATCGGGACGAGGCCAAAAAATAATCCCCATGCTTTCGCCTCTGCCCGCCAAAACGTTTGACGCGCCGCCCATTCTCCAACGTGCCATATGCGTAAATACCGACTCGCTGTTTCTGAAATATCCGTCTATTCCCGTACCGCCGTTATTTGCCGATGCTCCGAAACTTGCCGACGTACAGCTCACAAGCCCTCTTTGCATCAAATTGTCAAGATATTCGCACGCTTCCACGGCTTCGGGAGTATCCACAACGATTGCATTACCGTCATATATTGCCGACCCGTTCGAGTGCAGCGCCATCTGTACCGCATAGATATAGTTTGTGTTAAACGGAACTATATCGTTGCCCGCAGCACCTTTTTTGCCCGTATAATAATTTTTTATTTTCGTCAAATATTCCTCAAAAACGCTCCACGTCCATTTTCCCTCACGGTACAAATCGTAAGGATATATCGTTTTTCCGTTTTCATCTTTCAAATCGGGCACTTCTTCAATCAGGTTTATATTGAAAACCATCGGCCAGTCCGTTACATAAATCAAGTCACGTTCCATAAAATAATGATTTCCGAAAACCTCCGGCATCAATATCCATTCCGCATCCGGCTCTCGGAAGGCTTCCAAATACGGATCAAGCGGTTGCAAAACGTTTTGCGTCAAAACGGTTGCCTGTGCGCTTCCCGACAAAACCGCCATGTGTGCAAAAGGATCTCCCGCCAAAACGGTTTGCAAACAGTCACGTGTTGCGCCTCCGACCCATTGCTTCCACTTTATATCGACTCCGAGTTCTTCTTTTACCGTCTCCAGTGCGGCAAGAGCACATTTCATTTTATCGGGAGCCATCGTCGGCTCTCCTGTTATCGGGTCAACGTATGTAGGGTCTATTTCGGGAACATAGTGATGACCTATGTAAATCGTATCCACCACGGGTGCATCATCTTCAACCTTTTTTTCACAGCCGGGCACAAGTGTCAGCATAATAAATGCCGCCAGAAAAAACGCCACCGTTTCTTTCAAAGCTTTTTTCATTTTATCTACCTCCGATACTTTTTATATTATCACAGTCGTACATTTTTGTAAATGTGAATTTCTTGTCGCTTTATCGGAAAATGTTGCACTTTTTCTTTTTATTGTTTCTTTTTTGTTAATTTTCATAAAATCTATTGCATTATCCCGATAAAAATTATATAATATACACAAAGAAAGATACACTTTCTTAAAAGACACAAGGAGGCTACTGTATGAAGATTACTATTACAACAAGGAAAACATTCGTTAACGAACTCGACCGTGAAATGATCGAAAAAAAGATTGGCAAGCTTGCCAAATTTTTCGGCGATGATGCAGAGGCAACAATTACAGTCTCCTCTCAGAAAAACGACAAAATCGTAGAAGCTACCATTTTCGCAAACGGTATAGTATACCGTGCCGAAGAACGCAACGAAGATTTGCTTGATGCCGTTGACAAGGCTGAGGTTGCCATCGACCGTCAAATAAGACGCAACAAAACAAGACTCGAAAAAGCCATTCGTCGAGATGCTCTCAACTTTGAGATGGCAGATCTCCCCGTCGAAGAAGAATCCGAGTTCAAAATCATTCGCACAAAAACTCATTTTTTGAAACCTATGACTCCCGAAGAAGCTATTTTGCAGATGAATCTTATAGATCACGAGTTTTTCATTTTCTTCAATGCCAATACGGAGTCCACAGATATTGTATACAAGAGAAAGGACGGTAATTACGGTCTTATCGAAACAAAACTGTGATAAAAATCAAAGAAGCTGTTATCGTTGAAGGAAAATACGACAAAATGCAGCTGCAAAAAATATGCGATGCGCTCATCATAACAACAGACGGCTTTCGCATATTCCGTGACAAAGAAAAAAAAGAATTTTTAAAAGCCCTTGCCAAAAGGCAGGGGCTTTTAATTCTCACCGATTCCGACCGTGCGGGCTTTGTCATTCGCAGTCATTTAAAAAGCTTTATTCCTTCCGAACAAATCAAAAACTTATACATTCCCGACATAAAAGGCAAAGAAAAACGCAAGGACAAGCCTTCGTGCGAAGGTTTATTGGGAGTCGAGGGCATCAACGAGGAAATACTCGCTTCACTTTTGAAAACAGTCGAAGCTACAAGTGTTCCGTCCGATTCTCCCCCAATTACCAAAGCCGACCTTTATGCTCTGGGACTTTCTGGCACCGACGGTGCGCATGATTTAAGAGCCAAAATCGTAAAGGAGCTTTCCTTGCCGTCACGCCTCACTTCGAATTCGCTTTTGGAAATTTTGAATTCCGCCTTTTCCCGTGACGAGTTTTTTGATTTTTGTACACGTTTAAAAAACTGATTTTTTTCAAACAACAGTCCACCCGCAATAGCGGGTGCAGACTGTCGATAAACATATTTTTAATGTAACAGCGAAAGGTTTGGGAAAGAAGG
>CAZRYW010000013.1:0-21417 GCA_964604405.1 uncultured Oscillospiraceae bacterium
TGTGTTGGTTCACGGTGATACATCCACAACATTTGTTACGGCGTTGGCGTGCTTCTACTTGCAGATACCGATAGGTCATGTGGAAGCGGGACTCAGAACATACAATATATTTTCGCCTTATCCGGAGGAATTTAACCGTCAGGCAGTCAGCATTATTTCGCAGTATAATTTTGCGCCTACGGAGCTTTCGAAAGAAAATCTTATCAGAGAGGGTAAGAGCGAGGAGAGTATTTTTGTTACGGGAAATACGGCGATAGATGCTCTTAAAACAACGGTAAGAGAGGATTATACGCATCCCGAGCTTGAGTGGGCAAAAGGCTCGAAGCTCATTACGATTACGGCGCACAGACGTGAAAATTTGGGAGAACCCATGCATCAGATGTTCCGTGCAATCAAGAGAATAATAGATGAACATCCCGATGTGAAAGCCGTGTATCCGATTCATATGAATCCTATCGTAAGAGAAGCGGCAAAAGAAGAGCTCGGCGGATGTGACAGAATACATATTATCGAGCCGTTGGATGTGTTGGATTTTCACAATTTTCTTGCGAGAAGTCATATGATTATTACGGACAGCGGCGGAATACAGGAGGAAGCTCCGAGTCTCGGAAAACCTGTGTTGGTAATGCGTGATACGACGGAACGCCCCGAAGGAATTAAAGCGGGAACGTTGAAGCTTGTCGGAACGGAAGAAGAAAACATTTACAATGCGTTTAAGCTTCTGTTGGAGGATGAGTCGGAATACGAAAAAATGAGCAAGGCGTCGAATCCCTACGGAGACGGATTTGCTTCGGCGAGAATTGCGGATATTTTGACGGGAGAAAAAACAGCTCCCGACAGAAATATGTGAGGAGATGATACTGTGACGGAAGCGGGAAAAGAGTTTGTCGCAAAGAAAAAATGGGATAAATCGCAAACAGGATTGTTTTGTGCTGTGATTGCGGTAATGATTGTGATGTTTGTACTTTTGCGTACAATCTGGTGGATGGTTGCGTTTTTGTTTGTTTTGGGACTTTTGAGCCTCTATTACATGAAAAACGTTTTTAAAGCGGAATATGCGTATACCGTATCATCCAAGTTGAAGATAGAAATTTTGCAGTCGGGCGGAAAACGCAAAGACGTATGCGAGTTCTTTTTGTCGGACATGACGTTTTGCGGAGAATACTCCGACGAAAACGCAGACAGGTTTGATGATTTGGACTGTGTGGTAAAGGCATGTACCGACGAAAGAGACAACGATACATATTGTGCTGTTTTTGTTCGTGACGGAAAGAAGAGCGCTGTTTTGTTCACCAAGAACGACATGATGCTCGGTGAGATGAAAAAGCACAGCGACTGCGTGATAAAATAAGTTGAAACAAAAGAGCGAATCGCAAAGATTGCATTGCAGTTTTTGCGGTTCGTTTTGTTTTGAGAAAATTTTGGTTTTATCTTAGTAGACAGGAGATAAAAGTTATGATAAAATTGTGTCGTGAGGTATAAAATATGCAAAATTATAAGATTACGATTCAATATGACGGTACAAAATATAAAGGATGGCAGCGATTGAAAGATTCGGCCGACAGCATACAGGGAAAAATCGAAAATGTGTTGACCGAAATGTGCAATCACAAGGTGGAAATTCACGGCTCGGGAAGAACCGATGCGGGAGTTCACGCACAAAAACAGATTGCGTCGTTTAAAATAGAAACGGCGAAAAGCTGTGATGAAATACGATGCTACATGAATAAATATTTGCCCGAGGACATTGCGATTTGCAATGTGGAAACGGTCGAAGAAAGATTTCACGCAAGGCTCACGGAGAATAAAAAAACATATGTGTATCGAATTAACAATTCGGATGTTTCGAATGTGTTTGAGAGAAAATATATGTATACGACAGATGAAAAGCTTGACGTTGACACAATGCGGGAAGCTGCGAAGCTTTTGATCGGAAGACATGATTTTGTCGGATTTTCTTCGTTGAAAAAAGTGAAAAAATCCACGGAGAGAACCGTTTTTGACATTAAAATAGAAAAGACGGAAAACGATGAAATAAGAATTTATATAACGGGAGACGGTTTTTTGTACAACATGGTGAGAATTGTTTCGGGAACGCTGATTGAAATAGGCAAGGGCGTGAGAGATAAGAAAAGCATACTCGAAGTGTTGGAAACCAAAAACCGAGAAAAGGCGGGATTTACGGCACCCGCACAGGGATTGACGCTGTATGATATACAATATGAAAAAGGAGAACGGATATGATATATGTAACCGCATCGCTTCACGGATGTTATGAAAATTACGAAGCTGTTTTGAAAAAGATTGATCTGAAAGATGATGATATGCTGTTTGTTTTGGGGAATACCGTTGACGGCGGCGACAAGGGAATAGAAATTTTGACCGATATGATGATGAGACCGAATGTGTATCCGCTGCTCGGCGACCACGACATGATAGCATATGAGATTTTGTCGGGAATCGAAAAAGAAACGAGAAAAGATATTACGGCGCCGCTGTCAAAAGAACTTGCCGACAGATGCAACGAATGGGCAAACAGAGGCGGAGAGGGCACAATGAACGGATTCGCAAAGCTTTCCGATGATGATAAAACGGCTCTTTTGGAATATATGGAAGAATTTACTTTGTATGAAGAAATCGAGTGTGACGGAACGGATTTTGTGCTTTGTAATACGATGCCGGATAATTTTTTGACGGGAGACAGCTTGGAAAATTATTCGGCGGATGATATTTTGACGGGAAATGTGGATTATGACAGAGATTATTTCCCGGGAAAAGTTTTGGTTACGGGAAAAGACATTACAATAGAGATTGACAGAAACACTCACGGAAGAATTTTCAAAAACGATTATCATATCGCAATCAACTGCGGTGGCTACATGGGCGGAGCTACTGCGGCATATTGCTTGAATACGGGTGAAGAAATATACGTACAGTAGGAGGGATTTTTTGTGCTGTTTTTGTGCTATCCGAAATGCACAACGTGTCAAAAGGCGGAAAAATGGTTAAAAGACAACAATGTGCAATATGAATCAAGAAATATCAAAACCGATAATCCGACGTATGAAGAGTTGAAAGAGTGGTACGAGAAAAGCACTCTTCCGCTGAAAAAGTTTTTTAATACGAGCGGGTTGGTATATCGAGAGATGGATTTGAAAAACAAGCTTGAGACTATGAGCGAAGAAGAAATGCTCCGACTTTTGTCTCGTGACGGTATGCTGGTGAAAAGACCGATTGTAATCGGAGACGATTTTGTTTTGACGGGATTTAACGAAAAAGTATGGAGCGAAACTGTATAAAAAGACGGAGGGAATATGAAACTTTTATTTAAGCAGAGGATGTTTTCGTGGCTTGACAGTTATGACATATACGATGAAGACGGTGAAGTGTTGTACACGGTGCAATCTAAACTCGCATGGGGACATTGTTTGAAAATATTCAACAAATACGGCGAAGAAGTGGGAATGGTGAAAGAGGTTGTTTTGTCGTTTTTGCCGAAATTCGAGATGTATGAAAAAGGCGAATATCTCGGATGCATAAAAAAAGAATTTACGTTTTTTGCTCCGAGATTCGATATTGAATACAAAGAGTGGAGTGTGGAAGGCAATTGGTTGGAAACCGATTACAAAATCATCGACAAATACGGACTGTGTGTTGCGACGGTATCGAAAGAGTGGTTCAGGTGGACGGATACATATGTGATTGACGTTGATTTTGACGAAGAAGCGATCTATGCTTTGATGCTTGTATTGGCGATAGATGCGGAAAAATGTTCGAGGCAATCTTGAAAAAACTATTGAAAAATATTGAAGAAAGTATTATAATCAAAAAGAAATTTGAAAAGTTACGCGGAGGTGAATTTATGGACGGCTGTGACAGATTGGGACGAAGTATCAAGCTCGGTGCTTTATTTTATGATAATACAACACAGCCTGACATATGATTCGGTACTGTGTTTGTTTGCGTTGTAAAAAAGCACCGAAGGGTGCTTTTTTTGTGTGTCCTTTTTTGCCATGACAAAAGCGTTGTAACGCACAAAAGAGGAAAGGAGCAAACAGTATGAAAAAGAAAATCGAAGATTGGAAAGAGGTAACGAAACAAAATAAGAATGAGAGAATTGCGGAATATTTGTCGAATTATCATGAAAACGATATAGCCGATATTTTGGCGGATTTAAACCGTGACGAAAGAGCGAGAGTGTATGAGATACTCGGAGATGAAAAAACGGCGGGGATTTTTACGTATTTTGACGATGCGGAGAAATACGTGGAAGAATTGCCCGTTGAAAAAATTGCCGGGATTATGTCGCATATGGATTCGGATGATGCGGTTGATTTGTTGGAAAAGCTGGAAGAAGACAGGAAATGTGAAATTATCGAACTGCTCGAAGCGGGTGCGGCGAGAGACGTAAATAAGATTTTATCGTATGATGAGGACGAAATCGGAAGCCGAATGACGACGAATTTTGTGCGTATAAGGCAAGATATTTCCATCCGTCACGCAATGAGCGAGCTCGTGAAGCAGGCGGGTGTGCATGACAATATCATGACGATATACGTTGTTGACGACTTTGATCGCATGGTGGGTGCGATAGAGCTGAAAAAGCTTATCACAGCAAGAGCCGATGATGATTTGAACGATATAATAATGAGAGAATATCCGTGTTTGAACGAACATGAAAAAACCGTCGATTGCATGGAGAAGATTATCAATTATGCGGAGGATTCGATTCCCGTATTGGATGATGAAAACAGGCTCTTGGGTGTTATTACGGCGGAAGATACCGTGGAAATTATCGACGATGAATTGGGAGAAGACTATGCGAAATTGGCAGGTCTTACCGAGCAGGAAGACTTGGCGGAGACGACAAGAATGAGCGTTAGGAAAAGATTGCCGTGGCTTACGGTACTTTTGGTTTTGGGAATGTTGGTATCATCGGTTGTCGGAATGTTCGAGAGTGTGGTTGCGATAATTCCGATTGTGATATGCTTTCAATCACTCGTGCTGGATATGGCAGGTAACGTCGGTACACAGTCGCTTGCCGTAACAATAAGGGTTTTGATGGACGAAAACGTTGATTCGAAGATGAAAATTAAATTGATAGCGAAAGAAATGAAGGTCGGACTTTTTAACGGCGGAATATTGGGAGTAGTGTCGTTTGTGTTGCTCGGAGTATACGTGCACATGGCGAAAGGATATGTGTGGCGTGCTGCTTTTGCCGTTTCGGGATGCGTTGGAATATCGCTTGCGGCGGCAATGGTGGTGTCGGCGATGGTGGGAACGGTTGTTCCGATGTTTTTCAAGAAAATCAAAGTAGATCCTGCGGTGGCATCGGGGCCGTTGATTACTACGGTGAACGATTTGGTTGCGGTAGGTGTGTATTACACATTGTCGTATATGTTCTTGGTGAGATAAAGCGATAAGTAAGATTTGATTGACAATAACATGAAATCGAAATATAATGTGATATGTAGCCTAAATAAGGACTTTTTGATTGGAGAAGGGATAATTGATGAGTTATGATGCAAATAACGAAAGATACGCAAATGCCCGATACAAAAGATGCGGAGAAAGCGGACTGTTACTTCCGCAGGTGAGCTTGGGGTTGTGGCATAATTTCGGCGACAATTCGAGTTTTGAAAACATGAAAGATTTGTGTTTTGCGGCATTTGACAGCGGTATAACGCATTTTGATTTGGCGAACAATTACGGCCCGCCTTACGGTGCAGCGGAAAGAAATTTTGGAAAAATTCTGAATAGTGAAATGAGTGCTTATCGTGATGAAATGATAATTACCACAAAAGCGGGATATGATATGTGGGACGGTCCTTACGGAAATTTCGGAAGCAAAAAATATCTTGTGGCATCCGTCGATCAAAGCTTGAAAAGAATGGGATTGGACTATATTGATATTTTTTATCATCACAGACCCGATTATGACACACCGCTCGAAGAAACAATGCATGCATTGGACACGATAGTGAAGTCGGGCAAAGCGTTGTATGTGGGATTATCAAATTACGACGGAAAAAGAATGAGGGAAGCTGCCGAAATATTAAATGATATGAAGTGTCCTTTTGTGATTAATCAAAACAGATATTCCATATTTGACCGCACAATCGAAAAAAACGGACTGTTGGAAGCATCGGGAGAAACGAAAAAGGGCATAATATGCTTCAGCCCGTTGGCGCAGGGACTCTTGACTGACCGCTACATAAACGGAATCCCCCTGGATTCGAGAATAAATATCGACGGCAGATTTTTAAACAAAAATGCGCTGGACGAAAGAACGGTTGGAAAAATCAAAAAACTGAATACGGTTGCACAGGATAGAGGACAGTCTCTGGCGCAGATGGCACTTGCTTGGGTTTTGAAAGATGAAAGAATAACGAGTGTTTTGATAGGAGCGTCAAAAGTTGAACAAATAAAAGACAACCTGAAAGCAACTGAGAATACATGCTTTACAGCAGAGGAAATTGAGCTGATAGACAACATAACAGCAGAATAGTGTGACTATACAAAAAAAGGATTATTTCTCCAAAATAATCCTTTTTCTGTATGCGATATTATTTGACAATTGCGGTAAGGAGATTTATAATGAAAACAGTATAATGGGAGGTGTTTTGAATGAAGAGGTATTTATTCGTTCATTTTAAAGAAAAGACAACACCCGACGGTGAACAGGTTTATTTTGCTCTTTCGAAAGACGGGTTTAATTGGGAAGAGGTAAACGGAGGAAACCCTGTATTGTGGGCGTATTACGGAGATATGGGCGTGAGAGATTTTACGATAACACGCTGTGAAAATAAATTTTATATTATTGCCACGGATTTGAGCCTTTCTTACGGAATGAGAGGAAAATACAATCACTCATGGGAAGAAATATCGAAAAACGGGTCGAAATGTTTTTCGGTTTGGGAAAGCGAAAATCTGACGGATTGGTCGGAGCAGAAATTGGTTAAAATCGGCGATGAAAATTTCGGTTGCATGTGGGCTCCCGATGTTATATATGATAAAAATGAGGGAGAATACATTCTTCATTGGTCATCGTCACATTCATCGAACGGTTTCGGAGGAAAGAGTATTTTTTACTCGAAAACAAAGGATTTTGAAAAATTTACGTATCCGAAAATGCTATACTCCGTAGAGGGCAGAGACATTATAGATTCGGCAATGTATGAGGAAAACGGGGTGTACTATCTTTTTGTGAAAGACGGTCATCCGACAACGATTGTGATGTTGAAATCGAATTGTCCGACAGGTCCGTGGGAGAGAGTGGAAAAGTTTGATGAAAGCATGAAAGATGTCGAAGTGGGACTTTATGAAGCCCCTACGGCGGTAAAGCTGGAGGACGGACGATGGACACTTTTTCTCGATTATTACGGAGTGAGAGGTGCAGGACAAGGTTATGTACCGTTTATCAGCGAGGATATTTCGTCGGGAGTTTTTGTGAGAAGTGACGAGAGCTTTTCTTTTCCTTACGGATTTAAACACGGAACAATACTTGCAATTACCGATGAAGAATATGAAAGAATGAAAAATCATGATTGGGAAAACGTTCCCGACAGGAGATAACAGATGAGTAAAAAGGTTTTTGAGCTGTGGGAAAACGGTACGAGTATTGATTATTACGAACCTGCGGAAAAGAAAAGCGAAGCAGCTTTTGTAATATTTCCCGGAGGGGGATATTGGGGAAGAGCGGAGCATGAGGGAAAAAGCTATGCAAGGTTTTTGAACAGAAACGGGATATGTGCATTTGTGGTAAATTACAGAGTGCACCCGGACCGTTTTCCGTTGCCTTTGCTCGATGCGAGACGTGCCGTCAGATTTGTGAGACATTTTTCCGATAAATTCGGGATTGACAAAAACAAAATTGTTGCGATGGGGTCGTCTGCGGGCGGACATTTGGCAAGTTTGCTTTGTACATATGATGAAAAAATTTCGGGTGAAAAAATTGACGATATAGATTCGGAGAGCTTTTTGCCGAACAAGCAGGTCTTGTGTTATCCCGTAATCAATTTGTATGATGAAAAAATTACTCATATCGGTTCGGGAGACGCACTTTTGGGAGATTCGCTAAAAGACGGCGGAGATATCGAAATGAGAAAAAAGCTCAGTCCGAATTTGATTGCAACAGAGAATACTCCCGAGGCTTTTATTTGGCACACGTTTTCGGATGAGCTTGTAAATGTGAAGAACACGTTGGAATATGCGTTGCGACTGAAAGATAAGGGCGTGAGCGTTGAAATGCATATATATCCGCAGGGAAGACACGGTTTGGGACTTGCGGATGAAGAGGGAAGAGAAGAAAAGCATGTTGCCGAATGGGGCGACGCATTGATTAAATGGTTTAAAGACTACTTGGGATGGTGACTATGAAAACAAAAACAACGGATTTTAGGACGGGATTGAAAGACGGACTTCCGATAGCTCTCGGATATTTTGCCGTGAGTGTGGCTTTCGGCGTGTCTGCGGTGCAGGCGGGGATTCCCTCGTGGGGAGCAACGCTTATATCTTTGACAAACCTGACAAGTGCGGGACAGAAAGCCGGAATTGACGTGATGGCACAAGGATTGGGATTGGGAGAAAACATAATCCTTTTGATAATCTCGACAATCATTATAAATATGAGATATTTTTTGATGGGTGTGTCGCTCAGTCAAAAAATTGACGAAAAAATGCCAATGAGAAAAAGACTTTTGGTGGCGTTCGGTATAACGGATGAAATATATGCCGTGAGTATGGGAACGGGAAGAAATTTGACGGCGAAGTATATGGCGGGACTTATCATTCCTCCGATTATAGGCTGGACGGGCGGAACATTGACCGGTTCTGTTGCAACAGCCGTTTTGCCGTCTATACTCGCAAGTGCGTTGGGCATTGCACTTTACGGAATGTTTATTGCGGTTATCGTGCCTCCGAGCAGAGACAATAAAAATGTTTTGGCAGCTGTTGCGCTGGCAATTTTATTGAGCGTGGTGTTTACATATGTGCCGTTTTTTGCAAAGCTTTCGCAATGGTCGGTAATTTTGATTACGGTTTGCGTAAGTGCCGTTATGGCAACTCTTTGTCCGATAAAGGAGGATGAAGAAAATGAGTAATGCATATATTTTCGCTTCGATTGCGGCAATGGCGGTCACGACATATTTGATCAGAATGCTGCCGATGGCGATTTTCAGAAAAAAGATAGAAAACAGATGGATAAAGTCGTTTTTGTATTATGTGCCGTATGTGGTTTTGGCGGCGATGACGTTTCCGTCGGTATTTACTTCGACAGGTTCTGTTTTGGGAGCGGTGCTCGGAGCGGCAACCGCAATCGTGCTTGCGTATTTTAACAACGGACTTTTGATTGTTGCAATCGGTGCGGCAGTTGTGGCTTTTATAGTTCAGTTTATGGGAGTGTAAAAAATGAAAATATTGATAATAAGACATGCGGATCCCGATTATTCGATAGACTCGCTCACGGATAAGGGATGGATTGAAGCGGAGTGTTTGTCGGAAAAGCTTGTGAACATGAAAATAGACGCTTTTTATACGTCAACACTCGGAAGAGCAAAGGATACGGCGTCATTGACGTTGAAAAAACTCGACAGAGAACCCGACGGTGTTTTTGAATGGCTGAAGGAATTCCCCGGTGTTATAAACCGTCCCGATTGCGGAAAGTGCTACATTGCGTGGGACTGGCTTCCCGCAGATTGGACAAAGATTGACGAGTTTTACGATAAAGACAAATGGGGCGATGTTCCCGTAATGGCAGAGGGAGAAATCCGAAAAGAATACGACAGAGTGACGGGTGAATTTGACAAGCTTTTGGCAAAGCACGGTTATGTGCGTGAGGGTAATTGCTACAGAGCGGAAAGACCCAATATGGATACGATAGCTGTTTTTTGCCATTTCGGCTCGGGATGCGTGCTTTTGAGTCACTTGTTGGGAGTATCGCCGATGGTGCTTTGGCACGGACTTTGTGCGGCACCGTCCTCGGTTACAACCGTTACAACCGAGGAGAGACGAGAAGGTGTGGCGTCGTTTAGAATAAACAGCTACGGCGATGTTTCGCATTTGTATGCAAAGGGTGAAGAACCCGCCTTTGCCGCAAGATTTTGCGAGATGTATGCAAATGAGGATGAACGGCACGATTAAACAAAGATGACGTATGGGAGACTTTCAAATGAAAAACAAAGATGTGTTAAAACGAGCTTTTATTGATACGATACCGGTGCTCACGGGATATGTAGTGTTGGGATTCGGATTCGGATTCATATTGAAGTCGAACGGATACGGAACGTTGTTGGCTCTTGTGATGAGCTTATGTATTTATGCAGGTTCAATGCAATATGCGGCAATTGGTCTGTTGACGGGCGGTGCATCGCTCTTGACAGTTGCCGTGACGACGTTGATGGTTAATATACGTCATTTGTTTTACGGAATTTCAATGATTGACAAATACAAGAGTGCAGGAAAAGCAAAACCGTATTTGATTTTTTCTCTTACAGATGAAACATATTCGCTTGTATGTACCGAAAAGCCGTACATACCCAAAGAAAACGAAAATATCTATTATTTTTCGGTATCAGTATTGAATCAAGCATACTGGGTATTTGGTTCGTTGGTTGGAGCACTTGCGGGAAATGTACTGCAATTTAATTCAAAAGGAATTGATTTTGCATTGACGGCACTGTTTCTTACGATTTTTCTTGAACAGTGGATATCGACAAAGCATCATATGCCGGCGATTATCGGTGTGGGTGCGGCTGTATTGTGCCTGGTTGTGTTCGGAAGCGAAATGTTTTTGATTCCGACAATGATTATCATATCAACGGTATTTTGTTTTTATAAGGAGGACAGGCAAAATGATTGAAACAAATGTTTGGATAAGTGTTGCGGTTATTGCGCTTGTTACGGCCTGCCTTAGATTTTTGCCGTTTTTGATATGGAACGGTAAAAGAAAAATTCCTTCGGTGATTGAAAAATTCGGTCGATTGCTTCCGTATGCGATTATGGGAATGCTTGTTGTATACTGTTTGCGAAATATAAGCTTGAAAAACATGTCGGGATTTGTCCCCGAGCTTGTTTCGTGCATTGTTGTTGCATGTTCGTATGTTTGGAAACGAAATACGTTAATGAGTATTGTTTTGGGCACGGTATGCTACATGATTTTTGTTCAGAGAATATTTTAAAGATAAAAAACGCAAAATCGCAAATCTTTCTTTTGTGAAAGACTTGCGGTTTTTGTTGTATGGAAAATTAAATCATATGCTGTTCACGCATCGAAAGAAATCTGCCGTTTGCGACTATGACGTGATCCAACAAGTTGACGTCTATCGCATCAAGCATATCATTCATTCGTTTTGTCAGAATTTTGTCTTCGGATGACGGAACAAGTGTGCCGCCGGGATGGTTGTGTGCCAAAACGATGCGGGAAGCGTTGTTGCGAAGAGCACATTCGGCAACCTTGCGAGGAGATACCGTGGCGGAATTGACGGTGCCTTCGGCGAGAATTTCAAAGTTTTTGACACGGTTTTGTACGTCGAGACAGATGACGGCAAAAACTTCGACGGTACGCTGACCGATTTTGTCGGCGGCATAAGTGCCGACAGCGGTACAATCGTTTAAAACATTTACTCTGTTTGCATGGCTTTGTATATAATAATTCGAAAAGGCGGGCATCATTTTCAAAAGCGCAACCGTGTTTTCGGTGAGACCGAACGAAATCAAGTCTTCGTAATTTGCTTCGAGTACGCCGTGAAAAGATCCGAATTTTTCGATGAGTTCGTGTGCGAGAGGATTGGTATCGACTCGGGGAAGTGAAAAATACAAAATCATTTCCAAAACCTCGTGTGGCTCAAAGCTGTCGATGCCTTCTTTGTAAAATCTTTTTCTCATTCGTTGTCTGTGACCTTCTGCCATATGGTTTACCTCCTTAGGGTTGATAATATTATAAACAAAAATCTAAAATTCGTCAATAATTGTACGGTAAAGATGCTGTAAAAAAAGTGAAATTTGAACAAAAAATTGTGAAAAAGTTATAAAAACGTGAAACTTTTTGCCTCTCTGAGAAGTATTATTAATAGATAGGTTATTACGGAAGGGCGTGCGGCGAAATGAACAAAGAAATAAAGAAAATGAAAACAATGGGAATTGTTATGAACGTATATGAATGTAAATGGTTTAAAATAAATACAAAGAACATGCGAAAATCATTTTCGGACGGTGCGAAATTTTGGAATGTTATTACCGTGCGTTATGCGGTGGAGGGAAAAATATATACACGAAAAAAGATTGTGACTCCGTTTGATTTTTGTCCGAAGGAAAATTCGGATATCGGAATATGGTACGATAAATCCAATCCGAAAAGAATATTTTTGAGTGCATAGAAAATATAAGGAGGGAAACGTATGAAAAAATTATTGTGTTGTGTTTTGGCAATGAGCATGAGTTTGGGTGGGATGTTGCCGATAGCGGTTAGTGCGGATGATTCCGCAGAAGAAAAAGGGGAATTTGTAAAGATTAAAATAGCTTTCCCCGAGGAGATAAAGGAAAACGATTCGTGGAGGACGGTTGCGATGTATGCCGATACGGGCGAAAAAATAACACTTTCGCAAGCGTATGACGGATATTTGTGGGCAACCGTGCCGAAAGAAAACGAGAATCGTGAAATTAAAGGTGTTGTGCCGGAAAAAGCCGAGTTTTCGGATATTGACGATACGAGCGACTATTGGGATGTTACATGGCTTTCGAGAACGGGAGTGATAAAAGGTAACGAAAACGGAGAAGCCGAACCCGAAAGAGAAATTACATATGCGGAAGCCGTTGTGATGATTGTGAGATTTATGGGATTGGAAAATGTGAAGAAAACGGGAGAAAAAACCGTTTTTGAAGATATCTCCGAGGATGATTGGTATTACGATGCAATGGTGACGGCGTATAATTGCGGTATAATTGATACAACGATTTTGCCCATGAGAAGTATACCGAGAGAGCGATTTGTTACAATGGTCGCAAACGCATTGGAGTATGCGAATTTGAGTTGTCCCTATAGTGAGCGAAGCGATATTTTGGATATGGAAAATGTCGAAGAGTGGGCAAAAGAAGCGTACAACATGTTGGGGTCTGCGATTGTGCTTGATTATACGGACGGGGAATTTGACGGTGAAGAAATGAAAGGATATTTGTTGCCCAAAGAATCAACGACACGTGCATATGCCGCAAACGTTTTGAATAATATAGACGGCATTTGCCAAAACTATCCGTCGGATTTGGCGAAAAGCTACGGCTTTGATGAAGCGATGCCGATAATTGACGGCTCAACGTCAACATATCCTTTTACACGTGCGGTTTACGGAAAACTGTTTTCGAATGCATACAATCATGAAGACTTCCCCGCAAAACATTCGAAAACGCATACATCATACGAAAAACTCATCAACGGTGAAGTTGATATGATATTCGTATCGCATCAACCGGCAAGCGATATTGCTCTTTTGGCAGAGGAAAAGGGAGTTGAACTCGAACTGATACCGATTGCATACGATGCTATGGTGTTTTTTACGAATGCGGAAAATCCGATTGAGGGATTAACACAGGAAGATATAAGCAATCTTTATTTGAACAATGCATACGACAACTGGTCGCAGCTTGGAGGAAACGATGCTCTTTTGTATGCGTATTGCCGAAATAACGACAGCGGAAGCCACTCTCAGATGGAAAAATATTTTTTGAACGGCGGAGAGATACACCCGGATATAAAAACGGAAACGTCGTTCACGATGGAAAACGTGCTGACGGATGTTATGGCGGCAAAGACGGAAGAACCGCTCGGTTACGGTTTGGGATACAGTATTTATTATTTCTTTAACAATATGGATTTGATATTCAATACGAAGACGGAATTGAAGCTGTTGGCAATTGACGGAGTTGAACCGAATGACGAAACTATTGCAAGCGGAGAATATCCGTTGGCGAACAACACATATATTGTTATGAGAAAAGACACACCAGAAAATTCTCCCGCACGAAAGATGGCGGAATTTATGCTGACGGAAGCGGGACAGGAATGTGTGGAAAACGCAGGTTACGGAAAACTGATAAATTGACAGGGGAGGAAACGATATGAAAAAGTTATTGGCAGCACTTTTGGGTGTGACGATGCTTTGTTCGTCATGTGCGGTTTTGCCCTTGAACGACAAAAAGACGGAAGCAGCCGCTGTGAACGAGTGGGCAACGGAAAGTATTGAAAAGGCAAAAAAGATGAAGCTGATAGATGGTGAATATGATTACAAAAGCGAAATCACACGGGAAAAATTTTGCGAATTGATATGTGCGTTTTGCGAAAATCGCAGAATCGATGAGGGAGATGTCGTGGTAAGACAATTTAGCGATACGGACAATTCGGCTGTTTATTATTTGACGGAGCTCGGAATTGTTGATGGGAAAAGCGAAACGGAATTTGCGCCGAATGATTTGTTGACAAGAGAGGAAGCGGCAACGATTATCTTTCGTTTGATAAACACGCTTTATCCGAATTGGGTGGCGCATGAGCTTTGGTATGAGTTTAGTGACGGTGACGAAATTTCGGATTGGGCAATGAATGATGTTCAAACGCTTTGCAACATGGGTATTATGAATGGCATGGGAGACGGACGATTTGCTCCGAAAGAAAATCTGACAGGAGAGCAGGCCATAGTCATGTTGGTGAAAGTAAACGAGAAATTTTCAAAATGGACGGAAATTGATTTTTCGGATTTGGACTTTGCGGATAAAATAGCAATACAAATGCCGAAAAACGAAAACTATGTTTTTTCACCGCTTTCGATTAAAACGGCGCTCGCTTTGGCGGCAAACGGTGCGGAGGGCGAAACGAAAAGCGAGATTTTGGACGTGCTCGGAATAGAAGACTTGGATGAGTTTAACGAATCTTTGAAAGAAACGTTGGAGAAATATTCAAATTCGAAAGTCGTAAATGTTAATGTGGCAAATTCGCTTTGGATAAACAAAGATTTGACGAGAGGAAGTTTCGGCAAAGAGTTTGAAAATACAGCAAAAAACTACTACGAAGCCGAATTGAACCAAGTTAACAATAAAAATGCGGTCAAAAAGGTGAATTCGTGGGTCAGCGATAAGACTGAAGGAAAGATAACGCAAATTGTTCAAAATGCGGATGATTTTTTGGCAATGATAGTAAATGCGGTATATTTTAACGGACGCTGGAAAAACGAATTTTCTCCCGGAGCGACAAAGAAAGACGAGTTTTTTAATGCGGACGGCACAACGGTGAAGACGGATTTTATGAATAAGACCGCATATTATTCATATGCGCAGAGTAAATCCGCAGAGATTGTCAAGCTGGATTTTGAAAACTGTATTGAAGATTTAGAAAAAGACGAATGGTATACGGAGCGTGATATTGACATAAGCATGTATTTGTTGAAGTCGGAAGACGATGTTGATGTGGCAAAAGAGATAGAAGCGGCGATTGCCGACGGAATGTTTGAAAGCAGATATATTTCGCTTTCGATGCCGAAGTTTAAATTTGACTATGACGAAACTTTGGATGAAATACTGCAAAGTATCGGCATAAAAGAAGCTTTTACCGAAAGCGCCCGTTTCGGAAAAATGCTTGACGGCGATAAGATGAAAATCGACAAGGTGCTTCATAAAGCATACATTGCGGTGGACGAAAAGGGCTGTGAAGCGGCAGCTGTAACGGCTGTTGCAAGGGCGGGATCGAGTTTGCCGCCCGAGCCTGTAAAGGTGAAGCTTGACAAGCCGTTTTACTTTGCGATACGTGACAATTTAAGCGGAGAGATACTTTTTATGGGAAAAGTGGCGTTGATAAACGAATAGTAAGATTAAGAACTGACGCAAAATAGCAGCTCAAAATAAAAACCGGGGACGATTGCAATAGCAACGGTCCTCGGTTTTTTGGTATCGGCGAAAGTTATACTATCTGCAAATATTCGTCTGCAGGCAGTTCGAATCGTCGTTGTGCTTTTTTGTGCGGTGTTAAAGAATCGAAATTTTGCTCTTTACGGAGCTTTTTAAGAAGAAATATGCGAAGATACAGGTGAGTGCTTCGGAAATGGGAAATGTCCACCAGACGAGCGTGAGGACGCTGTTTGACAAAGTGAAAAGGTAGCATATGGGAAATACGAACAAAACCAATCTGAAAAACGAGAGGAGGAGAGGCTTTGTAGCATATCCCAGAGCTTGCAAAACACCTTGGACGGCGACGCTAAATCCCATAAATACATATCCGAGACTTGCTATGTGAGTGGCGGTTGCACATACTTCGACCAAAGCGGATGATGAACCTCCCGAAAGAGCAAAGAGACTCGAAAGCGGTTTTGCCAAAATTTCGAAAAGGCAAGTAAGTATCGCAGTTACGATCAGAGTATCTAATATGCCGTATTTTACACAGGCTTCGGCACGCTTTTTGTCGCCCATTCCGTAGTTGAAAGAGAGTATTGTGATTATGGTGTTTGATAATCCGAAAGCGGAGAAAAGGGCGATTTGCTGAATTTTGTAATAGATACCGAACGAACCGACCAAAATTGTGGAGTCGGCATTTGCACTTGACAAAATCGCATTAACACCTGCCATCATGACAGAAAGTAGTGCTTGCATCAATGCTGCGGAAGCGCCGATGGCATATACTCCTTTAATAATCGAAAGATTGGGTTTGATGTATTTTAAGTCGCCGCTGATTTCCTTGTTGGTAAAATAGTGGAAAGCCATTGCCGTAAATAAAGAGACGAACTGACCGATGACTGTTGCCCAGGCTGCACCGGAAACACCCATATCGAGAGGGAAAATGAAAATGTAGTCGAGTATGATGTTGACCAAGGCTCCCGATATTTGCGAAATTGTGGAGAAAAGAGTTTTTCCCGTTGCTTGAAGAAAACGTTCGTAAATGGTGTATCCTATAGAACCGAGAGAGAAGCAGGTGCATATTTTGAGATAACTTGAACCCATTGACAAAACAAGAGGATTGTCGGTAAAAAGACCGATGAACCATTCGGACAAGAACAATCCGAAGATGAGAAAAACAGAATAGATTACCAATCCCAAGAAAATGCCGTTACCTGCAACGGTGTTGATTTTTTCGTGATTGAGTTCGCCGAGACTGCGTGACAAAAGAGCGTTCAGTCCGACACCCGTGCCGACGCCTATTGCAATTATCATGATTTGAACGGGAAAAGCTATTGTCAATGCTTCGTTTGCAAGTGCTCCCGTTTCACCCATATTGGCGACGAAAATGCTGTCAACAACGTTGTAAAGGGCTTGAAGAACCATTGAAACAATCATCGGAAGTCCCAGCTTCCAAAAAAGTTTTTTGATTGATTGTGTTGCCATTTTATTTTGTTTTGTGTTTTCCATGAGAACCTCCGAATAAAAAAATAAACGTGTGCCCATAAAGCCAACCGGAATTACGCTTTATGAGCTACACGTCGTACAATTTATTATATCATTTTGAAAAACGGAATGCAAAGGATATTTTGCACAAAACAGAATTTGTTATACAACTTGCATTTTGTTCATTTCGTAAAATTTGCCTCGCTTTGCGATAAGTTCGTCAAAAGTGCCTTGCTCGACACATTTTCCGTCGGAAATAACGGCTATCTTGTCGGCGTTGCGAATTGTTGAAAGGCGGTGTGCGACAATGAAAGTTGTACGGTCTTTGGAAAGATTGTCTATGGCGGATTGAATTTTGCGCTCGCTTATTGTGTCGAGAGCACTCGTTGCTTCATCGAGAATGATGATTTCGGGGTCTCTGATGAGTGCTCGTGCGATTGAAATGCGCTGTTTTTGTCCGCCTGAGAGGTTGGAACCGTGTTCGTTAATATGGGTATCCAAACCGTCGGGAAGCTGTGCGACAAGTTCGGTGAGGTTTGCTGCCTCGATTACTTTAAGGAGATTTTCTTCTTTGACGTGAGGGAGACCGTAGGTGATGTTTTCACGCAAGGTGCCTGTGAAAAGAATTGTGTTTTGGGGAACAACGGCAAGATGAGACCTTAAAGAATTGAGATTGATTTTTGTTATGTCGTAGTTATCTATGGTGAGTGTGCCGGAGGTCGGACGGTTGAATCCCATTATCAGGTTGAGTACGGTTGTTTTTCCAGCTCCGCTTTCACCGACAAGAGCGACCGTTTCACCTTTTTTTACGCTGAGGGAAAAGTCGGACAATACGGGAGTGGGTGAGTCATGATATGAAAACGAAACGGAGGAAAATGTGATGTTGCCGTCGATATGCTTGATACATTCTTTTGAAGTGTTATCCTCGATATCATTTGCCGCCAAAACATCGCCGACGCTTCGAACGGATTCGAGTCCTTTGCTCATTGAGGGTAAAAGTCCCACGAGGTTGGATATCTGATGTACTATTTGGGCATAGTAGCTTTGATAGAGAACGACTTCTCCGACGCTGATTTTGCCTTGGTATGCCAAATAACCCGTAAATACAAGGCAGGCAAGCTGGAAAAGCTGAAATGTGACCCATGTTAATGAACCGAAAAGTTCTTGGATAACATCGAGTTTTAAACCGCGCTTGGAAACTTTACGCATTTGGCTGTCCATACGGTTGATTTCGTAGTTTTGTAAGCCGTGGGCTCGTGTTACGGGAATGAGTTCGACCATTTCCATAACCATGGCGCTTGTTTCTTCCATTTCTTTGCGAAATTCGTTATTGCGTTTGCGAATTTTTTTGCGGAAAACGGTAACAAGAACAACCGCAAAGGGGATTGTGAGGACAAAAAACAATAAAACGACGGTGTTTTTTGAGGCTGTTATAAATATCGCCACGAATAAGTCCATGATGATTTGCAAAAGATTGATAAAGAATTGTGTGGATAATGTTTCGATAGCCTCGACATCACGCATGATTTTTGATTGAAGTCTGCCGGATTGCATTTCTTTGTGATATGTAATCGAAAGCTGCTGCATTTTGCGTACAAGTGCACTGCGGAGCTTTGCTTCGACAAAACGGATTGATTGTCGGTAGACTTTGTAATAGATAAAATTGGTGGGGACGTTTTGAATGATGCATACAAACATGATGATACTGTTTAGTGCGAGGTCGTTGAGAGTGTGGGTTGACGGCGACGTTGCAATATCGATAATGTTTGCGGTAACTATCGGAAGAACCCACTCGGGTATGCGCTTGATGATGAAAAATATCAACGCAAACAAGAGCTTGTGATAGCTGCCCTTGTAAAGTGACAAAAGTGTTTTGAAACTGTGATTTTTGTTTTTTTCGAAGCTTTTTATGAGATTTTCTTCGATTTCTTCAAATTCTCGATAAGCAGTCATGTCAAGACCCCCTTTGATTTATGAGAAAAATGTAACATAATGAAATTTAAAAGTCAATCGTTTGATAAAAAAAGACAAAAAAACCGTCCAAAATGCCAAAAAATCAAAAAAATATGAAAAATATGTGAAAAATATATTGAAATTCATATCTGTTGTGTGCTATAATGAGCCTACAGTCGCGTTTGAAATGTGTCTGTACTTTTGTACGGGCTTAAAACAGCGCATTGAGATTTGTTGGAGGTGAAAATGAATGAATAAGACAGAATTGGTAAATGCTATCGCTGCAAAGACAGGTCTTTCCAAGAAAGACTCCGATGCTGCTCTTGCCGCTACTGTTGATGTTATCACAGAAGCTCTTAAGGCAGGTGACAAGGTTGCACTCATCGGTTTCGGTACTTTCGAAGTAAGAGAAAGAGCTGCTCGTACAGGTAAGAACCCTGCTACAGGCGAAACAATCGAAATCGCTGCTTGCAAGGCTCCCGCTTTCAAGGCAGGTAAGGCTCTTAAGGATGCAGTAAAGTAATTTTGACTTTATATAACAAAAAAGCTGCCGCAAAGCGGCTTTTTTGTTTTGAAAATAATTTTAAGGAGACTCATATGGGAAACAAAATCAGGTTATCCGACCACTTTTCTTACAGAAGATTGATTCGTTTTACTCTGCCGTCAATCGGAATGATGATTTTTACGTCCGTATACAGCGTTGTTGACGGATTTTTCGTTTCCAACTATGCGGGAAAGACTCCCTTTGCGGCAATAAATCTCATAATGCCGTTTTTGATGATTTTGGCAACTGTCGGATTTATGTTCGGTACTGGCGGCAGCGCCATTGTGGCAAAGACGTTCGGTGAGGGGAATAAAGAAAAGGCTAATGAGTATTTTTCGCTATTTGTTTATGTCACGGCAATTTTGGGTGTTGTGTTGGCTATAGCAGGCATTGTGTTTATTCGTCCGATTGCAATGCTTCTCGGTGCCGAGGGAGAAATGCTCGAACATGCTGTTGTGTATGCGAGAATTATTCTTGCGGCATTGCCGTTGAACGTTTTGCAGTATTTGTTCCAGTCGTTTTTTGTTACGGCAGAAAAGCCGCATTTGGGTTTGATAGTGACGGTATCGGCGGGACTTACGAATATGATTTTCGATGCGGTTTTGGTTATACTGCTTCCGCAGGAATACAAACTGATGGGTGCGGCAATAGCAACTGCGCTCAGTCAGAGTGTGGGCGGAATCGTGCCTTTTGTGTATTTTGCGAGAAAGAACAGCAGTATGCTTCGCATAGGAAAAACAAGATTAGATATCAGAGCGATTTTTAAGGCATGCACAAACGGGTCGTCTGAATTTATGAGCAACGTTTCGATGAGCTTGGTCGGTATGCTGTACAATATACAGCTTATCGAATATGCAGGCGAGGACGGTGTTGCGGCATATGGCGTAATGATGTATGTCAGCATGATTTTCTCGGCGGCGTTTGTAGGATATTCCATCGGAACGGCACCCATTATAGGCTATCATGACGGTGCGAAAAATCACGATGAGCTGAAAGGACTTTTGAGACGCAGTCTTATTATAATAGGAATGTTCGGCGTTGCGATGGTTTTGTCGGCAGAATTGTTGGCGGAACCTTTGGCAAAAATGTTCGTTGGATACGATGCACAATTGATGCAGCTGACGGTGTCCGGATTCAGAGTTTTTGCACTTTCGTTTATATTTATGGGATATGCGATTTTCGCATCGGGATTTTTTACGGCATTAAACGACGGCATAACAAGTGCGATAATATCGTTTTTGAGAACGATAGTTTTCCAGGTTGCCGCTGTTATTTTGCTTCCGTTGATTTGGGAAATTGACGGGGTGTGGATTTCGATTGTGGTTGCGGAGATAATGGCTGTTGTATTCTCGGGAATCTTTATTGTTGCAAAAAGAAATAAATATCATTATTGGTAAGAAAAGACGCATATCACGTTGAAAGTGGTATGCGTCTTTTGTGTAAACGAAAAGCACGCCATAGTGGCGTAGTTCAATATAGGCAACGTTGATGAAAAAGATGATTTTGTCACAGCGTGTGACGGCTATCTACTTTTGTGCGACAAAAGTAGCAAAAACGTGGGGGATTCC
>CAZRYW010000014.1:0-20867 GCA_964604405.1 uncultured Oscillospiraceae bacterium
CACTCGGCGGACTCAACAAGCTCGTCGAAAAGGTTCTTGCGGCATATGAAAGCTATGAATTCCATATGATTTATCACAATATTCATAATTTCTGCGTTGTTGATATGAGCAACGTTTATCTCGACATTATCAAGGACAGACTTTATACGCAAAAGAAAGACAGCAAGGCAAGAAGAAGCGCACAGAGTGCGATGTACATTATTCTCAATTCTTTGGTTAAGCTGATTGCGCCTTTCCTTTGCTATACTGCGGAAGAAATTTGGAGCTATATGCCTCATACGGCTTCGGAAGAAGGTTTCTCCGTTACAATGAACGATATGCCCCGTGTACACGAGGAATACAATAACGTTGCACTTTCCGAAAAGTGGGCGAAGATTCTTTCCGTAAGAGAAAACGTTCTCAAGGCTCTCGAAGAAGCAAGAGCCGCAAAGAAAATAGGCAAGAGCTTGGAAGCAAGCGTTTGCGTCACAACAGAAGAAAATTATGATTTCCTCAAGAGTATTGAAGATAAGCTTGCGGAAATATTCATTGTTTCTTCCGTAAAGGTTGAAAGAGGCGAAGATAATATTGAGATTTTGGCGGCAGAGGGTGAAAAGTGCGAAAGATGCTGGACTGTTCATAAGAGCGTCGGCACAATCAAAGATCATCCCACAATCTGCGCAAGATGTGCTGCTAATTTAGAATAAAATTGTTTCGTCACAGAGGGAATATCTTTCTGTGACGAACTTCTATGGAGAGATTATTTTGGAACATAAACTGAGTATAACGAAAAAGCTTTGGTTTAAGTACACGATTTTCGGCATTATTGCGGCTCTTTTGACCCTTTTGGATCAGTTGAGCAAGATTTGGTTTGTAAAAAAGGTTGACGGAGTGCTCTATGCGAGTGTCGAAGTGATAAAAAACGTTTTGAATTTTACGTATATTCAGAACAGGGGCGCAAGCATGGGGATATTGCAGGGACAGAAGTTTTTTCTGATTGCGATAACTCTCGTTATAATAGGATTCGGAGGGTGGTTCGTGAAAAAATACCGCCCCGAAAACCCTGTTTTGCTCACATCGTGCTCACTCATTTTATCCGGTGCGATAGGAAATCTCATCGACAGAATAAAATTCGGTTATGTGCGTGATTTTATAGATGTTCAATTTGTGGATTTTTACGTTTTTAACGTAGCCGACTGCGCTATCGTTATAGGTGCGATACTGCTCGTTGTATACGCATTCGTGACGATGGACGACGAAAAGAAAAGCTGAAAAGGATTGTGTGATTTATAATGGATAAAGACATCGTACTTTCGGCAAATGCCGAAATGCGTTGCGATAAGTATATATCGGAAAACGTTGAAAATATTTCGCGTTCGTATGTGAAAAATCTTTTCGATGACGGTAAAATCAAGGTGAACGGTGCGGTGAAAAACGCATCGTACAAGCTCAAATGCGGCGATGTAATCGAATTTACGATTCCGTCGCCCGAAGAGATTGACGCCGTGCCGGAAGATATTCCGCTCGATATTGTCTATGAGGACGACAGCCTGCTTGTCATAAACAAAAAAAGAGGCATGGTGGTGCACCCCGCACCCGGAAATACGACGGGTACGCTTGTGAATGCGGTGCTGTTTCATTGCAAAGGGAATTTGTCGGGGATAAACGGTGCTTTTCGCCCGGGAATCGTGCACAGAATAGACAAAGACACCACGGGACTTTTGGTTGTTGCCAAGACGAACGAAGCACATTTGTTTTTGTCGGAACAGCTGGGCGACAGAAGCTTATCGAGAGAATATTACGCATTGGTACACGGAAACATAAAAGAGGACTCGGGTACAATCGACGCACCGATTGCCAGGAGCGAAAACGACAGAAAGAAAATGGCTGTGACATATAAAAACAGCCGTGAAGCCGTAACGGATTTTTTTGTGGAAAAGAGATACGGTTTGTATACACTCGTCCGCTGTAAGCTGCGGACGGGAAGAACGCACCAGATAAGAGTGCATATGAAATACATAGGTCACCCGATTGTGGGAGACAAAACATACGGAGTGAAAAAAGAGGAGTTTAACTTGACGGGGCAGCTGCTCCATGCGGGAAAAATCGGATTTATTCACCCGGAAACAAAGAAAACTGTATATTACAGCGTACCGCTTCCCGAGGATTTTGCGAAAGTGCTCGAAATTTTGGATAAGAGAAGCGGCAGATAAAAGAAAGCGAGGAAAAAACGTATGCTGTCAGGCAGAAAAGACCTTTTGGGAATACAGGAACTGTCGAAAGAGGACATTCTTCATATTCTGGACAAAGCTACCGAGATGAAAAAAATCGTTTTGTCGGACAATAAGAAAATCAACGCAATGCAGGGCAAAAGCCTCATTACGCTTTTTTACGAAAACTCCACAAGAACACGTACATCTTTTGAGCTTGCGAGCAAGTATATGAGCGCATCAAGCGCAAACATTACCGCTTCGGGCTCTTCCATTCAAAAAGGCGAGAGTCTTATTGATACGGGTAAAACACTTGACAGCATGGGAACGGATGTGATAGTTATCCGTCACAGTGCGGCCGGTGCTCCGCATTTGCTGGCTAAAAACGTTAAGGCAAGCGTTGTAAATGCGGGAGACGGTATGAACGAACATCCCACACAGGCACTTTTGGATATGTTTACAATCCGTGAGAAAAAAGGCTCGTTTGAAAATTTGAAAGTTGCTATTATAGGCGACGTTCTTCATTCGCGTGTTGCAAGAAGCGATACGTATGCTTTGACAAAACTCGGAGCGCAGGTTTTTATTGCGGGACCTCCGACGCTTATGCCTCGTGATTTTGAAAACATGGGCAATGTTTGCATGTGCGAAAGCGTTGAAGAAGCACTTTTCGAAGCCGATGTTGTGATTAACCTTCGAATACAGCTTGAAAGAATGAAAGCGGCGCTTTTCCCCACGGTTCGAGAATACAGCGAATTTTTCGGCGTGAGCCTCGAAAAACTGAAATTTGCAAAACCCGACGCACTTATTATGCATCCGGGACCCGTGAACAGAGGTATAGAAATTTCGACATATGTTGCCGATTGCGAAAATTCGGTGATTAATGAACAGGTTACAAACGGTGTATCGGTGAGAATGGCTGTTTTGGACATTCTTTGCAACGAGTGAGGGGGAAGTTGAATGAAGACGCTGATTAAAAACGGTCATATTATCGACCTTAAAAACGAAATTGATATGTACGGAGATATTCTCATAATGGACGGTGTCATCGTACAGATTGCCGAAAAGATAGAAGATGACGAAGCCGAAACGATAAATGCCGAGGGTATGGTGGTTTCGGCGGGACTGATTGATATGCACGTTCATTTGCGTGAACCCGGGTACGAATATAAGGAAGATATCAAAACGGGTACACGTGCCGCTGCTGCGGGCGGGTTTACGTCTGTTTGTCCCATGCCCAACACAAATCCCGTTTGCGACACGGCAAGCGTTGTGAGCTTTATAAAAAACCGTGCCGACAGAGTGGCAAGTTGCAGAGTTTTCCCTATCGGCGCAATAACAAAGGGATTAAAGGGCGAAGAGCTCAGCGAAATGGGCGAAATGAAAAAAGAGGGTATAGTTGCGGTATCCGATGACGGAAAACCCGTGTCGAACGGTGCCGTAATGCGTCGTGCACTCATGTACGCATCGCATTTTGATCTTCCCGTGATAAGTCATTGCGAGGAGTTGTCGCTTCTTGATTCGGGACATATGAACGACTCGGAAACATGCACGAGACTGGGCTTGAGACCGATTGTTCCCGCTGTTGAAGAAGCAATGATAGCACGTGATATTTTGATTGCGGAACACGAGGGAAAGAGAGTACACATTGCTCACGTGAGTACACGCGGAGGAATCGACCTGATACGAAATGCGAAAAAGAGAGGCGTTATGGTAACTTGCGAAACGGCGCCGCATTATTTCTCGCTTACGGATGAGGCGGTTATGGGATTTGACACAAACGCCAAGATGAATCCTCCCTTGAGAGGACAAGACGATGTGGAGGCTGTTATAGAAGGATTGTGCGACGGCACCATTGACTGTATTATCACAGACCATGCCCCCCATCACATCGACGAAAAAAATCTTGAGTTTGAATATGCGGCAAACGGAATTGTGGGACTTGAAACAAGTCTTGCACTCGGAATTACGTACCTTGTAAAAACAGGCAGAATGACTCTCGGAGAGCTTTTGCAGAAGATGACGTACAATCCGTCAAGTATTTTGAATCTCGGTTTGGGTGAAATCGCTCTCGGTGCGATTGCCGATTTGACGATTTTCGATCCCGACGAAATTTGGACGGTTGATGTGAATAAGTTTGAATCGAAGAGTAAAAATTCGCCTTATAACGGTTTTACTCTTTCGGGTAAGGCACATATGACAATTGTGGAAGGACGTGTAATGTACAATGGATAAGCTGATAGAAAAAATCATCGAAAAAGATATGAACCCCACCGTTGTGGGACTTGACCCCAAGCTTGACTATGTTCCCGATTTTATAAAAGTTCCCTGCATGGAAAAAGCGGGCGACAATTGGGCAAAAGGCGCTGCCGATGCACTTTTTGAGTTTAATAAGGCTTTGATTGACAACTTGTATGACATAGTTCCCGCCGTGAAGCCTCAGAGTGCGTATTACGAAATGTACGGTATAGAGGGCATTATGTGTCTTGAAAAGACGATGCGCTATGCAAACGAAAAGGGAATGTATGTTCTTTTGGACGTTAAGAGAGGCGATATCGGTGCGACCGCTCAGGCATACAGCACGGCATATATAGGAGAAACGGATTATATGGGCAAGGCAAGACGAAGCTTTTCGCCCGACTGCATAACGGTTAATCCTTATCTCGGAACAGACGGTTTGAAACCTTTTGTTGCAGACTGCGCAGAGCACGACAAGGATATTTTCATTTTGGTTAAAACATCGAACCCTTCGTCGGGCGAATTGCAGGATTTGAAGGTTGACGGAGTGCCGATTTACGAAAAAACAGCGGAAATAGTTAAAATGCTCGGAGAAGATTCGATAGGAAAATACGGCTACAACAGAGTAGGTGCGGTAACGGGTGCGACATATCCGGAGCAGATATCGAGATTGAGAGAAGTAATGCCCAACACGTTTTTCCTTATTCCCGGATACGGCGCACAGGGCGGAAAAGCCGAAGACTGTGCGTTGGCATTTGACAAAAACGGCTTGGGCGGTATAGTAAACTCGTCGAGAGGTATTATGTGCGCATACAAGAAGGGCGATTGGAAGGACGAAGAGTTTGCTCTTGCGGCACGTAACGAGGCTCTTAACATGAAGGAGGCTCTTAAAAAATGTATACTCAAGTAAAGTATTGCAAAATAGTATCAAAAAGAGAAATTGCGAAAAATCAGATTGAGTTTTTGCTTGAAAACGAAGATTTGGCTCGTGAAGCAAAACCCGGACAGTTTGTTCATATAAACATCGAGAGCGATTCTCATATTTTGAGAAGACCGATTTCGATTTGCGATGCACAAGATGCCGTTACGAGAATCGTTTTTGAAATAAAGGGCGAGGGTACGGAAATTTTGAGCAAGAAAAACGTTGGCGATACGATTGATCTCATAGGTCCCGTCGGTACGGGATTTACCGTGAAAAAAGATGCCAAAGCCGTTGTTTTGGGCGGAGGATTGGGCTCGTTTCCGCTGCTCTTTTTGGCAAAGAATTTGACGAATCCGAAAGTTTTTCTCGGATTCCGTGACAAGGACATGGTTTGCATGGAAGAAGATTTTGCATCCTGCGGAGAAACGGTAATCGCAACGGATAACGGAACTTACGGATATAACGGATTTGCAATAGACGCCGCAAAAGACGCTATAGACGACTGCGATATCATATATGCCTGCGGCCCTACGCCGATGCTTCGTGCGGTGAAGAAAATTGCCGAAGAAAAGGGAATCGAAGCCGAAATCAGCATGGAACAGAGAATGGGATGCGGAATAGGCGCTTGTCTCGTGTGCGTTTGCAAAACAAAGTCGGGATATGACAAGGTTTGTCAGAAAGGCCCCGTATTTAATGCGAGCGAGGTGGAATTTGAATGAACACAAAAGTGAATTTTTGCGGAGTCGAATTTGAAAACCCGGTTGTAACGGGAAGCGGAACGTTCGGTTTCGGGTATGAATATTCGCAATATTTTGACCTTGACGCAATCGGCGGTATCAGCGTGAAAGGACTCACATTGAAACCCCGTGAGGGTAATCCGCCTCCGAGAATTGCCGAAGTTTACGGCGGAATTTTAAACAGCGTCGGATTGCAAAATCCGGGACTTGAAAACTTTTTGGAAAACGATTTGCCGTTTTTGAAATCAAAGTTCAAAAAGTGCAAGATTATCGCAAATATTGCGGGAAATACGCTTGAAGATTATATAGAAATGGGCAAGCTCATAGGTCAGAGCAATGTCGATTTGGTGGAGATGAATATTTCGTGTCCCAACGTTAAGCACGGCGGCGTGGCTTTCGGTACGGACCCTTGCATGGTGAGCGAGATTACATCGAATGTGAAAGAAAAGTGCGACAAGCCGCTTGTGGTTAAGCTTTCGCCGAATGTTACGGATATTACCGCAATCGCAAAAGCAGCCGAAAAAGCGGGTGCGGACGGATTGAGCCTTATAAATACTCTTTTGGGTATGAAAATAGATATTAACACAAGAAGACCTATTTTGAAAAACAACGTAGGCGGAATGAGCGGTCCTGCCGTAAAACCCGTTGCGGTGAGAATGGTTTGGCAGGTTGCAAATGCCGTTGACATTCCCATCATAGGAATGGGCGGTATAAGAGACGCTAACGATGCAATTGAGTTTATGATGGCGGGTGCAAGCCTCGTGAGCGTAGGCACGCAGAATTTTGTCGATCCGTATGCGGCGGTCAAAACGGCAACTGGCATTGAAGAATATATGACAAAGCACGGCATTGAAGATGTGAGAGAATTGATCGGTGCCGTTAAACCTTGGTAAAAGAAAGAGTTGATATGAATGTGTAATAAAGGTAAATTTTATATTACGACACCTATATATTATCCCAGCGATAATTTGCATATAGGGCATGCATACTGCACGGTGGCGGCCGACAGTATTGCAAGATACAAGAGAGCGCAAGGCTACGATGTAATGTTTTTGACGGGTACGGACGAACACGGTCAGAAAATCCAGAGAAAAGCCGAAGCAAAGGGCGTTACACCGCAAGCATACGTTGACGAAATCGTAGGCGGTATCAAGGATTTGTGGAAATTGATGAATGTGTCGAACGACCGCTTTATCCGCACAACGGACGAAAAGCACGTAAAGGCGGTTCAGAAGATTTTCAAAAAGCTCTACGATCAGGGAGATATTTACAAGAGCGAATATGAGGGTCTTTACTGCACTCCCTGCGAGTCGTTTTGGACTCCCACTCAGCTCAAAGACGGCAAGTGCCCCGACTGCGGAAGAGAAGTTGAAAAAACAAAGGAAGAGAGCTATTTCTTCCGTTTGAGCAAATATCAGGACAGATTGATTGATCTTATCGAAAACAATCCCGATTTTCTCCAGCCCGCATCGAGACAGAACGAAATGCTCAACAATTTCCTTCGTCCGGGACTTGAGGATTTGTGCGTTTCGAGAACGAGCTTTAACTGGGGTATACCCGTAACGTTTGACGACAAGCACGTTGTATACGTTTGGCTTGACGCACTCAACAACTACATCACAGCTCTCGGCGCATTCAGCGAAGATGATGAAGATTTTAAGAAATACTGGCCTTGCGATGTTCACCTTGTCGGTAAAGAAATCGTAAGATTCCATTCAATCATTTGGCCTGCGATTTTGATGGCACTCGATTTGCCTCTTCCCAAGCAGGTGTTCGGTCACGGATGGCTCAAAATCGGCGGAGACAAGATGAGTAAGAGTAAGGGTAACGTTGTTGACCCTGTTGTTTTGGTAAATAACTACGGTGTTGACGCCGTGAGATATTTCCTCATGAGAGAAGTTCCGTTCGGTTCCGACGGCGACTTTACAAACGAAACTCTTATCACAAGAATCAATGCGGATTTGGCAAACGATTTGGGCAACCTTGTGTCGAGAACGGTGTCGATGGTGGAAAAATATTTCGGCGGCACAATTCCCGAAGAGAGAGAAAGCGATGCAATAGACGAAGAGCTTGTTTCGATTGCGTCGCATTGCGCGGAAAATGTTGAAAAACTGATGGATTCGTTTGATTTTTCGAACGCACTCGCACAGATTTGGAAAATGATTTCGAGAGCAAACAAATATATCGACGAGACAGCTCCCTGGGTGCTTGTTAAGGACGAAACAAAGAAGGCAAGACTTGCGACGGTTATGTACAACCTTATAGAATGTCTTCGAATCGCAAGTGAGCTTATTCGTCCCGTAATGCCCAACACAACACCGAAGATTTTGCAGCAGATAGGCTGTGAAGAACTCGGATGGGACAGCGCAAAAACTTTCGGTTTGGCAAAGAATGTGACTGTTCAAAAGGGTGAGGTTCTTTTCCCGAGAATAGATATGGAAAAAGAACTCGAAAGACTCGCTCAGGCTACAGCTCCCCGTGAAGAAGCGAAAAAAGCGGTTGAAAAACCCGAAGCAAAGGAAGAAATTTCGATTGACGATTTTTGCAAGATGGATTTGAGAGTGGGAACGGTTATTTCCTGCGAAAAGGTTAAAAAGTCGTCCAAGCTTTTGAAATTTAAACTTGATTTCGGATATGAACAGCGTCAGATCGTATCGGGTATAGCGAAATATTACAACCCCGATGATTTGGTGGGAAAGCAGGTTGTTGCGGTGGTAAACCTTGCACCCGTAAAGCTTTGCGGAGAATTGAGCGAGGGCATGATTCTTTCGGCGGCAAATGACGAAGAATTGTCGCTTGTGTCGCCGATTGCTCCCGTTGCAAACGGCAGCGAAGTCAGATAAATTTTACGATAAAGGTTATGGGATATATGTTATTTGATGTGCACGCACATTATGATGACGAACGTTTTGACGAGGACAGAGATATTCTTCTGTCCTCGATGAAAGAAAATAACGTGGGTCATATTATAAATATCGGCTGTGATATCGAGTCGAGTGTTGAAAGCATTCGTTTGGCCGAAAAATATCCGTTTATATATGCGGCGGTGGGTTTTCATCCGTCGGAAGCGGAAGGCGTGACAAACGATATGCTCGATGAGATTGTTCGTCTTGCAAAACACGAAAAGGTTGTCGCAATAGGCGAAATAGGGCTGGATTATTATTACGGCAAGGACACGGAAGATGTTCAGCGAAAGATTTTTCGTGAGCAGATAGAAATTGCAAAACAGGTAAATCTTCCGTTTCAGGTGCATAACCGAGATTCCACGAGAGACTGTTTGGAGATACTTTCGTCATCTGATATATCGTCTCGGGGCGGTATGATGCATTGTTTTTCGGAAAGCAGGGAAACGGCGAAAAAAATTCTTGATTTGGGAATGAAAATTTCAATCGGCGGAGTTTTGACTTTTAAAAACAACGTGAAAACGGTTGAGGTGGTAAAATATGTTCCGATTGAGGATATTATGATAGAGACGGACTGTCCGTATCTTGCACCCGTGCCTTTCAGAGGCAAGCGAAATTCGTCAATCTATATGCAAAAAACAGCTGAAAAAATTGCAGAATTGAAAAATATGGATGTTGAAGAGGTTATCGCAATTACCGAAAAAAACGCTAAAGATTTTTATTTGATTGAGGACTGATAAAATGAATATTATCGCTTATCCTATCGGAGACAGCTTGTATTTGAATTTGACGAACCGTTGCACCAATGCCTGCACTTTTTGCGTGCGGACAACAACCGAAGAGGGCATGGGATATGATTTGTGGATAGACAAAGAACCCACAGTCGAAGAAATGGTTGCGGACATAAAAGAAAAGAAAATCGAAAACTACAAAGAACTTGTTCTTTGCGGTTACGGTGAACCCACGGAAAGATTTGACGATATGACAGAGGTTGTCAAAAGAATAAAAAAAGAGTATGATGTCAAGGTGCGTCTCAATACGAACGGTCACGCAAATTTGATTAATAATCGTGATGTTACGGGCGAAATGGACGGACTTATCGATACGGTGTCGATAAGTCTGAATGCACCTGATGCGAAAAAATATAACGAGCTTTGCGTTTGTCAATACGGCGAAGAAGGATTTTACGCAATGCTTGATTTTGCGAAAAAAGCGAAAAATCACGTCGGCGAAGTGATTTTCAGCGTTGTTGATGTTATGGACAAGGACGACATTGAAAAATGCAGAAAAATCGCCGAGAATACGGGCGTAAAATTCAGAGTGAGAGAGCTTATTAAATAAGGTGAGGCATATGATAGGAATTATCGGTGCGGGAAGAGTGGGAACGAGCTTCGGGAAAGTGCTGAAAGAGCACAAGCTTTTGAGCGGAGTGTTTTCGAAGAGTTATTTGCCGTCGGATTTTATCCGATTTGACTCTTTGGAGGAGTTGTGCGAAAAGTCGGAGATTGTTTTCGTTACTGTTCCCGATGACAAAATAACCGAAGTTTTTTATGAAATACAGCCTTTTTGCAAAGGAAAAATACTGTGCCATATGTCGGGCGCAACAGATTGTGCCGCAGCTTTTCCGAATTTTGAAAACTCTGCGAGTTTGCATCCGATGATGGCGGTTTCGTCGGGAAATGCACAGGAAGAATTGAAAAACGCACAGTTTACAGCCGAGGGAAACAGGGCGGATTATATTTGTGAAGTTTTGAGTTTTTTGAAAATAAAAAAGATTGACTCCGACAAAAAAACGCTTTATCATGCGGCGTGCGTTTTTGCATCGAATTTGATGCAAGCCGTTATGAAAATAAGCACGGACACGCTCACGGAGTGCGGGTTTGACCGTGAAGAAGCGCTTTGTGCGATAGAAAATCTGGCAAAGACAAATATGAATAATATTTTTTCGCAAGGCATAGAAAAAAGCCTTACGGGTCCTGTTGACAGAGGCGACACGAATACGCTGAAAAAGCATCTCGAATCACTTGACGCTGATGAGAGAGAAATATACAGACTGCTTTCGCAAAAGCTTACGTATATTGCGGAAGAAAAATACAAAAAAGATTATGATTTCGTCAGGAAGGAGTTAAACGGATGAAAAATACAACATTGACTTTTGCGCAAATGAAAGAAAAGGGCGAGAAGATAACAATGCTCACCGCCTATGATTATTCGACGGCAAAGCTTGTTGATGCGGCAGGTATTAACTCGATTCTTGTAGGCGATTCGCTGGGGATGGTCATGCTCGGATATCCCGATTCGACACGTGTTACGATGGAGGATATGCTGCATCATGTAAAGGCGGTCGTAAGAGGAAGCGAAAACGCTCTTGTTGTTGCGGACATGCCGTTTATGAGTTATCAGACAAGTGTGTACGATGCGGTGAAAAATGCGGGCAGGCTTGTTCAGGAGGGCGGCGCAGACTGCGTAAAGCTCGAGGGCGGCACAACGGTTTTCGAACAGATAAAAGCAATCGTGGAGGCGGGAATACCCGTATGCGGACATATCGGATTGACGCCTCAGTCCGTCAATGCATTCGGCGGATTTAAGGTGCAGGGGAAAACTGTCGAAACAGCAAAAAAAATAATCGAAGACGCAAAAGCGGTCGAAAAAGCAGGCGCGTTTGCGGTTGTTTTGGAGGGGATTCCGGCACCTCTTGCCGATATTATAACAAATATGCTGACGATTCCGACAATAGGAATAGGCGCAAGCGGTAACTGCTCGGGTCAGGTATTGGTTTATCAGGACATGGCGGGAATGTTTTCGGATTTTGTGCCGAAATTCGTGAAGAGGTACGAAAATATCGGTGAAAAAATGACGGCGGCATTCAAAAAGTATGATGAAGAAGTGAAGGCGGGGGTATTTCCCTCGGAGGAATATACTTACAAAATAGATGATGCAGTATTAAAAGAAATCGAGGCGTATGTAAAATGATTATTTTTAAGACTATAAAAGAGGTCCGTGACTATGTGAAAGCACAAAAAAAAGAGGGCAAGAGCGTGGGCCTGGTTCCCACTATGGGCTTTTTGCATGAGGGACACGCATCTCTTGTGAAAAAGAGCGTTGAAGAATGTGATGTAACGATTGTAAGCGTTTTCGTGAACCCCACGCAGTTTGCTCCCAACGAAGATTTTGAAGCGTATCCGAGAGATCTCAATCATGACGCAAAGCTTGTGGAAGAATGCGGTGCGGATGCGATTTTCAATCCCGAAGCGGATGAAATGTATTTTCCCGATGCGACAACAACAATAGTACCCGATGTTTTGAGCAAAAATCTTTGCGGAAAAACGAGACCTATTCATTTCGGAGGAGTTTGTACGGTTGTCGGAAAGCTTTTTAATATCGTTGCTCCCGATAAAGCGTTTTTCGGTCAAAAAGACGCCCAGCAGCTTGCTATTATAAAGCGAATGGTCAGAGATTTGAATTTTGATGTTGAAATTGTCGGCTGCCCGATTGTGCGTGAAGAAGACGGATTGGCAAAATCGAGCAGAAATACTTATCTCAACGCAGATGAAAGAAAAGCGGCACTTTGTCTGTCGGAAGCCGTGAAAATCGGACAGAATGAAGTAAATGCGGGAGAAAAGAGTACGAAGGTTATTTTGGATAAGATGATTGCACACATAAACAAAGAACCTTTGGCGAAAATCGACTATGTGCAGGCGGTTGATGCTTCTATGCGTGATGTTGACACGGTTGGCGAAGATACACTCTTTGCAATGGCGGTATACATCGGCAAAACAAGACTGATTGATAACTTTATGGCATAAGGATGTGTTGTTATGACGATAACAATGTTGAAAAGCAAAATTCATCGAGCACGTGTTACGCAGGCAGAGGTGAATTATGTAGGCAGTATCACGGTTGACAGCGCTCTGTTGGAGGCTGCGGGAATATTGGAATACGAAAAAGTGCAGGTTGTCGATATAAACAACGGCAATCGCCTTGAAACGTATACAATCGCAGGCGAAAAAGGCAGCGGAGTGATTTGTCTCAACGGCGCTGCTGCAAAACTGGTCGAGGTCGGCGACAAGGTGATTATCATGGCATATGCCGAGATGGACCGTGAAGAGGCAGAGGACTTTAAACCGAGAGTTGTTTTTGTGAACAAAGACAACGAAATAGTGAAAAAGGCTCACTACGAAAAAGCGGGAGAGCTTTTTGACGAATAAAATACAAAACGAAAGAACCGTTTCGAGATGTGACGAAACGGTTCTGAGCGTGTCGAATTTTTCGACACTTTCGGCGAGGCAATGCGATTGCCTCGCCGATTCCCTTTGGGAAACCTTCTTTCCCAAACCTTTCGATGTTACATTAAAGATATGTTTATAGACAGTTTGCCACCTGTATTGAGGTGGTTTTTTTATTGTAAAAGGGATTTTTGATTTTTGCCTTAAAGAACACAAAAAATTAACAAAAATGTACATTGCAAAAGGGAAAATTGTATGATACTATATAATAGTAGTAATGGCGACAATTAAAAATTTAAGGAGGATAAATATTATGAAAATGAAAAAGGCTGTAAGCTTGATTCTTTCGGTGATAATGCTTTTGAGTTTTGTGCCTGCGGTATACGCAAACGAAACAACGGATGCGGATATTACGTCGGGTCTTATAGCATATTACGATTTTGAAAATGCCGAAACAAATCCGAGCGTTATTCCCGATGCATCGGGCAACGGCAACGACGCCAAGGTTTTGAATACCGTGGTGAGCGGTGACGGGCAATGGTCGCAGGGAGCAAACAACGTTTTGACTGTTTCGGGAGGTGTGGCGACTTTTCCCGGAAACACGAGCGAGTGGTGGACAAACTATCTCGGTGCGGCATTGAAATTGCCGAACAACATCAATGAAAACGTATCGAGCTTTACGTTTTCGGCATGGATTAAAGCCGACGGAGATTATGAATATGCAGACAAAATGACGAGATTTTTCGATTTCGGCAATTTGGGTAGCGGCGCAAACGATCCTTACAACAGTATTTTCGCAAGATACACATCGTCGTCGGGACTTTTGCGTATGCAGGACAGAAATATCAATAAATATCAGGAAACTACGATTTCGTCAAGACCGTTTACGGACGTGTGGGGACTTTTCACGTTTGTGTACGAAAAAAACGAGGAAACGGGAAAATACGATTCGACTGTTTATGTGAACGGAAATAAAGTTGACGAACTTTCTTCAACGGGCGTGTATACGAGAGGTCTTTCGGATTTGGGAGAGCTTGACGATACGAACAACGGTTTATTTATAGGCAGAACCGTTTGGGGCGCGACAGGTCAATATGTTACTGATAACCCCGATTTTAAAGGGCAGATGGATGAAATACGTTTGTATTCGAGAGGGTTGAGCGAAAAAGACGTAAAATATCTTTACGATACAACATCTCCGGTCGGAAAAATCAAAGTTACGGATTATTACGTTGAAGACGTTACGACAAATGCGGGAGATTATCCGCTTTTGCCCGAAACGGTTGTGGTGTACTATAACACGGGAGCCGAAAAAACTCTCAATGTAACATGGGATGTGATTTCCTCGGAAAAGTACGCAAACGCAGGCGTGTTTGAGGTTGACGGCGTTACGGAAGACGGAGACAGCGTAAAAGTAAAAGTAACGGTTATCAAAAAAGATACATCGACTCTTGCGGAGGGACTTTTGGCATATTACAACTTTGATACGGAAGTTAAAGAACCCGATTCGATTGTTGATGTATCCGGACAGAACAACAATGCAACGGTACATAATCTTTACAAAGAAGTAAAGAACAGACGGGAAACTGTTACGATTGATAAGAAAGTGACGGTTGAAGACGGCGTGTTGCACTTCCCCGGAGCGGTAATCGGCGAAGATGTCGGATTGGGCGGCTGGGAAAGAAATAATTTTTACGCAGGACCCGCTATTCGTTTGCCCGACGGAATTAATAAAGATTGCGAAGAGTTCACGTTTGCGGCATGGATTTATGCCGATACGGATTACAGATACAGCTCAAGTATACAGAGATTTTTCGATTTCGGTAATGCGACGACGGATTCGTTCTTCTTCCGCTATGTACCGTCGAGCGGTGAATCGCGTTTCCAGGACAGAGCCGTAGGTTCTGCACCGGACGACCCGAAATCATTTGTGAGCGCAACGCTTGAGGATAAGCCGTTTGCGGACAAATGGTCTCATTTGGTTGTTACATACGAAAAGAGCACGGAGGGTGAATATTATACTCCTCATATTTATATAGACGGTGAAGAAAGATACGAGTTTGACAACTCGATAAAAACGCTTACACGTCCGTTCGGAGCTACGGTATCAAAATCCGGCTCGGACAACGGTATGTGGATAGGCAAAACGCAGTGGGCGTTTGCAAATTCAGCGTCCGCCAATCCCGAATTCAAGGGCAAGATGGACGAAATAAGATTGTATGACAGAGCGTTGACGAACACCGAAGTCGAAGAACTCTATCGCAAGAAAAAACCGTCCGATGTGCCGATTGATTATGACAGCATGTCGAAAACAAAGATAGCAATCGACGAGGACGTTGAACTGTCGGGAAAATATCCCGACAAAAATATGAACGGTGAAGAAACTATAATGGTTTCTTCGAACAACGGTGCGGCATACACTCGTTATGCGCTTATGAGAGCGAGTGAATTGTCGCAAGGCGAAAAAAATGCTCTCGCAAACTGCGAAAAGGCGGTTTTGAGCGTTTACGTAAATCTTATCGACAACTACGATGACGATGAATATTACTGCTACGGTCTTGTGGGCGATGAAAGCAATTGGAATGTTAATGAGGTAACATACAATAACTACGCAAGCGTAATCGGAGGCAGTATATCGAACGTCGGTGTCAGCGAAGCGGGCACGCTTTTGGATACGCAGATAGCTACAGGTCAGACAAAGGATTTTTATTTGCAATGGGATGTGACGGATTTTGTTAAGGAACATGCGGGAGAAAATTTCAGCTTTTTGTTGACATGCGGCAGCGACGTTGCGTATATTGTAGCTTCGGAAAAAAATGATGAAGAAAAAACTCCCGAAATTATTGTTTATCAGGAGGGTACGCCCATAACGGTAAAGAGAGTCGATAAGTCGGGCAATCAGATTTCGTCATCGGTAGTTTACGGAGTTTTGGGAGAAAGCTACACATACAGCGTTGCGGACAGTTTGATAAGCTACAATAACGAAATATATGTTGTGAACGAAAGTCTTTCGGAGCTTACACTCGAAACCGTAACGGGTGAAGACGAAATAACGGTTGTGTACGAAAAAGCGGATGACGTGAGATTTGAAAACATCAACGTTAGAACATACGTCGGTAAAGCACCATCGCTTCCGAGAGTGATAAATGTTTATTCGGGCAATTACAGCGCAATTTTTGCGATTTCGTGGGACAGCATAGACAGCGATAAGTATGCGAAAACAGGACAATTCGAAGTGACAGGTACGCTTTTGGGAACAACGGTAGACGCAAAGGCGAATGTTACGGTATTCCCCGAATATAACGGAGGCATCGGCGGCGACTTGGTAATATACGTTTATGCCGACGGCGAACCGAAAGAAACAAAGAGAATTCAAAAGGCATACGGTGCAACGTTTACGCTTGATGAAAGCTATGAAGAATATCTCGGAAAGACATATACTCTTACGGGAATTGAAGGCGATATCACCGAAATCGGTCAGAGCATTGCAATGAATAGCCTTAATCAGCATATTGAGCTGTATTTTACGATGAAAGAAGAAATCGAAGGCGAGCTTTCCGTAAAAATCAAGGCAGACAACTTTGAAGCGACAAGCTACACTCTTACGGCTACGGCAAAGGTTCTCAATACGGAAAAAACGGATAAAACCGTGAGAATAGCGATTGCGGATTATGATGAAAACGGCAGCGTTAAATCCGTGGTGACAAAATCCGAAAAAGTTTTGTCGAGAACGGGCGAAGTCGTGAATATCACAAAGAGTATTGCATACGATGCGGCAAAGAACAAAAACAGCGTTGTGTATCTTTGGACGGACGAGATGGAGCCTGTGGCACAGAAAATTTGTGTGAGCGACGTGAAGGTGTCGGGATATATGGCGGACGAAGTGTATGCTATGATTCCCACGTATGAAAGCGCTGTAGCTGCACTCAGAAAAGCTAACGATTACTGGCAGAAAGAATATGCCTACAACGAATGGACGAGCGGAATTCATCCGTCGTTCTGGGCAAGAGCGGCATACCATACAGGTAACATGGAGGTATACAGACTCTTGAAAGACGAGGATTACTTGAAGTATTCGGTTGATTGGGCAAACTACAACGAATGGAAGGGCAATCCCTCAACGGTTGACAAAGAAAGGTGGACGTGGGGATACGACCAAAGCTATTCCACAAGCTCCACGGCGGTACTCTTCGGTGACTGGCAGACGTGTTTCCAGAGTTATCTGGATATGTACGAATTCGGCATAGAGGACGCTGATTTGGACAGAGTGTTCGAAGTTATGGATTATCAGGTAAGTTTGGATGAAGACTCATTCTGGTGGTGGGGCGACGCACTTTACATGGTAATGCCCGTAATGGCGAAGCTTTACAAGCATACGGAAGACGAAAAGTACTTGGACGCACTTTACAAGTGGTTTATATATGCAAGAGAATTGATGTATGACGGACCGGGAGGTATTCCGACGAGTGCGGACGGTTACACGTCGAGTGCGAGCCTCAAGAACGGAGCGAGCTATTCCGATCCCGATGACTATAAGTATTTGTTCTATCGTGACGCAAATTATGCATATCCGTTGAACCCCATTCCGGGTCATGCGGATGAGAAAAACTTCTGGGCGAGAGCAAACGGATGGGTATTTGCGGCACTCAGCAAGGTGCTTGCGGACATGCCCGAAACGTATGAGCATTATGACGAGTTCTTGAAAACATACAAAGAAATGGCAGGCGGAATTATTGCATCGCAGTCGGTTGACGACAAGGGATACGGTTTCTGGACGCAGAGTATGACGCTGGGATATCCTACGAGTTCGTCAAACCCCGCAGGCTATGAAACAAGCGGTACGGCGTTTATGACATACGGACTTTTCTGGGGCATAAACAACGGAATCTTGGATGAAGAAACATATCTTGAACCGACGCTTCGTGCTTGGGGATATCTCGAAAACGTGGCACTCCATACGAGCGGCAAGGTTGGATATGTTCAGCCGATAGGTTCAAATGCAACGCAGGCAACACCTTACGAAACGACACAGGATTTCGGTGTCGGCGCATTCCTTTTGGTAAGCTGTGAAGCTGCGAGATATGCACAGAATAACCAAAAGTAAATATGAGAAATTCGAAAAAGCAATCCTTTAAGGGAGCGTGTCGAAAAATTCGACACGCAACTGCAAAGAGTGCCTATGGCAATCTTCACAGTCTGTTGTTTTTCTGTTGAACAAAGTGGCGATTTCTCGTACAAGGAATGTTCCATTCCCTAAAATCGCCACTTTCGGCGAGGCAATGCGATTGCCTCGCCGATTTTCTTTTGGGAAACCTTCTTTCCCAAACCCTTCGCAGTTACTTTATAATTAAGTTTATCGACAGTCTGCCTTTAAGGATTGCTTTTTCGAACTATACATGATAAAATCAAATAGATACGGATGGTGATAGAATGAAAGCGATTTTTTTCGATATGGACGGAACACTTCTTCCGATGGACGAGGATGAATTTACGAAAGGGTATTTTAAATTGCTGGCAAAAAAACTGTGTCCGTTGGGACTGGGCGGCGAAGAATTGATAAATGCCGTTTGGAACGGTACAAAAGCCATGTACAAAAACGACGGAACAAAGACAAACGAAGATGTTTTTTGGGAAAGCTTCGCAAAAGAAACGGCGTTGGATTATCTGCCGTTTTATGAAGCGTCAAAGGATTTTTATCCGAACGAGTTTCACGGTGCGAAAGTTTTTACCAAAGAAAACAAATTTGCAACCCTTGCGGTAAAAACGGCACATGAAAAAGCGGACAAGGTGGTGTTGGCTACAAATCCGTTGTTCCCGATGACGGGGCAACGCGCGAGAATGAGCTGGATGGGGCTTTGCGAAGAGGATTTTGACCTGGTGACGAGCTATGAAAACTCATCGTTTACAAAACCGAATCCGAAATATTTTGAAAATATTTGCGAGAAAATCGGAGTTGAACCGAAAGATTGCATTATGATAGGCAATAACGAAGACGAAGATATGTTTCCGGCTCAAAGTTTGGGGATGGATACATTCTTGGTGGAGGATTATATCAAAGTGTCAAAGACGAAAACTTATCTCGGTAAAAGAGGCAGTTTTGAGGATATGATGGAATTTTTGAAAAGTTTATAAAAAGGAGAATGAAAAATGATACCTACGTATGACAGTATAGTGGAAAAAATCAGAAGAGCCGATACATATTGGCAGAAGAATGTTGATTTTGTGGATTGGAACGGCGGCGCACATCCCGCTTTTTGGGACAAGGCGGCATACCACACGGGAAACATGGAAGTGTACAACCTTTTGGGAGATAAAGATTTGCTGCAATATACAATAGATTGGGCAAATTATTGCAACTGGAAAGGAAACGATTCCGATTGCGATCCGTCCGAGTGGTTTTGGGAATACAATCAGACGCAGGGAAGCAATGCGGTTGTTTTCGGCGATTGGGAAATTTGTTTTCAGGTATATATAGATTTGTATAATGCGGGGATTGCAGAGGCAACGCTTGACAGAGTTTTTTATGTAATCGACAACCAGATTAAGAAAGATGTTGACAATTACTGGTGGTGGGCGGATGCACTCTATATGGTGATGCCTGTGTTTACGAAACTTTACAAGAAAACGGGAGATAAAAAATATCTTGACGCATTGTACAAGTATTTTAAATATGCGAAAGAATTGATGTATGACGGAGAGGGCGGTATTCCGCAGGATGAAACGGGATACACGACAAGTGCGAAGATTCTCGACGGAGCAAGCTACTCAAACCCCGATGATTATAAAAACCTTTTCTTCCGTGATGCGAATTTTGTATATCCTTTAAAGCCGAATCCCGCTCACGAGAACGAAAAGAATTTCTGGGCAAGAGGTAACGGTTGGGTATTTGCGGGACTTAGCAAGGTGCTTGCCGATATGCCGAAGGATTACGAATATTATAACGAGTTTTTGAAAGTTTACAAAGAAATGGCGAAAGCCGTGAAATCGTGTCAGCTCAAAGATGCCGACGGAAACGGCTTTTGGACGCAGAGCATGCTCCAAAATTATCCCACGGGAAACAACGGCAACGATTACGGATATGAAACAAGCGGTACGGCGTTTTTCACATACGGATTTTTCTGGGGAATCAATAACGGCATACTCGACAAAGACGAATATCTTGATACTGCTGCGGCGGGATGGAGCTATCTTGAAAATGTTGCGCTTCACGAGTCGGGCAAGGTGGGATATGTGCAGTATATAGGCTCTAACGCAACCGAAGCCATGAGCTATGATACAACACAGAATTTCGGAGTGGGAGCTTTCCTTTTGGCAGGCTGCGAAGCTGCAAGATTTGCGAAAAACAACTGATTGAAAATAAAAAAACGTAGGAAATCATTCCTACGTTTTTTGTTGTGGCAGGGGCAGTAGGACACAGTCTTGCAAGCAAGCCTTACCTGCTTGTTGACACTTTGCTTGGCACAAAGCTGTCAACGGCGCACCACTCGGCTAAGCGACAATTCACGGGATTGTCGCTTAGCCGAGTGCCCTCTTAGGGTTCAAGTCCATCGCCGCCTTACTCAAAACAAAAAAACACACCCTCTTGCGAGAATGTGTTTTTCGTTTTGGCAGGGGCAGTAGGACTTGAACCCACGACCTGCGGTTTTGGAGACCGA
>CAZRYW010000015.1:0-20356 GCA_964604405.1 uncultured Oscillospiraceae bacterium
ACAATCTCGAAAAAACTGAGGTGTGGTGCGAGGGTTAGTTGAGCTGTTGAATTGAAAATATAAGCACCTCCCGTTATTGCGGGTGGATTGAGCGTGTCGAAAAATTCGCCACGTAACTGCGAGGCAATACGATTGCCTCGCCGATTTTCTTTGGGAAACCTTCTTTCCCAAACCTTTCGCTGTTACATTAAAAATATGTTTATCGACAGTTTGAAAAGAGGTGTGAGATTTTTCTCATGCCTCTTTGTTGTTATTATGTTGAAAATTGCACGCAGAAAGCGCTATATAACAAAACCACCTTTTTATTACACAAGATTGTGTGACAAAAAGGTGGTTGTAAAATAAATTTTATTGAATTTTTATTTCTTTGTAGACATCTTGCTTTCGCAATCCTCGCTCTTTGGCAACAAGCTTTATTGCGTCTTTTTCGTTCATTCCCGAATTAACATGATGCGAAAAATGCTCTTCTATGCTCATTTGCTCCCAAAAATTTTTTTGTTCACGCATAATTTCCTCTTCGCTTTTTCCGTCCACAATCAATACGAACTCGCCTTTGGGAGGAGTTTGCTCATAGATGTGAACAGCTTCGGAGAGAGTTGTTCGCAAAAATTCTTCATGTATTTTTGTGAGCTCATGACAAAGGGTGATTTTGCGGTCGCCCCAATATTTGTACATGTCCGAAAGAGTTGCCTGCAACTTGTGAGGTGCTTCGTAAAAAATCATTGTACGGGTTTCGTTTTGCAAGCGTTCGAAAAGTTCGATACGATTTTTTTTGTTTGTTGAGATGAAACCTTCGAAAGCAAATTTGATGGTCGAAAGTCCGCTCGAAATGAGAGCCGTTACAGCGGCAACGGGACCCGGGATGGGAACAACGGTGATTCCCGCTTGGATACAAAGCTTGACCAAGTCCTCTCCCGGATCGCAAATGGCGGGTGTTCCGGCATCTGATACGAGAGCAATGTTCAATCCTTCGGCAAGTTTTTGTACAAGATAAGGTCCTTTTTCGGCTTTGTTGTGTTCGTAATAACTCGTGAGGGGCTTTTCTATTCCGAGATGATTGAGCAGACCCAAAGTACGCCTTGTATCTTCGGCGGCAATAAGGTCAACTTCGTTTAGTATACGCACGCAGCGATATGTTATGTCTTCAAGATTCCCGATGGGAGTGGCACAAAGGTATAATGTTCCAGGCACAAATATCAGTCCTTTCGTAATGGATTAATTGAGCGTGTCGAAAAATTCGACACGCAACTGCAAAGAATGCCAAGGCAATCTTTGCAGTTTGTAATTTTTACATTAAAAGTATGCTTATCGACAGTCTGTAATTAAAAATTGTCTGTAATTTGCTGTATGTATTTACCGGAATCGTCATACATGCATACCGGTTTTGTTACAATGAGCTGGATTTTGCCGTAGAGGGCTCCTTCGACCAATATGAGGTTGGGAGCGCTCTTGCTGTTGGGCTGAACCATGGAAAGCCTTTTGGGCTCAATGGAATATTTGCGGAAAGTTGTTATCACATCGCAGAGGCGGTCGGCACGGTGAACCATGAATAACTTGCCGCCCTGTTTTAACAAATCTGCCGACACACGAACAACGTCGTCGAGAGTGCAATGAATTTCGTGGCGTGCGGCGGCAAGATAATCGTTGGGGTTGATGATTCCGTCGCCTACGGGCATGTAGGGCGGGTTGCACGTAACGGCGTCGAATTGACGTTTTCCGTAAAGAGAAACCGCATTTTTTAAATCGCAGTTTTGAACGTGTATATAGTCCGAAAGATTGTTCAATTGCATTGTTCTTTGTGCCATGTAAGCAACATTCGGCATGATTTCGACGGCATCAATGCGGGAAAGATTGTTCTTTGCCCAGCAGAGCACGGGGATGATGCCCGTACCCGTACACAAATCGAGCACACGGGCACCTTTTTTGAACGATGCGAATTTTGCGAGCAAAACGGCATCGCTGCCGAAACAAAATCCGTCTTTTGTCTGAATGATTTTGTAGCCTTGTATATTTAAATCTTCAATTTTTTCGTTGGGTAAAATCAAGTTTTCCATATCAATAATCCTATAAAGCAAAAAAGCCAAGGCGAAACCTTGGCTCTTTTTTATGTTTATTCTGCTTCTACGGGAGCGCCTACGGGGCAAGCTCCTGCGCAGCTGCCGCAGCTTACACATTCGTCTGCATTGATTTCGTACTTAGCGTCGCCTTCTGTGATACAACCAACGGGACAAGCGGAAGCGCATGCACCGCAGCTGATGCAATCATCGCTGATAACGTATGCCATAATGTAGCACCTCTTTCTTAAAAAATCTACATACATTGTACCATAAAAATAAGAAATTTCAATACCCATTTTGTAAAAATGGCGTTGTTTTTTTGTGTATTTGCAGTTATAATTATGTATAAAAGCGAGGAATGTGTATGGATTTTGAATTCGGAAATATAAAATTGAAAAATAATGTGTTTTTGGCACCTATGGCGGGCGTGACTGATTTGGCGTTTCGCAGAGTGTGTCACGAATACGGGTGTGCGCTTTCTTATACGGAGATGGTGAGCGCAAAGGCGTTGAGCTTTGACAGCGAAAAAACCGAAGACATGATGGAAACGGACTCTTTGACATCGGGAGTGCAGATTTTCGGGCATGAACCCGAAACAATGGCGGCAATTGCCGAAAGAGCCGCATCGGCGGGAGCGTTTTTGGACATCAATATGGGATGCCCCGCACCGAAAATCGTGAACAACTCCGACGGCAGCGCATTGATGAAAAACCTGCCGCTCGCAAGAGAAATTGTGAGAGCCGTGGTTAAAGCATCGCCGAAACCCGTAAGCGTGAAAATGCGACTCGGTTGGGACGAAAAAAACAGAAACGTTATTGATTTGGCGAAAATTTGCGAAGAAGAAGGCGCTTTTGCCGTAACCGTTCACGGAAGGACACGAGAACAGTTTTATTCGGGAGTTGCCGACTGGGAGAGTATTGCACGCGTAAAAGAAGCCGTGAACATTCCCGTTGTGGGAAACGGCGATATTTTTACGGCGGAGGATGCATTGAAAATGATGAAAGAAGCAAAAGTTGACGCTGTTATGATAGGTCGAGGCGCACAGGGGAATCCTTGGATTTTCGAACAAACGGCAGATTTGTTAAACGGCAGAGAGCCGAGAGTGATATCGAACGAAGAGAGAATGACTGTTGCGATAAAGCATATTGAAATGCTTTGCAATCTCAAGGGCGAATATATAGGAATACGAGAAGCGAGAAAGCATGCCGGGTGGTACATAAAAGGCCTCCCCGGTGCGGCGGGCGCAAGAGAAAAGGTTAACCGATGCGAAAGCTTGGACGAAATGAAAAATGTTTTGATATCTTTGGCAAATTGCGGTTGACGAGAGTTGTAAAAGTTGATATAATGAATAAAATATCATCTTATGTAAAGAAAGGGGTACAAAAAAATGGACAAGATTCTTTATGAAGGTCTTACATTTGATGACGTGCTTTTGATTCCTCAAAAAAGCGACGTTTATCAGGTGGGTATTGATCTTTCGACACGACTGACAAATAAGATTAAGCTCAACATTCCTCTTATGAGCTCTGCGATGGATACGGTAACCGAATCAGCACTCGCTATTGCCATGGCTCGTGAAGGCGGTATCGGTATTATCCACAAAAACATGAGCATTGAGGCTCAGGCAATTGAAGTTGACAAGGTTAAGAGAAGCGAACACGGTGTTATTGTTGACCCGTTCTCTCTTTCGCCCGATCACACATTGGGTGATGCCGACAGATTGATGGGCAAATACAAGATTTCCGGTGTTCCGATTACGGTTGACGGCAAGCTCGTGGGTATTCTCACAAACCGTGATTTGAGATTTGAAACAGACTTTAATCGTCCTATCGGCGAAGTAATGACAAAGGAAAATCTCATTACGGCTCCCGAGGGTACGACACTTGACGAAGCACAGGAAATTCTTCGCAAGCATAAGATTGAAAAACTTCCCATTGTCGATAAGAACTATATGCTCAAAGGTCTTATCACGATAAAGGATATAGAAAAGGTTATTCAGTACCCCAACTCCGCTCGTGACGATGCGGGCAGACTGCTTGCAGGTGCGGCTGTAGGCATTACAAACGACGTTCTCGACCGTGTGGGCGCTCTTGTTGAAGCAAACGTTGACGCAGTTGTTCTCGACTCGGCTCACGGTCACAGCAAAAATATTATGACTTGTATTGACAAAATCAAGTCTGCTTACCCCGATTTGCAGCTTATTGCCGGTAATATCGCAACATACGGCGGATGCGAAGATCTTATCAAGGCGGGTGCCGATGCGGTAAAGGTAGGTATAGGTCCCGGTTCAATCTGTACAACAAGAGTTGTTGCCGGTATCGGTGTACCTCAGCTTACGGCTGTTATGCAGGCTGCCGAAGCTGCCGCAAAATACAATGTACCGATTATCGCCGACGGCGGTATCAAGTATTCGGGCGACCTTCCCAAAGCGATTGCGGCAGGTGCCGATGTTATCATGATCGGTTCGCTCTTTGCGGGATGTGACGAATCTCCCGGAGATACCGAAATTTATCAGGGCAGAAAGTTTAAGGTTTACCGTGGTATGGGCTCTCTTGCCGCTATGGAAAAAGGCAGTAAAGACCGTTACTTCCAGTCTGGCAGCAAAAAGCTTGTTCCCGAAGGCGTTGAGGGACGAGTTCCTTACAAGGGACCCTTGTCCGAGACAATATTCCAGCTTCTCGGCGGTCTTCGTTCGGGTATGGGTTACTGCGGAACGGCTTCGATTCCTCTTTTGAAAGAAAAGGGGCAGTTTGTGAAAATTTCTTCCGCAGGCTTGCGTGAGAGCCATCCTCACGACATAAGCATTACAAAGGAAGCTCCCAACTATTCCGTTAATATGTAATTTTTTGAAAGGTCGTATGAAAAATGGATAAGGAAATTGTAATAACAAGACTTACCGATGCGGGTGTTGTTGCCGTTGTTCGTGCGGAAAACGGCGAAAAGGCAAAGAGAATCGCAGACGCTTGTATGGAGGGCGGTGTTCCCGCTATCGAGCTCACGTTCACGGTTCCCATGGCACATCATGTAATCGAAGATTTGGCAAAAGAATATTCGGACGGCAGTATGATTTTGGGTGCGGGTACGGTTATGGACTCCGAAACTGCGAGAATCGCCATTTTGAGCGGTGCACAGTATATTGTAAGCCCCTATTTCGATCCCGAAACGGTAAGACTGTGTAACCGTTACCGTGTTCCCTGTATGCCCGGTGCAATGACCATTAAGGAAGTTGTTTCGGCTATGGAAGCGGGTGCGGATATCGTTAAGGTATTCCCCGGAGAAGCTTTCGGTCCCAAGATTTTGAAAGCTATCAAAGGACCTGTTCCTCAGGCAAAATTGATGCCTACAGGCGGCGTTGACGTAAGTAACGTCGGCGAATGGATCAAAGCAGGCGCATGTGCGGTAGGTGCGGGCGGCGCACTCACAGGCGGTGCGGCAACAGGCGACTACAAGGCAATTACCGAAAAGGCAAAAGCTTTTGTACAGGCTGTAAAAGAAGCAAGAGGATTGTAATAAGTTTTTTAGGGGCTACGAAAGGCAGATGCTTTTTGCAGCCCCTTTTTGGGAGAAGAAAAAATGAGCATTGAAGTATTGCTTGAAAAACTGATATCGTCTTTGACAAGTCTCGGAGGAAAGGTTTTTGTGGCGGGGCTTGTTGTTGCGGTCGGACTGAAAATTTCGGGATTTGTGCTTAAATTGATGTGTAAATCACACGTTTTTTTACAGATTGACACAACGGTTCAGACGTTTTTGAAAAGTGCGGTTTCGATTATTCTCAAAGCTGTGGTTTTTGTGACCGCAATAGGTATTTTGGGCGTTCCGCTCACAAGTGTTGTGACAGTTATCGCATCGTGCGGAGTTGCGGTCGGATTGGCACTACAGGGGGGATTGTCAAATATTGCGGGCGGTATAATCATTTTGATTTTTAAACCGTTTAAAGTCGGAGATTTTATTGACGACGGGAGCGTTTCGGGCAGCGTTGAGGCAATAGGAATTTTTTATACGACTCTGATTACTGGCGACAACAAGAGAGTTATTATCCCGAACGGAAATCTGATGAATTCCACCGTGATAGCTTCCAATCAACTCGAAGAGCGAAGAGTGGATTTTGAATTTTCGATTGCATATGACGAGGACATCGACAGGGTGAAAACCGTGATACAAAATACAATTGCCGCAAACACGCAGGTTTTAACATACAAACCGATTAACATATTTGTATCGGAGCATGCGGACAGTTGCGTGAAATTGTCGGTTAGGGTGTGGACGAAAACGGTGAATTATTGGAGCGTATATTTTGATATTAACGAAAAAATCAAAAAAGCTTTTGACGAAAACAAAATAGAAATTCCGTTCCCGCAGGTGGACGTGCACGTAAAAAAATGAGGCTTTGACAGATTGCAAAAATTGCATGGGTAATTTTTGCAATCTGTTGTTTTTTAGTTGAAAATGCGAACGGTTGTGCCTGTGTTGGTTGCATCGAAAAGTTCTTCGATATCGGAGTTGAACATGCGAATACAGCCGTTTGATGCCATTGTGCCGATTGAATCGGGAGCATTTGTGCCGTGTATGCCGTAGCCTTTTTTACTCAGTCCGAGCCAGCGTGTGCCGTAAGGACCGCCGGGGTCGAGTTGTTTGTTTATAATCGTGAATACTCCGACCGGGGTCGGAGTTTCAATTTTTCCGACGGCAATGGGATATTCTTTTATCAAGATGCCGTTTCGATAGACGGAGAGTTCACGGGCGGGTATACTGACCCTAAATTCGAGACGGATGGGATTTTGAGGAATACACAATACCTGACCGACGAAAATTTCGTCGGAAAGATTGGGGTTGGCTCGGATGATATCGGAAGATTCTATTTGAAACGCCCGTGCGATGGTGTAGAGACTGTCACCAGAGCGAACGATATAATAATTTCCGCTTTCGCACGGAAGTAACGGGCGGTTTACATTGCCGAGACAAATGATTTGACCGATTGAAAGATTTTCGGGTTCGATAAAGGGGTTTAAGAGAAAAATATCTTCAAGCGGAATATTGAAAAATTCGGAAATAGAATTGAGGGTATCGCCTTTTTTTATTTCGTAGGGGAAAGTGCCTATCGGACAACTCATGATTTTTCAACCTCCAATATACTGCCCACGGGAGCGGAATTGAAAATTTCAAGCATTGAATCGTTATCGGTCTCCAAAAAAAGTCCCGTTGAGTCACGCATGGCATTTTCGCCTCTTATGCCGAACGGATACGGCGAAAACAAAATTTCTTTGGCACCCGATACGCTGCCTGATTCGAGCCTCTTTTTTGTGAGGATGAGCCGCCCCGGGAGAAGAGAAGCGGGGGAGGAGAGATGAGAAGTGTATGTTTTTGTTTCGTTTGAAAAACCGTTTTGCAATGTGATGGATTTTCCGTCATGCGACACGAAAAGCGAAACGGGAGAGGGAGCGACGGGGATGCACAAAATTATGCCGGTGAAAATATTTTCGGGCAAAACACCGATATTGGCGTTTATTATTTCGCTTGTATCGACGCCGAATTTTTTGCCGATTGAAAAAAAAGTATCGCCCTCCTGAGCAATGTAGTAATTTGTTGTTTGACAGGAGGGGTACTCTTCTTCGGGGAGAGGAATACAAATCGTTTGACCTACGTTGAGGTTGTATGGGTTTAAATTGACGTTGGCTTTCAAAATCGAATTAACGCTTGTTTGATATGTTAAAGCGATACGGGAAAGCGTGTCGCCCTCACGGACAATGTAGGGCATGGAAAGCTTGGGACAGGGCATGGTTAATCAATCCTTTCTGTACAAAATATTACACAAAAACAGATTTTGTTAACAAAAAAAGACGAGTACGATCTAATTTTCGTACTCGTCTTTTGTCGAAAAGAATGATATTGCATTTTCTTTGTCGATTGATATCTGTGCTTTTAGGGCATCGATTGACAAAAACTTTTTTTCGGGTCGCAAAAAAGTGAAAAATTTGATTTTTATGGGAAGATTATAAATATCTTCGGTAAAGTTAACGATGTGCGTTTCGATACGCAATGAGTTATCGTTGACGGTGGGGTTGATACCGACATTTGTGACCGAAATGTATTCATTGCCGTTAACGCTCGTTTTTGTGGCATAGACGCCGTGAGGAAGCGACGGAAGATTTTCGGGATAAATGTTTGCGGTCGGAAAACCGATACGCCTTCCGAGTCGCTTTCCGTCCGAAACCGTGCCTCTTACTTCGAACGGGCGGGAAAGAAGCTTGTTTGCGTTTTCTATATCGCCTTTGGAAAGAAGATTTCTGATTTCGGTAGATGAAACGGTGATACCGCAGTCGCTCATACAATCCGTGACGATAACTCGAATGTTGTGCTTTTCGGCAAGACGGGAGAGAAGAATAGTGTTACCCTCGGCGTTTTTGCCGAATGTGTAATTGAAACCGCAAACAAGAATTTTTGCGTTGAGCTTTTCGACAAGAATTTTTTCGACAAAATCGCTTGCCGTCATAAAGAGGATATCTTCGTTGCATGAGAGTGCAACGACTTCGTCTATTCCCAACGAATACATGATTTCTTTTTTGTGGTCTAAGCTTGTGAGATATTCGATTTTTTTGCCGAAATATTCGGCGGGAGACTTTTCAAACGTGAGAGCAATGCTCTTTAAAGAGTGCTCTTTTGCATAGGCGACACATTTTAATAAAATTTGTCTGTGCGCCTCGTGAACACCGTCAAAAAAGCCCAATGCACATACTGACCCGTTCATCAATAAAACCCCTTAATCATTTTGAGACAAAGCCTGCCGTCTATCTCTTCGACTTTTGAAAGCGCTATAAAATCACCGTCGCAGTCATAGACACGATATGTTTGTCCTTTTGTTAAATTTACGTAAATAGGCACACCGTTTTTGACCATTTTTGATTTTTTCTCATCGAGAGTAAGCTTTTCGTATTCGGAAAAGCAGCACGAAAGATCCAAAAGGCATCCTTTGGGGTCTTTTGCGATTTCTTCGGGGGAATGAGCGTGCGAAAGGTCGAAAATGCCCGTTTTGGTGCGGCGAAGAGTTTTTACCGCAGCGAAAGTTCCCAGTTTTTCGCCGATATCGTCAATGAGGGTTCGGATATATGTGCCCTTTGAACAACTCACTCGAAGCGTAATCTCGGGGAGCGAAATATCCAAAATTTCGATCTCGTGTATTGTGACGGGGCGAGGTTCACGCTCGATTTCGACACCTTGTCGGGCAAGCTGATGAAGCCTTACTCCGTCAATTGAAATTGCGCTGTACATGGGCGGAATCTGCATGATTTCGCCCGTAAACGTCATCACGGTTTTCGAAACGGTATCTTCGTCTACCGAAACGGTGCTTGTTTTTAAAACAGTACCCGACATGTCGAGCGTATCGGTTTTAACGCCCAAAAGTGCCGATACGACATATTCTTTGTCGGATGCGGTAATCAGCTCGGCGGCTCTGGTGGCATTGCCGACGAGAATCGGCAAAACACCGGTTGCGTCGGGGTCAAGCGTGCCCGTGTGACCTACTCTTTTCGTGCCGTAAGCTTTTTTTATGATGCCGAGTGCTTTGAAACTGGTGACGGAGGCGGGCTTGTCCATAATAACTATGCCCTTCATTCCTCCACCGCCTTTATAAGATGGGGTAAAATCATATCTCTTACCTCAAAAACGCTGCCTTTGATTGTTGCGCCTGCGGCTTTTTCGTGACCGCCGCCGCCGAAAATAGCCGCTATTTTTTCAACGTTGTACTTACCCTTGCTTCTGAAGCTGACTTTGGAAAAACCGTCGTCTTCTTCTTTGATGACGGCACTTACGCAAACTGTGCCGACACTTCGGGGAACGTCGGCGAGAGCGCCTGCTTCGCCTCGATTGCTTCCCGCATTTTCAATCATTTCTTTGGTGATGAAAGCCGTACCGACTTTGTTATCGGCAAAAAGTTCTATTGTGCCGATTGTCATGCCGCGGAGCTTGACGAGAGAATAAGTGCTGTTAAAGAAGAGGTCGTTTGACAGAAGCGAAACGTCAACACCGGCATCCAATATGGCGCCCAAAAGGCGTGCGGAGAAAGACGTTGTGTTTTGATAACGAAAACTTCCCGTATCGGAAGCGAGTGCAAGGTAGAGATATTCGGCAACTTTTTTTGTGAGCGGAATATTGTCTTCGCACATCATTTCGTACACGATTTCAGCCGTTGCTGCCTTGGAAGAGTCTACACGGCTTACGGGAGAATAAACTTCGTCTGAAAGATGGTGGTCTATCCAGACTGTGTCGCAGGATGCGTTAAAGAGTGCCTGACGTTCTCCCAAACGTTCCAACGTACTTGTGTCAACGGCGCAAACCGTTTCGTAGTCGTAGGATTGACTTTCCGAATATACCAAAACGTCACTTTCCATAAAAGAAAGATGTTCTGTGAGAGGGTCGGACATGATAATATCCGCCTTTATGCCGTGATCTCGCAAAATTGTTCGGATTGCCATGCAAGAGCCCAAGGCATCCCAGTCTGTGGAAATATGCGGTAAAAGCGCAACGGATTTTTTTGAAAGTAAATATGAAAGAGGAGTCATTAAAATTCACAACCTTAAAAGGGACTCGGGGTGTAACCCGAGCCCTTAAATTTTTTTAGTTTTCTTCGGAAGTGTCCGAAGGAGTATTTTTCATCACGGACTGCAAAAGTTCATTGATGTGAGCACCGTGTTCGATGGAATTATCCAATTCGAAATGAAACTCGGGAAGTGCACGTAAAAGCACACGTGAGCCGATTTCTTTGCGGATAAAGCCCGCCGCACTTTTCAAACCTTTGATGGCTTCTTTTTTTGTTTCGTCATCGCCCATAACGCTTACGTAGACTTTCGCAAACTTTAAGTCTTTTGTAACCGATACGGATACAACGCTTGTCATAAGAGGAATACGGGGGTCTTTAAGCTCTCTTATAATGTCGGAGAGGTTCTTTTTTACCTCTTCCGAGATACGGTCCGTTCTTTGATAATTAGCCATAATTATACCTATCCTTTATGCCTGTTTAATCTCTTCCATTACGAAACATTCAACGTTGTCGCCCACTTTGATGTCGTTGTAGTTTTCAAATCCCATACCGCATTCGTAGCCGGAGTTGACTTCTTTAACGTCATCTTTGAATCTCTTGAGAGAAGAAAGCATACCTTCGTGGATAACGATACCGTCACGAACGATACGAACCTGACAATGACGAACGATCTTGCCGTCTGTTACGTAAGAACCTGCGATTGTGCCCACACCGGAAACCTTGAACGTGTCACGAATATCGGCATGACCGATAACGGCTTCTCTGAACTTGGGCGAAAGCATACCCTTCATAGCGGATTCAATTTCTTCGATTGCTTCGTAGATGATGCGGTATGTTCTGATATCGACGTCGTTTGTTGCGCTTGCGCTTCTCGCACCTGCGTCGGGACGAACATTGAAACCAACGATGATGGCGTTACTTGCCGCAGCGAGGGTAACGTCGCTTTCGGTAATGGCACCTACCGCACCGTGGATAACTTTTACTTTAACTTCTTCGTTGCTTATCTTTTCGAGGGACTGCTTAACGGCTTCTACGCTGCCCTGCACGTCTGCCTTGACGATAATGTTGAGAGTTTTCATGGCACCCTCGTTCAATACGTCGAAGAGGTTGTCGAGACTTACCTTTGTGGCTGCCTTAACTTTTTCGTCTTTAATCTTTTGCTTTCTCGCTTCGACAACGTTTCTTGCGGCTCTTTCATCGTCTACAACGTAGAACGTATCGCCGCCCTCGGGAGTTTCGGAAAGACCGATGATTTCAACGGGAGTTGAAGGACCGGCTTCTTTAATCTTTTTGCCCGTATGGTCTGTCATTGCTCTGACTCTGCCCACAGCTGTACCCGCAACGATGATATCGCCCGACTTTAATGTACCGTTTTGTACCAATACGGTTGCAACGGGACCGCGACCCTTGTCGAGCTTTGATTCGACAACGGTACCCTTAGCCTGACGGTTGGGATTTGCCTTTAATTCTTTGAGCTCTGCCGTAAGAGTGAGCATTTCCAAAAGATTGTCTATACCGATATTCTGCTTTGCGGAAACTTCGACACAAACCGTATCGCCACCCCATTCTTCGGGGATGAGACCGTGCTCTGTGAGTTCCTGCTTAACTCTGTCGGGATTTGCACCTTCACGGTCGATTTTGTTGATTGCGACGATGATGGAAACACCTGCCGCTTTGGCATGGTTGATAGCTTCGATTGTCTGAGGCATAATACCGTCATCTGCCGCTACAACGATGATGGCGATATCCGTTACCATAGCACCGCGAAGTCGCATTGCCGTGAATGCTTCGTGTCCGGGTGTGTCGAGAAATGTAACTTTTTTGCCGTCAACCGTTACCATATAAGCACCGATGTGCTGAGTGATACCGCCTGCTTCGGTTGCCGTAACGTTGGCATTTCTGATACAGTCGAGAAGACTTGTTTTACCGTGGTCAACGTGACCCATTACAACAACAACGGGGGGACGGGGAAGAAGGTCTTTTTCGTCGTCGGGAGTATCGTTGAAGAGCTTTTCTTCGGCTGTAACGATAATTTCCTTTTCGACTTCGGCACCCATATCTTCGGCAATCATGCTTGCTTCGTCGAATCCGATTGTCTGGTTGACGGTTGCCATAATACCGAGCTGCATGAGGCGCTTGATGATTTCGACGGGGCTGACCTTTAATTCTTTTGCGAGTTCGCCTACCGTGATTTCATCGGGGATGAGGATGTGAAGCTTTTCGGGCTTCTTCTCCTGCTTTTTCTTTTCGGGAGCTTCCTCTGTGTTGCGAGTGTTTTTCTTGGACTGATTTTGGTTCTTGTTTTTGTTTTTCTTAATCTTTTGCTTGTTCGTTTCCGTATCTTTGATGTTTACGTTAACGAGACTTTCAGCCTTTTCGGTCTTGAGCTGCTGGTCAAGGTCAACGGCGTTTGTACGGGTATCAACGTAACGAACTTCTTTTTTAACGGTAATTTTTTCGACATCGGAAGAATCGGATGCATCATCAGACGATGCATCTTGGGTTTTTTCCGCTTCGGGAGCCTTTTCGGCTTTGGGAGCATCGGATGCGAAAGCGGAAAGAAGAACTGCTTTCAAATCTTCGCCTTTGTCGCTCTTTTGTGTGTAATATTCAAGAACGATATCCATTTCTTCGGGTTCCAAAGAGCTCATGTAGCTCTTGCCGGTTACGTGGTATTTTTCCAAAACTTCGAGTATTTCCTTGTTGGGAACACCGAACTGCTTGGAAATTTCGTGTATTTTAGGTTTAGCCATTTACGCCACCTCCGTATAATTTTAGAATAGCCGATGCGAAATTGTCGTCGCAGATTGCAACCGAAGTAACATCTTTGCGACCTACGGCATGCGAAAGCAATTCTTTATCCGCAACCGTGATGAATTTCACATTGGTATTTTTGCATTTTGCTTCGATACTGCGTCGGTTACTTGCACCCAAATCGGCGGGCATTATAACAAGTTTTGCCTTGCCTTCGTCGCACGAGGCGAGGGTTGAAAACGCACCGAATTTGACCTTGCCTGCTCTTACCGCAAGACCGATCATTGATAATATTTTGTTAGTCAATTAAATCATTCCCCAATTTTTTGATTTATTGCGTCGTAAATCTCAAGCGGAATTTTGCATTTGAAAGAACGTTCGAAGCCTTTTGTTTTCAAAAGGCGGTCGGCACATTCTCGGCTTTTGCATATGTATGCGCCTCTGCCTTGCATTTTGCCCGAATCGTCGCACAAAATGACGCCGTCTTTGCTTTTAACGATTCTTATGAGATCGGATTTATGTCGCATTGTGCGGCATACAACGCACATTCTTTCGGGTAAACTCATGCCTGGCCGTCTCCCTTGATGTCAATCTTCCAGCCTGTAAGACGTGCCGCAAGGCGTGCGTTTTGACCTTCTTTGCCGATAGCGAGAGAAAGCTGGAAATCGGGAACCGTTACGAATGCGCTCTTGGCTTCTTCGTCAACTGTAACCGTGGAAACGGTTGCGGGATTGAGAGCCGCGCTGATGTATTTTGAAATATCTTCGTCATAAAGGATGATGTCAACCTTTTCACCGCCGAGAGCGTCGCATACAGCCGCAACTCTTGCGCCCTTGGGTCCTACGCAGCTGCCTACGGGATCAACGTTTTCGTTTTCGGAATAAACGGCGATTTTCGTGCGGCTTCCGGCTTCACGTGCAATGGATTTGATAACAACTGTTCCGTCCTGAATTTCGGGAACTTCACGTGTGAAAAATTTCTTTACCATACCGGGATGCGTTCTCGAAACGAGAAGCTGTAAAGCTTTTGTGGATTTTTTGACTTCGAGAATATAAACTTTTACCATGTCGCCGGGGTTCAATACTTCGCCGGGAATCTGTTCGCCGGGAGTAAGGAGAGCTTCGACGTTGCCCATGTCCAAAATAACTCCGCGTTTTTCAACCTTGACAACTTTGCCTGTCAAAATGTCGTTTTCCTTGTCGGAGAACTGCATGAATACGTGTCCTCTTTCGGCTTCGCGGATTTTTTGAACAACCATCTGTTTTGCTGTCTGTGCCGCAATACGTCCGAACGATGCGGGATCTGCGGGAAATTCAACCTTGTCGCCGATCTCGTAACGAACGGAGATGGCTCTTGCTTCTTCCAACGATACCTCTGTGGAGTCGTCGAAAACTTCTTCGACAACTTCTTTTTCAGCCCATACTTTCATGGCGCCTGTTGTTCTGTCAACCGTCGCATAGCAGATGTAGTTGGGCCCGTAGTTTTTCTTGTAGGCTGTAATGAGTGCTGTTTCCAAAGCTTCGCACATAACTTCTTTGGAAATATTTTTTTCTTTTTCGAGAGCTTCCAAAGCTTCGATAAGTTCTCTGTTTGCTTTCATATGCTGTTATTAGCCCCTTTCCGTAACATGATTAAAATTTAATCGCAAGTCTTATTGATGAAGCCTTGCTTTTTTCTATTGTGATTGTTTTTTCGCCGATGATGAGAGTGACGGTGTCGTCGTCATAAGCGGTGAGAGTACCGGTGAGAGCTTTGCTTCCCTCGATGGGAGCGAAAAGCTTTACATCGACATCTTCGCCGAGCACTTTTTCGAAATGCCAGCTGCGTGTGAGCTTGCGATCCATACCGGGTGAGGAAACCTCAAAAATGTACGCTTCCTTGATAGGGTCGAGAGCATCGAGCTTTTCGTTAACCTTTCGGCTGACATTTTCGCAATCTTCAATGGTTACTCCGCCGTCTTTGTCAATAAAAAGTCTGAGATAATACTCGCCGCCTTCTTTTTTGTACTCACATTCGTACACGTAAACGCCGAATTCTTCGCAGACGGGTGCGGCGATTTCTTCCAGAAGAGCTTCGTTTTTTGCCATATATTCCACCTCCGACAATACAAAAGAGTGGACTTTTGCCCACTCTTTCCCAAATACAAGTTGATTATACCATCATTTTTGTACAAATGCAAGAGTTTTTTCCATATAATTGAGAAAAAACTTGAAGAAGAGTTAAAATAATAGTATAATTACCAAAGAAACATGAATTAAAAGAGCGAAAGTTTGCGTTAGGAGAGTATAAATGAAAACTTTGATGATAATCGACGGAAACAGTATAGTAAACCGTGCATATTACGGTGTCAGACCGCTTTCGACAAAAAGCGGTATTCCCACGAACGGAATTTTCGGATTTATGAATATTCTTTTGAAGCATACAGAGGAGGTTAAACCCGACTATTTGATTGTTGCGTTTGACCTTAAAGCACCGACTTTCAGACATAAAGAATACAAGGAATACAAAGCACAGAGAAAGGGTATGCCCGATGATTTGGCGGCACAAATGCCTCATTTGAAAGAACTTTTGTCGGCGATGAACATAAAAATGCTTTCGGCGGAGGGGTTTGAAGCGGATGATATCATAGGAACGGTTGCGTCGATGTGCGAAGAGAAAGATATTAAATGCGTTATCGTGACGGGAGACAAGGACGATTTGCAGCTTGCAAGCGACAAGACGCATATTTTGCTTACGACGACCAGGATGGGACAAACAACGGTTGAAGATTTTGACAAAACGGCGTTTTGCGAGAAATATCATGTTACGCCCGAAGAATTCATTGACGTGAAAGCACTCATGGGCGACAGCTCCGACAATATTCCCGGGGTGAGCGGAATAGGCGAAAAAACGGCATTTGCCCTGATTGAAAACTTTCATTCGCTGGAGCAGCTTTACGAAAACATTGATTCCGACATGATAAAAAAAGCGCAAAGACAGAAGCTGATTGACGGAAAAGACGATGCGTACATGAGCCGCCGTTTGGCGACAATTGTGCGGGATATGCCACTTGAGTTTGATTTTGAAGAAGCCGAAAGAGCTCCGTTTGACAACGAAAAGCTTCTCATGAAGCTTGATGAACTTGAAATGAAAAAGCTTGCCGACCGTCTCGGAATCGAAGAAACGCAGAAAAACGAAGAGCCCGAGTACAAAAATGCGACAGAGGACGTTTTGAAAACGCTCAAAGAGAGCGAAAAGCTTTTTTTCGTATTGACGGAGGAAAACGTTATCTTTTATCTTGACGGGGCATATACTGCTTTGGCGGAAGAAATGAAAGATATATTCGAAAACGAAAAAATCGAGAAATTGACGATAGACTACAAGACGGTAAAACATAAGCTTTTTGAAAAAGGAATCGAAATGAGAGGCAAATATTATGATTTTGCCCTTGCACAGTATGTTATAAATCCGTCCGAAAAAAGTTATGATTTGTCAAGCCTTTGCTTTGATTATTTGCTCGGTGCGAATGTGACGAGTTTGCCGAAGCTGTACGAAAAGCAAATGGATGTGATAAAACAAAGAAATCAGGAAAAACTGCTTTTCGATATAGAGCTTCCGCTCGGAGAAGTTTTGTACAGCATGGAAACTGAGGGCTTTGCGGTAAACCGCAAGGCCTTGGAAGATTTCGGCGATATGCTCGGAGAAAGGCTGAAAGCTTTGGAGAGTGCCATATACTTTATGGCGGGAAAAGAATTTAACATAAATTCCACAAAGCAGCTGGGAGTTATATTGTTCGAAGAAATGGGACTGCCTGTTGTAAAAAAGACCAAGACGGGGTATTCTACGGACAGCGAGGTGCTCGAAAAGCTTTCGGGCAAACACGAAATAATCGACCTGATAGGCGAATACAGACTGCTGATGAAACTCAAAAGCACGTATGCGGACGGACTTTTGCCGGTTATTGCATCGGACGGAAGAATTCATTCGACGCTTAATCAGACGATTACTCAAACGGGAAGACTAAGCTCCGCAGAACCGAATTTGCAAAATATTCCGACAAGAACTTCGCTCGGCAGAGAAATACGAAAAATGTTTGTGGCAAAAGACGGATATCGTCTTGTCGGCGGCGACTACTCGCAAATTGAGTTGAGGGTCTTGGCGCACATATCGGGAGACGAAAACATGACGGACGCGTTTTTGCACGATGTGGATATACATCGCATGACGGCATCGCAGGTTTTTAACGTACCGGATTTTCTTGTGACGGACGAAATGCGTTCGGCGGCAAAGACGGTTAATTTCGGAATTATTTACGGACAGGGCGATTTCGGGCTGAGCAAAGAATTGAAGATTTCCGTTAAGAATGCAAGAGAATATATAGAAAGTTATTTTACAAAATATGAGGGCGTCAGAAGCTATATGCAAAAAACCGTTGAAAAAGCAAAGGAAGACGGATATGTGACGACGATTTTCGGCAGAAGAAGATATATTGACGAACTCAAAGCAAAAAATCGCAATTTGGTGGCTTTCGGCGAAAGGTGTGCGATGAACACGCCGATTCAGGGAAGTGCGGCGGATATCATAAAAATTGCGATGATAAGAGTTTACAATGCGTTAAAAGAAAAAAGCCCCGACAGCCGTCTCGTTATGCAGGTGCACGATGAACTGATTGTGGAAGTTCCAGAAAACGAGACCGACAAGGTGTGCGAAATTTTGAAAGAAGAAATGGAAAATGCGGTCAAGCTCGCAGTTCCGCTTATTACGGATGTGAAAAGCGGCAAGAGCTGGTATGACACAAAGTGATTGGATGGTGCGATATGAAAGGCAGATTGGTATTGGGAATAACGGGAGGCTCGGGAAGCGGTAAGAGTCAGGTGTGCAAGCTTTTGTCTTCGATGGGTGCGGAGATTATAGATGCGGACGAGGTGGGTCACGCAGTGACAACGCGCAAAGACGTTTTGAAAGAGATTGAAGTTGCTTTCGGACATGAATATATAGCACCCGACGGAACTCTCGACAGAAAAAAGCTCGGAGAGCTTGTGTTTTCGTCGCCCGAAGCACTCGAAACGCTCAATGTGATAACACACAAAAAGATATTTGACGAAATAGAAAAAACACTCAAAAAATCATACAGCGAGATAATCGCCATAGATGCGGCTGTTTTGAAACAGACAAGACTGAAAAATCTTTGCGATTTTGTAGTTGCCGTGGTAGCACCTCAACAGCAGAGAGTCAAGAGAATTATGCAACGTGATTTTTTGACGGAAGAAATGGCGTTTAAACGCATTGCATCACAGCCGAGTGACGCAGAGTATGCGCACGGAGTTGATTTTGTGATATTGAACAACGGTAACGTCGAAAATCTGAACCGACGTGTGATAGAAATTTTCCAAACAATACGTGACGAATAAAAAGCTCCTCGAAAGGAAAACGCAGAATGAAAATTTTCGGAAAAACGATAGCGATGATTGTGCTTGTCACGCTGCTTTGCACGGCGGTGGCGATGTTGTACGTCATATACCCGTTGCGGTATACACATTCGATACGACTTTGCAGCGAGCAAATGGATATCGACCCGTATCTCGTAACGGCACTCATAAAAGCGGAAAGCAATTTTGACTGCGATGCAACATCGTCGAAAAACGCCAAGGGCGTGATGCAGCTGACGGATGAAACGGCGGAATTTTGCGCACGGAAGATGGGAATCGAATTGAACGACTCCGATGTGTATGACCCGACAATAAACATCACTCTCGGATGCTGCTATTTGAGACGAACGCTTGATATTTTTAACCAAGACGAAACCCTTGCGATTGCGGCATACAATGCGGGCGAGGGCAGAGTCAAAGAGTGGCTTGCGGACAAACGTTATTCCGCAGACGGAGAAAAACTCGACAATATTCCGTATGAGGAAACGAAAAATCATGTGAAAAAAATAGAATTGTATCGCAAAATATATAAAATTTTATACCCGAATCTATGATAAAACCCCCTGTTTGCTAAAAACAGGGGGTTTTAGACTGCGAAGATTGCCATAGGCAAGATTTGCAGTTTGTTGTCGATTATAATTTAAATATGGTGACATCGCAAATCGGAGATTGCGATGAGTCCCAGACAAACACTTTGACTGTGGAGCCTGCTTCAAAAGAGCCCGTTATGCCGCCTTGCGGATTGATGCGGGACAAAAGGTGAATACCCGAGGGTGAATATATGCTGACGATGACTTTTGCACCCGAGGGGATGTTGACGCTGTGAACGAAGATGCCGTCAGAGTTTTGAGAAACGGTGATGACGGGAGATTTGTCCCCGAAAAGAAACCGCTTGACGGTTGTGTAAATAGGCATGAATTCGTCCGTGATGTTGCCGCTCATCGCTTCGGTAACGGATTCGGGGTATGCTTTTGCAAGCGCATCACGAACAGATATATTGGCACGTTTGTTGAAAGCGGATTTGAACGAATCGAACATGAGCGTATCGAAATTTTCGACAGTCAGAAAATCACCCGTTTTGACAATTTCGTTTTCGACGCTTTTTACAAAATTGAGAAGCTGTTTGTCGCTGACGCCTTCGCTTTTGACCTTGTCCACAAAATCGGGATAGAGGGTGCAACATTCTCTGTATGCGCCTTCTTCGTCATAGTCGTATTCGGGTGCGGCAATTGACGGAAAAGACGAAAAAAGAATTGCGGTCAAAACAAACAGAAAACAAAACCTTTTGATTTTAAACACCTTAAACACCGCCTTAAAAAATTGAATACGTAAGAGAAACAAAAAAGCGAGAGGAATCCTCTCGCTTTTTGTTTCTCTCGCAAAATTCGCTTATATAGCGCGAACAATCTTTCCGCTGCGAAGGCAACGGCTGCATACATGGAGAGTCTTAGGAGTACCGTTAACAAGGGCTTTTACTGTTCTCACGTTAGCCTTCCATGTTCTGTTAGAACGACGATGAGAGTGGCTCACCTGAATGCCGAATGTTACGCCCTTACCGCATACATCACACTTTGCCATACCAATAAACCTCCTTAGCCAAAAGT
>CAZRYW010000016.1:0-19582 GCA_964604405.1 uncultured Oscillospiraceae bacterium
GCTTCGGGCTCGGGATGGGGAAGATTGTTGTTTTTGCCGAGTTCGATACATTTTAAAAGCCATGCCATGTTTTTGCCCAAAGTACGCATTGTCTGGATGCCTTCTTCGTCTTTTAAAACATCTTCGGGTGTTGAGCCGTGAACCATGTTCCAATAAGACGAGGAGACGATTGGCATTTGTGATATTGACAAATGTTTTGAGAGCTGGTCTAAAGCTGCGGTTGTGCCGCCTCGACGAGCGGATACGACAACGGCACCCGGTTTGAAACGAAGGCTTTTTGAACCCGAATAGAAAAGTCTGTCCATAAAAGACGTGATTGCACCGGATGCGGAAGCATAATGAACGGGAGATCCGAAAACAAAACCGTCAAACTCATCAAGACGTGAAAGGACAGTATTGACGCTGTCGGAGTCATTGACGCATTTACCCATTTTGAAACAGTAGCCGCAACCCATGCAACCGGAGGCGGTGTCGGAAACATTGATAATCTCGGTTTCGATGCCTTCGGCGTTTAAAGAATCGGAAACAGTTGAGAGTGCGGTATATGTACAGCCTGTTTTGTGAGGACTGCCGTTAATAAGTAAAACTTTCATAAAATAAAACCACCTTTCGGATTAATTATATTCCGAAAGGCAGTTAAAATCAATTATTTTTTTATGCTTTTATACTCTTTGAGCATACGGAGCGGCTCTTTGGCCATGGGGAAGAGCGCCATAAGGTTAAATACCGTCATAAGTGCGATTCCGATATCGGCAAGATGCCATGTGTCGGCAACAGAAGAAAGACAACCCGTAAAGAGCATAAAGAGTGCAAAAACCTTATAAAGAGTTTGACTTGTCCAGTTGTCGCCGAAAAGGTAGGCTACGTTACTTCTCGCATAGAAGAGCACGCCCAAGAGTGTCGATATGCAGAAGAGGAAAAGAATTACCGACATGAATACTTCGCCCGCATAACCCATATGGAAGTGCATTGATTCGTTGAGCATAACGGAAGGGTCGGATGAGTGGGTGGGATTTGCAATGAGAACAAGCATTGCAGTACAGGTGCATATAACGATGGTGTCGATAAACACGCCGAAAGACTGCAAAAGACCGCCTTTTACGGGATTGTCGATATCGGCTGCGGCAGCTGCACAGGGAGCGGAGCCGCTACCTGCTTCGTTTGAGAAGAGACCGCGCTGTGCACCCATTGAAATGATTGAACCCAAAGTACCGCCGACTGCCTGACGGAGACCGAATGCTTCGGCAAAAATGCGTTCAAATACAGCGGGGATAGCTTGATAGTTGATGACCATAAATATAATCGTTGCGGCAAAATATACAACTGCCATGATGGGAACGATGATATCCAAAACTTTGACGGTTGTGTTTTTGCGAAGAACGATAACGGCACATATCAAAGTGAGCACGATTGCGGTCACGATGGGCTGTATGCCGAAGGTCGAGTTGAGGTCGGAGGCTACGCTGTTGCCGACAACCTGACTGATACCGCCCCAACACAAAAGTGCGCTGATTGCAAACAAAATTGCAATGACTGACTTTTTCTTGTTGTGAGGCTTTGCGAAAAGGTTGTGAATATAGTATGCGGGACCGCCTCGATAGCCGCCGTAGAGAGGGTCTTTTTCTTTATGGAGCTGGGCGAGAGTCGCTTCGATATAGGCTGTGGAAGTGCCCAAAAGTGCCGTAACCCACATCCAAAAAATACTGCCCGCACCGCCGAACGCAATTGCCGCAACAACACCCAAGAGGTTGCCCATGCCGACTCTTGTTGCGGTGGATACGATGAGTGCCTGAAATCCCGAAATACCGTTTTTGTCATCGGAAGCTTTTTTCTCGGTCGTAAGACGGAGCATTTCGGGGAAGAAGCGGACGATGAGGCATTTTGTCTTGCATGTGAAATAAATGCCCGTGGGGATTAATAAAATCGCCAAAAGCGGGATGCCGACGGAAAATCCGTTCGGAAGTGTGAACGTGATGAAGTTGGCATCCGAAAAAATGTAGTAGATGAAATCAATTATTTTTTTAAAAATTTCCATTTTCCTGTCCCTTTCTGTTGAAATTGCAACAGTTTAAGTATATACTATAAACAATAATAAGTCAAATTAATAATATTTCTTTTAACAATCGAAAAATTCGATTGATGAGGTGCGACATGGATATAAAAAATTTGACCACGTTTATATATGTGGCGGAACTTAACAGCTTTACCAAAGCAGCCGAGGTTTTGGGCTATACGCAGTCAACGGTATCTTTTCAAATAAAGCAACTGGAAAAAGAACTTGATTGCAAGCTTTTTGACAGAATCAATCATTCGGTCAGCTTGACGAAAAGAGGAAAAGAACTGTTGAAATATGCTCATAACGTAAAAAAAATGACGGATGAACTCAAAGAGGGGATGGAGTCGGAGGCTGAAGCGGCAGGTCATGTTGCATTGGCGACGGCGTCGAGCCTGTGCAAAAACATGTTGGCTGAAAATTTTGCACCGTTTTACAAACAGCACAAGAACATCACACTCAAAGTGACCGAAGCGGGAACGGGAGAAATGCTGAAAATGGTGGATCATAATGAGGTTGATATGATTTTGACGTTGGACAGTCATATATATAACGAGGATTATATTATCGAAAAAGAAGAGCGGGTAGGCGTACATTTTGTGACGGGGGCAACAAGCGAAGTAAAGGAATGTGCAAGGATTGAAGAGCTGGTGGGTTATCCTTTTGTGCTGACGGAAAAAGGAATGAGCTACACGAGAATATTCGAAGAAAAACTGAGCGAAAAATCACTTGAAATTACGCCGATACTCGAAACGGGAAATACGGATATTATATGCGAAATTTTAAAGCAGGGGGTCGGAATCGGTCTTTTGCCCGATTATGTCACGAAAGAAAGAGTGAAAAAAGGCGAATTGAGATATATAACGGTTGAAGATGTGGAGATAGAGGTTTGGAAACAGCTACTCTATCATAAAAACAAGTGGGTATCGAAAGAGATGGAAGCGGTACTCGATTATTGCAAAGAAAAAGAATTTGCGTGAAAAAAACACAGTCGCACGAAGGTGACTGTGTTTTTTTTGATTGGATTATTCGGCTGATGTAATTGTGAAAATTTGATTTTTTGTTGCGTCTTTGGATTCTTGTGTGATGGTGCCGTCGGAATTTGCGGTGAGGTAAAGTCCCGAATGAACTGCCTTGAACATTACGCCGCCGTCAACGTCTTCTTTTGTAAACATCTGGTTGTCGGCACCTGTCGCACTCCATAAAATCGCAATCTTGCCTTCTTCCGTCGAAAGGTCGAGAATATCGACGAGTGTACCTTCTTTGGTGTAAGTGAGGGTGTAAACTCCGTCGGAAAGTTCTTTTACTTTCCATTCGGCAGGTTCATCGGAGAGGGTGAGAGTCATGTAATTTTCACCGTCGGTTGCACCGAGATATTTATCCGTGCCGTTGACCGAGATTGTGTAGTCAAGGTTACTTGTGTTTTTTTCGATGGGCTCGAGCACGAATACGCTACCGTGATCTTCGATTCCCGAAACGAGATTGTCACCCTTTACAAGCATGGAAAGAGAATATCTCGCACTTTCGAACGTATAGCCGCCGTCTTTTTCGTATACTGCGAACTGTTCGTTGATTGCCCATGTGCCACCGTACTGGTTGACGGTTTTCGTGGGAAGACCCGAGTCGTCAAGCTGGAGGGACGAACCCGAATGCTTTGCGAAGAAACGAATTGTGTCTGCCGTTTTTTCGATTGAGAAAAGCTGTGCGGCATTGCCTTCTTCGTAGTCTGCCAAGATAACGGGAGTTTCGTTTTCGAGAGACGCATCGGTTACTGTCCAAACTTTGCCTGTTTCTTTATCCTTAACGGTATAGTAGTAGCTGTCGTCGATTTCGGAGGCGATACTGCCTGCGGTTTTCTTTGCGAGAATTTCTTCAATCTCGGTGATGTATGCTTCGTAGGGGGCAAGGTCTGCAAAATATTCCTTGTCGGCACGGTAGAGCATACCGGAGAGAACCTTGAAGCGGTTGGGATAGATTTCTTCGAGATGTTCGAATGCATCGGTATCTCGGCTCATAAAGTAAAGCTTGTTAAATTCGGCAAGGTCTTCAGCCTGGTTGGAAGCTCCGTAACCCGAAATCGGAATTGCATCGAGGCTTTCGGCATAGCTCCAAACATCGTTGTTGGGAAGAACGTTGGAGTCTAAGATGTGACCGAGTTCGTGACAAAGAGTGCTTGTAATCTGCTGACTTGTCGAAGGTTCGTAGTTGAGTCTGATCCAGATGGAGTTGCCGCCGCCGTTGAAGCTGTTTGCACCGTCGCCGGCTTTCCAGTAAAGAGTGTGAACATACTGACGAATTGCATAGGGAGTTCTTGCGATAGCTTCGATCGAACGCTCTACCATGGGAACGTCTTCTTCGTTGCTGACAAATGTGAATTTGTGAACCTGACCTTCGCTGTCGCCGTCCATTTCAACCTCGTAGAGCCAGCAGGGACACATGTGACCGCGCCAGATGTCGTAAGATTCTTCATATGTTTTCTTGACGATTTTGTAGTTTGCGATATGGTCGGAAGCAAGTGTGCCGCCTACCTGATAGCTTGCTGTGTATGTAAGGCAGTCTTTGATAAGATTTGCCTGTTCTTCGGCGGAAAGATTCATATAATCGGCTTTTGCGAAAGTGTTTTCGGCGTTTGCCATTGCCTGCTGGGTAATCCAGATTTTGTCCGTGAAGTATTCGTCTGCGGCACGCTGATATCTTTCGTCCAAAAGCTTGTAGCCTTCGCTCGAAGAAAGAGAAGACAAGATGGGATATGATACAAATTCCAATTTCCACATTGACTCATCGCTTGTGTTGTCGGAAGACTGTACAACCATGCCGTCTTTTTCGGCAAGGTACATATCGCAATGCTGGGGCGAAATTGTGTAATAGCCGTCACCTGCGGACGTGAGTTTCATTTTTTGCTGTGTGTTGGAATAGTAGGTGTATTGAATAAGCTGTACGCCGTCATCTGTTTTGGCATCGGGAACATCGAGGCTTCTTGATGAAAGCATGTTCACAAAATAGCCGTAATCATCGTCAATTTTTGCGTAACGGAAAATCTGGTCACGATTGAAGTAATCGTAAGGCTCGGTTACTATGTTGGCGAGATTTTCGCGGTTGTGGTCTTCGGCAACGATTACGTTACCTGTTGCCTTGTTGACAAGGCGATAGTAATTGCCGAATATGTTTTCGGAAACCATTACGGTTTGATTTTCCTGATCCCAACCGACAAAGCTGCCTTTGTCTTCGAAATAGTTGCGGATGGCGGTTTCGTCCTGAGAGGAAGAACCGTCGAGCTCGCCCAAAGGTGCGAACGTCGTCCAGCCTTTGTGATAGGCTTTGTCTGTGATGATTTCTCCGTTTAAAGATACACTCACTCCGTCGGCGAGAGCAGACACTCCCGAAAATGCCATAAATGCGGCAAGTGTTGATGAAACAAATTTTTTCATTTTGTTTGTCCTTTCTTTTTTATGTTAATATAAAATTAAAAACTTTTTAATGTGCGGTAAATCATTGCCACCGCTTCGGCTCTTGTTGCGTTGCTCTGAGGCTTGCAGAGATTGGAGTCGATACCTGTCAAAATATTGAGATTTGTACAGGTTTTAACGCTTTCGTAAGCCCAGGGACTTATCATGAAAGCATCGTAATATCTCAGGTCGAGTTCGTAGGGCATTTGACCGCCCGCAAGAAGGTAGGCTCGGTAGATTAAAGTTGCCATTTCTTCTCGGGTAATGGGTTTGTCGGGCAAAAATGTTTTGGTATCAACGCCTTTTATAATGCCTCGTCTGTAACATGTTTCGATCCAGCCTGCGTACCAGTCGCAGGAAGAAACATCGTCAAAACAATCGGAATAAGGCATCGAAACGAGAGAAAATGCACGTGCCACCATTGCGGCAAATTCGCCTCGAGTGACGTAGGTATCGGGAGCAAAGCGATTGTACGTGCGACCGGATACAACACCCGCTGCGGAGAGCGATGCTATCATGCCTTCGCACCAATGCGATGTGATGTCAATGTAGTGATGCTCCGACGTAGCCTCAAGCTCGACGGGAGTCATTTGCGAAAGAGGAATATCGCTGTCGGGGTCAAGTGCGATATCACCGGCAATGTGCACGGGAAGAGAACGAAGAGAATCGCCGACAACTCCCGTATACGCACATATCGGAGTTACCTCGAAAACGATGTACTGACCGACCATATCTTCGGTGAATTCGAGATAGTTTTGGTTGGGAATACCGATAGGTTCGTAACGTCCGTCATAGGAAGAGGAGATGTACCATCTTGTGGCGGAAATATCGGCATCGGGTTCGTCGGTCATGTTGTTTACGTATGTGTAACCGCCTTTTAAAAAGTCGCCGTATTCGCCACCCGTCACAACTATATCAGTTGCCGAAAGCTCTGCGGGAATGATTGAAATGTCGTCAAAAATCAAACCGACGAAATTATCGGATTTTATGTGAAGGACGAGTCGTCCGACAACTGTTTCGTCAACGCTGAAAGGTATGCGGGTATCTTCCAACGGGTCGTATTGTGCGAAAGGAATATACTCGCCCGTGTAAGCGTCCGCGATAAATGCCGTGACGCTGCCCTCGCCGAAACCCGCAGCTGCGGAATAAACATAATATTCGCCGCCGATAAGCTCCATGTAGGAGTTGTTCACAACGAGACACTCTTTGTCGGGAGAATAGATGTGACCGGCTTTGTCGCCGTCATAATCTATGATGGAGAAGATACTGCCGTCGGAAGCTGTCCACCATTCGTTTGCTTCTTTTTCTTCAAAACCGCCGTCACCGATGGCGTTGTCGGAAATGCTGATGGAAAGCTCTCTTTTGATATCGGCATATTCGGCACAAATTGTGTATTCGCCGGATTTTGCATTGTGAAGAACGATGATTTCACCGTTTTCGAGATAAACCCCGTTGCCTTGAGGAGAGATTGAAAGTCGAGGCTCGCAATCGTCCATTATTTCGCCCAATTGGTTGAGAACGTTGGCATAACAGGGAAGAATCGTCTGCTCGGACGGAATTTGAATGTTGCCCGGAGCATGAATCGAAACGGAAGAGGGAGAAGCTTCTTCGACTCCCAAAAATACGTTGTCGATATAAACAGGTCTGTCGCTCGGTGCGTAGAAATTGAGAGTGAGGTCGTAAAGACCGGTGTCTTCAATCAAAAACGCACTTGTGACACGCTCCGTTTTTCCGCCGACTCCCGTTACGTTGATTTCGGCATAACCCGACTGAGCGAACGAGAGGTTGGAAATATAAACTTGGGATGCGGAATACTCTTCGTCGCTTTTTACGTCGGCACGGAACACGTACATGTATCCTTCGAGCAAAAGCAGCTGTTTTGTATAGCTGACGGAAGCGTATTGTCCCCATTCGCCGCTGCGTGATGCGTAAAGCGAAAGATAACCGTCGGTATAAGAAAGCGAGTCGTCCGAGCTCCAAAGATTTGACGGGTTGTCAAACGACGGGTCGGAAAGCAAATTTTTTGTTGTGACAACACGGATGGAATCGGTTTCGATTTTGTTGCCGATAACTGCCGAAGCGGTTATGGTGAATTCGCAATCGGCATGAGCCGTCGGCAAAACACGAAGCCGTCCCGTGGAAGTGTCGAACAGAACACCCTCGGGAAGATTTTCGGTTGTAACGCTGAGTGAGCTTGCCAAAATATTGATGGGAAGATCATCGGAGTCATATGTTGTCAGAGAAAAAAGATAATCCGAATGACCGTTTTCGGGAATGAAAACCGATGACGGCCCCGAAATGCGGGTGTAGGACGGAGTGCGGGTTTCGGGAACAATCGAAACGGAGTCGATTGAAAATCCGATATCGGAGTCACCGCCGTTGAATGATATAATCAAAGTCGGGTCTTCGTCTTCGGTTGCCATAAACGATGCAGACACGAGAGTGTAATCGGAGCCTACGGAATCGATGTCGATATAAAGCTCGTCGCCGTTGCGTCCCAAATAAGCCTGTGCCGTGGGAGTGGTGTCGCCGCCCATGGGGTTGGAAACGTATGCATAGAAAGTGTAAAACTTGCCTTCTTCAAGATGAATACGCTCGGAATACTCCAAAATATGACCGTAAGACGAATGAATGTCTCCGAACGGATTGATTACCTGCAAACCCCAATTGCCCTCGTATGCGGCAACGGAATCTCTTATTCCGCCTATCCACACACTCTCGGAGTCGTCGGACTCGAAGGTGCCGAAAGAAACGAGATTGTTATCCGAAGCAAACACGGATAGAGGACAAAGCGAAAGAAGAAACGATAAAACAAGAAGAAAGGATAGTCCTTTTTTGTATATATTTTTCATAGTCATCTTCCTAATATAATTAATAATAACGTGCGATAAAACACACAATCATTCAAAATAATGATACCATATTGTTGCGAAAATGTCTACAATAAACATGATGAAAAAGTGTTAATTTTTTGTGATAATATACAAAAAAGTCGCTCGGCAATCGAATCGACCGAGCGACTTATAAAATATGAAAATATTATTCGACAACTCTTGTCCAACCGAAAGTATCTTCGATAACTCCCGACTGAATACCTGTGATTGTGTCGTAGAGCATTTGAGAAACTTCGCCGATTTCGCCGTTGTTGATAACCATTTTTTTGCCCTTGTGGCAAAGCTCGCCCACGGGAGAAATAACTGCGGCTGTACCTGTGCCGAAAACTTCTTCCAATGTGCCGTTTTCGTAAGATTCGATAATTTCGTCGATGGAAATACGTCTTTCGCTGACGGGGATGTTTTTGCTCTTTAAAACATTGATAACGCTGTCACGTGTGATGCCGGGGAGAATTGAGCCGTTGAGCATAGGTGTGACAACTTCGCCGTTGATTTTGAAGAAAATGTTCATTGCGCCGACTTCTTCGATGTATTTGCGTTCGATACCGTCAAGCCAGAGAACCTGAGAATAGCCTTTTTCGGAAGCTACAACCTGACCTTTGAGAGATACGGCGTAGTTGCCTGCGGCTTTGGCAAAGCCCATGCCGCCTCGTACCGCACGAACATATTCGTCTTCGACATAAATTTTAACGGGGTTCAAACCTTCGGCGTAGTAGGGACCTACGGGCGAAAGGATAACCATGAATTTGTATGTGGAAGAGGGGTGAACACCCAAAAATACGTCGGTTGCGAAAATGAAAGGACGAATGTAAAGAGAAGTGTTGGGAGCGGAGGGCACCCAGTCACGGTCAACGTTGACAAGCTCCATAACGGCTTTTGTGAATTCTTCTTCGTCGATGGGAGGAATACACAAACGATCGTTGGATGTGTTGAGACGAGCCATGTTGCGATCGGGACGGAACATGCGGATTTTTCCGTCGGGGCAGCGATAAGCTTTGAGACCCTCAAATACAGCCTGACCGTAGTGGAGAGTTGTTGTTGCGGGATCCATTTCGATGGGGCCGTAGGGAACGATTCGTCCGTCGTGCCAGCCTATGCCTTCTGTATAATCAATAATCAACATATGGTCGGTGAAGGTCTTGCCGAACGGAAGATTGGATTCATCGACGGGTTTTGCCTTGGGGGCAGTTGTTTTTGTCAATTTGAGTTCCATGTAAAAACATCTCCTATGTATAAATTATGTATATTATGCACCTTTTCAAAAGAAAAATCCAGTCTTTTTTGAAAAATTTTATAATTTTTTAAGGTGCATTGTATATGTGGCGAAATCGCCGTGGGGAAAATCGACGAAAAGACCTCGATACATGAGCTCGTCGGCGGAATATACGCGGTCGGAATATTCGTCCTTGTAAAGAGCGCCCTCTTCGAGACCTCGGAGCTTGATTATGGGAAAATAAACGTTTGATTTGAACAAAATACGTGCGGCACAGAAAAAGCTTTCGGATTTGTCGTGCGATACAATTTGCCATGAACCGATGTTTTCTTCAAAAGGATTCGAAAGACGGTAATAATCGCCGAACTGCACAAGGGAGCGGAGCTTTTTGCACTCGGCAACCTGCTTTTTAATCTCGTCCAAGTCGTCTTGGGGAAGAGTGGTGATGTCGAGTTCATAACCGAAATTGCCGGAAAGCGCAATGTCGCCGCGTGTTTTCATGCTCGGACGGCGTGCGGTGTAGTGGTTGGGCGATGCCGTAACGTGCGAACCCATGGTAGAGGGAGGGTAGGCGTAACTTGTGCCGTATTGGATAAAGACTCGTTCGATGGGGTCGGTGTTGTCGCTTGTCCAAATTTGGGGCATATAACAAAGGATTCCCGCATCAAAACGTCCGCCTCCGCCGGAGCACCCCTCAAAAAGAACTTCGGGAACGGCTTCGGTGATGGATTTGGTAACATAGTACATTCCGAGTGTGTACTCGTGATTGTAACCGAGACGGGGCATATCGGTGATGTAGCGGTTGTAATCCCACTTGACATATGAAATATCGGCATTTTTTAAAATCGATACAACGCTGTCGATGATATAGTCGCAGACCTCTTTTCGGGATAAATCCAGCACAAGCTGATTGCGTGATTCGCCCGGGACAAGATTTTCGACGTGGATTGCCCAATCGGGATGAGCACGGTACAAATCGCTGTCGGGAGAAACCATTTCGGGTTCGAACCATAGACCGAATTTGATTCCCAAGTCATTGACTTTTTTGCTCAGTCCGTCTATACCCGAGGGAAGTTTTTCGTAATTAACCACCCAGTCTCCGAGAGAGCAGTTGTCCCAATTTCGTTTGCCGAACCAGCCGTCGTCGAGAACAAAAAGTTCTATGCCGAGATCCTTTGCGAGTGAAGCTATGGAAAGGATTTTTTCTTCGTCAAAGTTCATATAGGTTGCTTCCCAGTTGTTGATGAGGATGGGGCGGGGCTTGTTTTTCCAAAAGCCTCGTATAATATTTGTTTGAATGAAAGAGTGAATTGCTTGGGAGGCTCCCGTGAAGCCGTTTTGTGAAAATGTTATGAGACTTTCGGGAGATGTGAAGGTTTGGTCTTTTTTCAAAGTCCACTCAAAGCCGAAAGGATTGATTCCCTGCATGACGCGGGTGCGACAACGCTGGTCTGTGTCGATAAGAGTCGAGTGATTGCCCGAATAAACAAGCATGAAAGAATATACGTCTCCGCTTTCCTCTGTGGCAGAGGGAGAGTGGAGCATGAGATACGGATTCATGAAATGACCGCTGCCGCCTCGGGCATTGTTGATATCAAGTGTGCCTCGAACGACACGGTTTGTAACTTTTTCACGCTCAAATCCCCATCTGCCCGCAAAATGAGTTTCGCAAAAATCGGAATGTTCGAAGTCGATGCTCATCGAATAGCACGAATCTATTTTTAAATCGGAATCTGACTTGTTGGTGATTTCGACATGGCGGGCAATGGTGTTCATGCTTTCGAAAACCGTGTAGAAAAGATTGACTTCGATATTGTTAAGCGAGTCGAAAAGAGTGATTTTGACACTTTGAGCATCACCCGATGCATCAATCGACGACGGAAGAGAATCGAGGGGCTGTTTGCCCGAAAAAATCTCATGTGAGACGTATTTTAAAACCGACATTTTTTCGCCGAAAGAAACCATAGGTCGGCGAAGGTCGGTATGACCGTAAGTGGGACATTCCTGCGGAATTTCGTCGAGTTTGACTCCGTCTTCGCCCCATGTGTGCCAACAATAGAACCTTTCGGGAACGATTTGGGTGGGATGTGTTTTTATTTTGCGTCCGAAATAGCAATGAACCAAATAATCGCCCTTGCCTATGCGGAATATGTAGCTGATATCTTTACCTTCGAGATAGAAATAACCGTTTTCAAACTTTATCATTTTATATAACCCCCTTTTGTTAGACTATAACACTATTTTTAAGTTGAGGCAATATGTATTTAAAAAATAAGTTTTTGTTGATTGACGGGGTGTTTTCTGTTATAATAGAATAGATATGTTATATAATGAAGAAAACTGCGAAAAACCTAAAGCGGGTGAAATAAATGTATTTGAAACGAATAGAAATGCAGGGGTTTAAATCCTTTGCGGATAAAGTTACGATAGAGGTCGGGCAGGGCGTTACCGGCATTGTTGGACCGAACGGCTCGGGTAAGAGCAACATATCCGATGCGCTTCGTTGGGTTATGGGCGAAGTGAGTGCGAAAAGTCTTCGAAGCGGAAATATGCAGGATGTTATTTTTAACGGTACACAAAAGAGAAAACAGCTTTCTTTTGCTTCCGTTACGCTTGTGCTTGATAACGAGACACACTTTTTTCAGTCCGAATACAATGAAATTGCCGTAACGAGAAGAGTGTTTCGAAGCGGCGAAAGCGAATATTTGATAAACGGAGCTCAGGTAAGACTGAAAGATATTCATGAGCTTTTCATGGACACGGGACTCGGCAGAGAGGGCTACAGCGTCGTGGGTCAGGGTAAAATCGACGAATTGTTGTCGGCAAAAGCCGAAAACCGCAGACAGGTGTTTGAAGAGGCGGCGGGAATTTCGAAATACCGTCATCGTAAAGAAGAAGCCGAAAGAAAGCTCGAAAAAACGGAAGACAACCTCGTGAGAGTGCGTGACGTTTTGCAAGAACTCGAAGGCAGAGTGGGACCGCTGGAACGCCAGAGCGAGAAAGCGAGAAAATATCTTAATTTGAGAGAAGAGCTGAAAGGGATAGAGGTCAGCACATCGGTTGATATTATCGAAAAGAACAGAAACGAAAAAGCAAAATACGAAGAATTGATAAAAAACGTGCAATCGGATCTCGAAAAAGAAAAAAACAATCTCGAAAATGCCGAAAAGGAAAGCGATTCGCTTTATGCTCTTTTGAAAGAAACCGACGAAAAAACGGAGAATTTGCGTCGTGAACTCGAAGAGACGAGAGAAAGTTACAATAACGGAACAAATAACATAAAGCTGCTCGAAAACAACATAGAAAACTACAAAAACAATATATTGAGTTTGGAAGCGGAAAAAGAGGCGAATTTGCGTTTGACGAAAGAAGCTTTCGATACGCTTGAAAAATCCGCAGAGGAAGAAGAAAGTGTGAAGAAAAAGCTTCTCGAAACGAGAGAAGAGCTTTTAAAGCTCGAAGAAGAGGGCAGCGCCGTGAGCGAGGAAATGGCGAAAAAGGGCATTGTTCTCGAAGAGGTGCGTAACAAAATAAGACAAAACGAACGTGCTTTGGCGGATGTGGACAGCAAAATGAGCAGCTTGAACGTTTTGGAGGAAAGCATCGAAACAAGACGCTTTTCAATCGAAGCGGATTTGACGGGCGCAAAGGATAACGAAAGAAGACTGGAGTTGGAATCCGAAAGGTTACAAGAGGATTTGAAAGCGGCGTCCGAAGAGAGGATAAAGGCACGGAAAATTTTTGAAAATGCCGAAATTGAGGCAACGGAAAAAAACCGCAGCGCAGAAGAGAAAAAAGAAGAGTTTAATAAATTGACAAGCCTCATGGGCGAAAAGCAGGGCAGACTGAGAATGCTTGAAGAAATGGAAAGAGCGCTTGAGGGTTATCAGCGAAGCGTAAAAGACCTTATAAACGCACATAAGTCGGGCAGATACCCCGGGAAAATCACGGGAATTTTGTCAAAACTCATAAGCGTGCCGAAGGAGTATTCTACGGCTATCGAGGTGGCTCTCGGAGGTGCAATGCAAAACGTTGTCGTGCCCGATGAAGAAGCCGCAAAGCAGGCTGTGAACTTTTTGAAAGAAAACAGGCTGGGAAGAGTGACGTTTTTGCCGTTGACGAGTCAGGAAAAGAGAAGACTCGACAATGAAAAAAAGGTAATGAGCGAAAAAGGCGTTATAGGCATTGCGGCGGATTTGGTCGAAAGAGAAAGCTACCTTGACAATACCGTGGAGGGGCTTTTGGGCAGAGTTGTCGTGACGGACACTCAGGACAATGCAATACATCTTGCAAAAGCCTATCGTTACAAGTTTAAGATAGTTACGCTGACGGGCGAAGTTTTTCAGCCGGGCGGCTCAATCACGGGCGGTAGCATGAATCGTGCGTCAAGCGTGCTGGGACGAGGCGAAGAAATCGAAGAGCTGAAAAAAGAGGTTAAGAGACTGGAAAAACTCAGCGAAAAATCGGAAGAAGATATCGAAGATTTGCTCTATGACGCAAGACGACTTTTGAACGAAAAAGAAAATGCCAGAAATCTTTTGAACGAAAAGGATATTGCATCATCAAGGCTTATGGCGGAGAAGAACGCCATTGAAAACAGACTTGCCGAAGAGAAGATGCGTCTTGAGAAATTGCTTGCCGAAAAAGAAGAAATAGCATACAAAACGGAAAACAACGAAAGCTTGAAAAAGGCATATCTGGCGGAAAAGGAGAATGCGAAGATTGCTCTTAAAGAAGCCGAAGACTCCCTTGAGGAAAAGCAGGCGGCTCTCGGAGAGGCAATGAGGGAAAAAGACGAATCGGCATCGAAAATATTCGAAAAGAAAATGCTTGTTACGGGCATTGAAAAGGATATTGATCTGATACGTGAAAGACAGGCTCTTACGAGAACGAGAATCGACAATCTCAAAGCGGAAAACGAAGCGAAAAATTCCACAAAAGAAATGATCGAAAGAAATATTGCCAGAACGGAAGAAGAGATTCGTGCGATAGGTCTGGAAACGGATAAAACAGCCGAAAAGATTGCCGAAATAGAATCAAGATTGATTGCACAGGCACAGGGCAAGAGCGGTACCGACGAGAGAGTAGGATTTTTGAGAGATGAGATAAAAAGGCTGAACGATACGGTTTATTCGCTCCAAAACGAGAGTGCAAGACTCGAAAGTGCGACAAGTAAGATTGATTACAATATCGAAAACGCAGTCAACAGGCTTTGGGACGAGTACGAGCTGAGTTATTCGGCGGCGAAGGAATGTTATGTTCCGGTAGAGTCGATAGCGGAGGCACAGAAGCGTATTTCGTCTTTGAGAGGCGCAATAAGAGCACTCGGAAACGTAAACGTGGACTCAATCGAAGAGTACAAAGAAGTCAAAGAGCGTTACGAATTCCTCTCGGGACAGGTAAAGGACTTGGAAGAGGGAAAGAGCAGTCTTGAAAAGCTCATTCGTGAAATAACGGTTGTCATGCGTGATATATTTGCCGAAAAGTTTGTTGTTATAAACAATCATTTCGGACAGATTTTCCAAGAGTTGTTCGGCGGCGGTAAAGCGTCGGTTTCGCTGTTGGACAAGGAAAATATTTTGGAAAGCGGTATCGAGATTTCGGTACAGCCGCCCGGAAAAAAGATTCTTTCGATAAATCTTTTGTCGGGCGGAGAAAGAGCGCTTACGGCGATTGCACTGTTGTTTGCCCTCATGAAGGTGTCGCCGTCTCCGTTTGTCGTTCTCGATGAAATCGAAGCGGCACTCGATGATATCAACGTTTACAGATTTGCAAACTATATGCATAATCATACGGACACAACGCAGTTTATCGTTATTACTCACAGAAGAGGTACGATGGAGTCGGCTGATGTGCTCTACGGCGTAACGATGCAGGAAAAAGGCGTGAGCAAGCTGTTGAGCATGTCGCTTCAGGACGTGAAAGAATACGAAGAAGTATAAAATACAAATTGGTGAAAGGTAGGATGTCGGATGCTTTTTTGGAAAAAGAAAAAGAAAGAAAAGGAAAATATCGAGGAAATAATTCAAAACGAAACGGTTGAACAAGAGGAACCGGAAGAGCCTCAAAAGGAAGAGGAGATTGACGAGGCTGTTGTCTCGGAAGAAACGACGGGCGAAGATGTAAAAGTCGCAGAAGAAGCGGAAGCCGAAGAAGAAATTGTTGAAGAAGCTCTCGAAGAAGCTTTCGAAGAGACAGATGACGAAACGGAAGAAAGCCTCGAAGCATCGGAAACGGTTGAACCGGTTGAGACTGTAAAAGAAGATGAAGCGGAAGCTCTTGAAGAGGTTGTTACGGAAGAAACAGCTTCGGCACAATCCGAGGCGGATGAGGGCGAGGCGAAGAAAGGATTTTTCGCACGTCTTCGTGACGGCTTGGGAAAAACAAGAAATTCGATATCCGACAAGGTAAGCGATGTTTTCAAGTCTTTTAAGAAAATCGACGACGATTTTTATGACGAACTGGAAGAAGCTCTTATATTGGCGGATTTGGGTGCGCAGACGAGTATCGAAATAGTCGGAAGACTGCGTGAGAGAGTAAAGGAAAAGCATCTTCACGAAGAGGAAGAGGTTAAAAAAGAGCTCAGAGATATTGTTGCGGAAATTTTGGAATGCGACGAAAGCGAGCTCAACTGCGACACCAAACCTACGGTTATTCTCGTAATCGGAGTTAACGGAGTGGGTAAGACAACGACGATAGGCAAATTGGCATCGAGACTCAAAAAGGAAGGCAAAGAAGTCGTTTTGGCGGCAGCGGATACTTTCCGTGCGGCAGCGGCGGATCAGCTCGAAATTTGGGCTGAAAGAAACGATGTCAGAATTGTAAGATTGCAAGAGGGTGCGGATCCCGCAGCGGTTATTTTCGACGGATGCGTATCGGCACGAAGCAAAGGTGCGGATGTGTTGATTTGCGATACGGCGGGAAGACTTCACAACAAGAAAAATTTGATGGATGAGCTGGGAAAAATTTATCGAGTGATAGAAAGAGAGCTTCCCGGAGCGAGAAAGGAAGTACTCCTTGTGCTCGATGCAACGACAGGTCAAAATGCGGTAAATCAGGCTGAGGAATTCAACAATGCGGCACAGGTTACGGGCATTGTGCTCACAAAGCTTGACGGTACGGCAAAGGGCGGTATTGTCATAACAATACGTGAAAAACTCGGTATTCCCGTCAAGTTTGTCGGGGTAGGAGAAGGTATTGACGATTTGCAGCCTTTTGATGCGCAATCGTTTGCGGATGCATTGTTTTATTGATAAAGAGGAGGGTGGAGTGTGAAAAAAGTTATTGTATCGGTTGTTTTTGTTATATTGCTTTTGTCGGGCTGCGGCTGTCGGGGAGTTGTGTTGGACGAAAATGAAACGGTGTTAAATAACGGAACACAGTCTCTTGTTAAAAACGAGGTCGAATATTCGATATCGGATGGCAAGATATGCGCAGACGGCGACGTGTTGTACGAAGTTGAAAATACGATTGAGGATAAAATATTTGCACTCGGTGAATATTTGTACGTGAATACGACAGACGGCGTTGTGCAGATGAAAATCGACGGAACAATGAAAAAGAATACTTGGTCGGGAAAAGTTGTGGCGGCAAAAGGAAGATGGATGTACTATCAGTCCGACAACAACAAGCAGGAAACGATGACCCTTTATAAGATTGATATGAAAGAGGGGGCACAGCTCTTGCTTTTTGCCGATACCATGGTTGAAGTGAAAGAAATAGAAAACGACGTTTTCTATTTCAGAGGCAAAAGCGGAAACGAATATATCAATGCTTTGGGAAGCGACGAGGGAATGTTTTTCGAAGATTGGATAAACGAAGAAGAAACAAAATAAATTTTTCCATACAAAAAAGCTCGATTTTTCGAGCTTTCAGACTGTCGATAAACATATTTTAAATGTAACAGCGAAAGGTTTGGGAAAGAAGGTTTCCCAAAGAAAATCGGCGAGGTGAATCGCATTGCCTCGCCGAAAGTGGTGATTTAAGGAGGCTTTAAGCCTCTTGCACGAGAAATCACCACTTTATTCTTTATAAAAAATAACAAACTGCGAAGATTGCCTTGGCACTCTTTGCAGTTGCGTGTCGAAACGATAAATCAGCAACAAAAGAATCTGCTGCCGCAACAAATGTTGAGTGCGATATTGGCAGCGCAGCATTTGAGACAATAATCGCTGTCGATATTGAACTGTCTGCCGTATGAAGTGCCTGTTTGAGTATAATCTTCGTAAAAACCGCCGTTGCCCGAGAGGGACGAATAAAGGCGTTGATACATCAAGTTGCCAGGCTCCATGCAAACGGCGGATTTGGCATGTTCTCTTGCGATGATGAGATTGCCGATGCGGGCATTTGCGACCGCACTTAAATAATACCACATGGAGGGGCGGTCGGTCATGGAATTGAGAATGTTCAGCGCTTCTTTGAAATATCCTCTTTGTATATAAACGGAGGCGGCACGGATATGGGAATCCGAATTGGCGGATGAAGAAGAGCCGGAATAATCGGAATAACCGGAGTAGTTTGCTTTTTTGCCGCTTCTTTCGTCCATAATCGCCTGATAGGCTTCGCCGACTTCGGTGAAACGCTGTTTGTATTCGTCACGGTTGGGATTGTCGCGGTTTACATCGGGATGATATTTGCGACAAAGCGCACGGTATGCTTTTTTGATTTCGTCGTTTGTTGCATCTCGGGAAACACCCAAGACGAGATAGGGATCTTTCATTCTTTGACTCCTTCAATCTTTTGCCATATGCCTGAGTAAATAATATTGCGAAGAATTTCGGCATTTTCGATAATGGGCAGTTTTTCAAATTCATCGGCGGCAGACGCCGCATACATATTGAGGATTGTCCTACATTCGTTGTCAAATTTTCGACTTTGATACATTTTTTTCAAAGGGTTGGGGCGATTTTTTTTCAAATCGGATTCGATATCTTCGTAGGCGTCGGCTATATAAATGAATTTTCCGAGGTAAAAACCGAAGGACGATAACGTGTCGTACCAGATATCGTTTTCGGGAGTGAAGATAATCGAAGTGATTTTGCCGAAAATATTGGCGGCTTCTTCTATCGAGTCGCTTTTTTCAACAACGGAGAGCTCGGAGAGAAGAGTGCGTATGCGCTCGCATTTTTCGCTGTAACGTTGCTCGATTTTTTTTACGACGGGTTTTAGAGATAAGCCGTAAAGCAGAGCTAATGGGTTTTTGTCGTCGTGAAAATCGTCAAGACATTTGTAATAAGACAAAAGAATCGACATATCCGAAACGTAGTCGGAGTATGCGTGAGTAACTTCGGGATGTTTTTTGCAAACATGGCATATGCACCGTTTTTGAGAAACCGTTGTTTCGGTTTCGTAAAGAGAATTCAAAAGCAATGAGAGAAAAGTCAAATCATAGGAAAGGCACATTGATTTTGAACATCCGTTTTTGCCGAGAGAAGAGCAAAGTCCGCAGTAGTAAGAACGGTATACGTCGAATTCTCGAAATTTTAATTCGTTTTTATTGACGATGATTCTGCCGTACATCAGCTCTTCCTCTTGATTTTTTCACCGCAGGGGCATTGAATCGTAACACTGCCTTTGCCCTTGGGGATGCGGAGCGTTTTTTTGCAACGGGGGCACATGAAAATTTTTGCCTTGCCGAAGTTTTTGAACTTTGCTTTGACAAAGTTGAAATACGGGAGGACTCGTAAATTTTCATTGCGACGTTTGTAGATGTTTTTGGAAAACATTCTGAAAAACGCATATATAATCAAAACGGTTGCAAGCGAAGAGAACATTCGCCAAAAAGGAGACAGGAGCATGAAAACTATGCTCAAAACCAAAAGGCAAATGTTTAATTCGTCGCTTCCGTACCTGCCTTGCATAAATCTCATAAATTTTTCTTTCATATCGACACTTCTTTCAAGATGATAGGTTAGATTGTAAATGTTAATATTTTACGGCGTATATACTGTTTGTAAACAATGTGTAAATAAAAAAT
>CAZRYW010000017.1:0-19384 GCA_964604405.1 uncultured Oscillospiraceae bacterium
CGTCAGAATCCTTCGCCCACTCAACATAATCGCCCCACTTGATTGTGGAAACATCCGTATTGAGAGTGATTTCAGGTTCTACATCCTTGGGTTGAAGTGTGGGAGCATCCGTATTGTCGGGATCGTAAACCAAAACAGTAAAACTTCCCTCACCCACATTTCCGCTGTTATCCGTCACAGTAGCCTTGATACCCTTTTCGTATGTGCCTACCGTTTTGAAAATTTCGGGGTCATATTCGAACTTGATTCTGTCTGTCTTATACTCACCGTCTGCGTTATCGCTTGCGCTGATGTATTTTCCCCAGTTAATATCTTTTGGGTTTGTTCCTGCCGCAATTGCAATGACTTCTTTTCGACTCACAGACGGTTTAACCGAGTCAACCGCATTTTCTTTGTTCAATGCTTCGCTTATATCGGAGTGCTTTTTGAAAATCGACTCTTTGTTTGCCGCAACCGCCGTTCTGTATTTCGGATATCCGTCAATGCCGTAAATCGATTTACCGAGGATATCACTCCATGTCCACATTACACCGCAGGATTCCGAATATTCGTTTGCGGGCTCTTTACCGAACTCAATCCAAATCTGAAGATTCTGGTCACCGATTTCGGGATGGAAAATATCAATACCGAAATTGAGTGCTTCGTCATCTGCCTGTTCAACCATGTATTCGGCAATCGAATCAACGCCAGCCATCGTCTTGTAATATTCAACCTTGTAAAGCTTGTAAGCACGAAGTGCAAGTTCACTCGTTTCTTTGTCGATACCTCTGAGAAGACCTACCGAGTCGGCCATCGGATTAAGGTGACGATAGTTGGGGTCGTTCTGATCCGTACCGTCGGGATACGGGAACGGGATAACCGCCATAGATTCTCCTCGTTCGGCCAAAATCGACGATGCCGAACCCATCTTCCATCTTGCACAGTTTGTGAAAACCGTTTCTCCGTTTTGGAAAGCTTCGCTTGCCGTGAGCCAACCGGAGTTGGAGCTCGTCTTCGACGCTGTCGAACAAGTCACAAGTTCTGCAGTCATGAGTTCGTCAACATATTCACAAGCCTCGATTGCTTCTTCCGTCGCAAACTTCATCGCTTCACCGTCAAACACGCCTGCGCCCACAGAATGGAGTGCGTACTGACCGAAGAATGTATAGTTTGTATTGAATACCGCAATGTCTTTTCCCGAAGCCGCTTTCTTACCTGCGTAATAAGCTTTTATCTTCGCAAGATAATCTTTAAAGTTTGACCATGTCCACTCGCCTCTGTAGTACATTTCCGAAGGATACAATGTTGTACCGTCGGCCTCTTTGAGTGCGGGCACTTCTTCAATCATGCTGATGTTATAAACAATCGGCCATGTGTTTGTATAAAGAAGGTCACGGTTCATCAAATAGTAATGACCGAAAGTTTTCTGCGGAAGAATCCACTCACCGTCCGGGTCATCACGGAATATGTATGCATAGTCGTCCAAAGGCTGCAATACGTTCTGTGAAAGTATATTACCCTGGCAACCGCCCCAAAGTATCGCCAATTCGCAATAGGGGTCGCCTGCGAGAACCGTCTGCAACAAAAGCTGCTGCAAGTCACTCGAGTACTGAACAAATTTCAGTTGCACTCCAAGCTCTTCTTCAACTTTTGTCAAAGCCGCAATTGCCGCTTTCTTTCTGTCGGCATTCATGTTGGATGTGCCGGTAATTTCATCAACCCAATACGGGTCATCTTCACTTTGAGCGTGAGTACCTATTCTTATAACGGTCAACTCACCGGATTTTTTCTTGTCTCCGCCCGTTGTGCATCCGCTACATAGCGACAGCAACATCATGCAGAGCAAAAGTGTGGCAACTGCTCTTTTTAGTTTTGCTTTCATTTTTTCACACTTCCTCCTATAACATATTACTACTTCTTTCATTATACACAAATTATTCGAGAACTTCAAGACTTTTTTATAACTTTTGACCAAATTATTGAAAAATTTTTTAACAAATTGCCTAAAACGCTTTTCTTATTTACACTTTTTTAACAATCCTAACACCTAACTATCCGTCCCTATGGTTAAGTTCGCTTTTCTCTTTCCCGTAATTATTTAATATTGCCCCCTCTTATCTTTGACAATACTCATATGTTGTGGTATCATCATATTATACCGAGTTTTGTTTCACGTCTTATATAATAGGAAGAAACTCATACCCATTTTTAAAGAGGTGTTCCATATGCGTTTTGTCCATACTGCGGATAATCATCTTGATATGCCGCTTTCAACACTCCCGGGCACAAAATCGTCCGTTCGAAAATCCGAAAGACTTGCATCTTTTTCAAAAATTATCGACTACACATTGCAAAATGCGGATATGTTACTTATTTCAGGTGATTTATTTCACTCATCTTCACCGTCTCACTCGGTTATAAAGTTTTGCGAAAAAGAATTCGCCCGACTCGGTGATATTCCCGTTTTTATCGTTCTCGGCAATCACGATTTCGGTATTTCCGACACTCATTTCCCGGGAAATGTTCATATTTTTCCGACTCGTTTCGAACGCATAACATACAAAAACGTTTGTATCACAGGTGCATCATTCGCATCCGAAAGCGCCTCGTTTTCATCCGATATTCCGCTTCCCGAAAAAAATATGCAAAATATTTTGCTTCTTCACGGAGATATTTTGCAGCAAAGCACCTACAATTTTATGGACAAAGACGCTCTCGCATCTTACGGTTACGACTATATCGCGTTGGGTCATGTGCACACTCAATATCGTTACAAAAACATCGTCTATCCGGGCTGTCACGACGGTTCGGGCTTTGACGAGTGCGGCAAAAAATCCTTTATTTACGGAAATTTCTCCCCATCACTTCAGCTCTTGTCCGTCGTGTCATCCTCACGGGAATACAACGTGATTGATTTTGATATATCATCATACGATTCTTCTTTATCAATTGCAAATGCCCTCGCAGAGCAAATATCGGGCGATATCTACTCCGTTACTTTAACCGGCACAACAAAAGACGGCTTTATCCCCAACGTCGATTTCATCCGAACAATTCTTTCCGAAAAAGCTTTTTTTGTCACCGTCAAGGACAAATCCTCTATTGATATCGACCTGTCTCAAAGCAGCATTTTTCGTTTTTTCACACAATATCTTTCCGAAAATTTCGATGACGAAACCGCCTCTCTCGCCTTAAAATACGCAGTTTCCGCCTTGAAAGGAGCCAAAGAGGATTTATGATTATCAATCATCTCAATCTCATATCGTTCGGCAAATTCAAAAACAAAGAGCTTGATTTTTCCGATTCACTCAATATAGTCTACGGTTCGAACGAAAGCGGAAAATCGACCGTTTCGGCATTTATCGAAGCAATGTTCTATTCGTATCCCCCGCACGACAAAGACAGAGGAAAATATTACCCATGGGATTCGTCTCTTCCGTCAGGCTCAATGACCGTCACTCAAAATTCAAAGACACATACAATTTTTCGTTCTTTCGGACCGAATCCCAAATCCGATGTTTTGCACATCGAACCCGATCTTTCCCTCTCCGATGTTCTTCCCGACAGAGAAACTTTTCGAAAAAGTGTTTATTGCAGCGAAGGAAAAGCCTCGGACTTCGGCAAAACAGTCGGCATGGACGTTAAAATCGCCAACCTGATGTCAACAGGTGACGAAAACATCAACGCTCAGTCCGCAATACTTTTTTTGAACGAACAGAAAAAGCGTTATATCAGACGAGGCAACTCGGGCGAACTTTCTCAAATTCAAAACCGCATTTCCGAGCTTGAGAACGAGCTTTCTTCATCTCGCAGCATATCGGAAAGTCTTTCTTCTCAAAATATTATTATCGAAGAAAAAAAGCGAAATATTTCGTCTTTAAAAAATCTTCTTGCAACCCTCGAATCCGACATCAACTCTCTTACCGTTGAAGAAAACGAGCTTTCCGAAAACATTATTCACCAAAAAGAATATATTTCTTCTCTATCAAGTCAATCATCTCAATCGCAATTTCAAAAAAAGAGCTGTCACGTTTTACCGTATGTACTTTTTTCAACCGTTTTGTTTATCATATGCCTCATATTCAATCCCAAATTCATTTTTTTGTCGCTCTGTCCGTTGCTTTTTGGTTTTTTCAAACGTTTTTTATCAAAAAAACAACCTACCACTACTGTAAACCAAAACAACGACCCGATTTATCGCGAAGCGGTCGAAGATTTAACATTGCTTCTCGCAAAAAAATCTTCGATAACCGAAAAAGTATCCTCAAAAAGGCAAAAAATCACATCGTTGCAAAAATCTCTCTTGGATGAACAATCCTCTCTTCATTCCATCGAAAAATCAACTTTGAATTTTTCTCATCGCCCGATTGACCAAATCGAGTCCGAGCTTGCCTACACAAAATCCGTTGCGGACGAAATACGCAAAAAAGTTCGTGCAATAGATGCCGCAATCGAATCTTTGTCATACGCCACAGAGCGTTTTTCCGAAGATTTTACCCCCGTCGTTTCCCAAACGGCAATGGAGTACATATCACGCATTGCCCCAAAAAATTCCAGGTCGCTTTCTCTCGTTTTGGATGCCGAAAACAGCAAAAATCCTCTTTCGATATCCGTCAAAGACCCTCTTCCCCAAAGTCTTTCCTCTTATTCTTTCGGTTTCAGACAAGAGGTTTACCTTTGCTGTCGAATAGCGCTCTCTCAATTTTTGTTCGGCGACGATTTTCCCTTAATTATCGACGATCCTTTTCTCGGCTCGGATCATTCGAGAGAAAAATCAATCATTGATTTACTTCTCGAAATTTCAAAAAAACGCCAAATAATCATATTCACAAACCGAAAAAACGAATACTTCAACCATTTAAACTGTAATTTTATTGACATAGACCACTAAAATGATGTATAATAAGTTACAGTATGTAGATTGGAGGTGGCTTTATGGCTGCTAAAATTGAAAACAATTTCGGTGATATCGTAATAAGCAATTCCGTTATCGCCAACATCGCAGGTGCTGTTGCCAACAATTGTTACGGTGTTGTGGGCATGGCTGTCAGAAATACAAAAGACGGTATTGTCAGTCTCCTCAAGGCGGGTAATCTCGCTAAAGGTATCCGAGTTGAGATTGAGGAAAACTCCATTATTATTGATATGCACATCATGGTTCAGTACGGCGTTAACGTTGCCGCAATCTGCGAAAGCATTATGCACAACGTAAGCTATCAGGTTTCCGCCATGACAGGCTTTGATGTAAAAGAAGTAAACGTATACGTTGAAGGTATGCGTGTTGCAAACGAATAAGATTGGGGGATTTTCTCTACTATGATAAAAACTGTTGATGCGGCTCTTTACAAAAACATGATACTTTCTGCCGCTAATAAGTTAAACGAAAATAAAGCATACGTTGACTCTCTCAACGTTTTCCCCGTTCCCGACGGCGATACGGGTACAAATATGGCGCTCACGTTTATGTCTGCCGCCAAAGATATAGCACCCAAAGATTTTTCTTCGGTTTCCGATGCGGCTTCGGCTGTTGCCAAGGCAACTCTCCGAGGTGCGAGAGGTAACTCGGGTGTTATCCTTTCTCAGATTTTCAGAGGTCTTTCTTTGGGTCTTTCAGGCAAAGAAACAGTCACTCCCGCCGACTTTGCGCATGCTGTCAAAAAAGGCTGTGACACGGCATACAATGCTGTTATGAAACCCACGGAGGGCACTATCCTCACGGTAATACGTTTTATGGCAACTGCTGCGGTTGACTGCGAAGATGTTTCGACTTTTGACGACCTTTTTTCCATCATCATGAAAGAAGGCAATACTGCTCTCGAACAAACTCCCGAAATGCTTCCTCAGCTCAAGCAGGCAGGTGTTGTAGATGCCGGCGGTAAAGGTTTGCTCTGTATTTTCGAAGGCATGCAGCAAGCTCTCGACGGCAAGAGCGTCATTTTATCCGATGCTCCTTCCACAACATCCCCCGCTTCCGTTTCGGGTGCACAGCAAGCGGTTGATCCCGACGACATCAAATACGGTTACTGTACCGAATTCATCATCGAAAAGTACGATGTCAAGACAACCGCAAACGCTTTCCGCGAAAAAATTTCTCCCACGGGCGACTGTATGCTTGTCATCGAAGAAGACGAGATTGTAAAAGTTCATATTCACACCAACAATCCCGGTTTTGTTCTCGAACAAGCCGTAAAACTCGGTCAGCTCATTAACATCAAGATAGATAACATGCGTTATCAGCATTCCAACATAATCGCCGAAGCCGAGCAGGTTTCCGAGGACAAAGGTCCCCGCAAAAATCTCGCCGTAATCAGCGTTGCGGCAGGCGACGGTATTGCCGAAGTTTTCACCGAACTCGGCGTATCTTACGTAATTCTCGGCGGTCAGACGATGAATCCCTCAACCGACGACATTCTTGCCGCAGTTGAAAAGGTTAACGCAGATAACGTCATTGTTCTTCCCAACAACAAGAACATTATTTTGGCAGCCGAACAGGCTGTTGACCTTGCCGATGTAAACGTTGCCGTTATCCCCACGAAATCAATTCCGCAAGGTATCACGGCAATGACGAGCTTCTTGCCCGAAGGCAGCATGGAAGACAACGTTGACGCCATGAACGAAGCAGTTACCCTCGTAAAGAGCGGAAGTATTACTCACGCTGTCAGAGATACTTCCATTGACGACAAAGAAATCCACGAAGGCGATTATCTCGGCATGATTGAAGGCAAAATTGCCCTTGTCAATCCCGATCTCAACGATACGTTCGCCTCTCTCGTAGATGAAATGGTTGACGAAGACAGCGAAATTATTACAATATACTACGGCGACGATGTTTCTCAGTCCGATGCGACCGCACTTTCGGAAGCACTCGAAGAGAAATATCCCGATTGTGACGTATATGTAAGATGCGGCGGTCAGCCCGTTTACTACTACTTTATCGCGGTAGAATAATATTCAAAAGAGGGAAACCTGAGTTTCTCTCTTTTTTGTTATTAAAGCAATCATCCCATACCCAATTGAAAACACCTTATATTACGAAAGGAGGCAAAACATGCTTGACGATAAAATTTCTTCCATCAAAGGAATAGGCGCACAAAGAGCCGAAAAGCTTGCTTCTCTTCAAATCGAAACAGTCAGAGATATGCTCTATTACTTTCCCTCACACGTTGAGGACAGACGCATATCAAAACACATATCCGACTTAACCGACGGCGAAACCGCCTGCATCACGGCAAAAATCATTTCTCAATGCTCCGTCAAACACATCCGCAAAGGATTCTCCGTCTATTCTTTCACCATATGTGACGATACCGACTCAATGAGTTTGGTTTTTTACAACAACCCTTATGTGGTAAAAAACTTCAAATTCGGTTCATCCTATAATTTTTACGGAAAAATCGAAGATAAATTCGGCAAAAAAAAGATTATCGCTCCGATTTACGAGGCATCATCAACCTCTTTTGTAACAAACAACATTGTTCCGATTTACCACCTCTGTTCGGGGCTCACACAAAAAATAATGGTTTCGACAATCAAAAAATGCCTCGACGTTGCGGGCGATTGTTTTGATGATTTTATGCCCAAATCAGTCATCGAGCACTACAAACTTTGCCGTGCTGATTTTGCCGTTCGAAACATCCACTTTCCATCAGATTACGATGCATACGAATCCGCACGCAACCGTCTCGCATTCGAAGAGCTTTTTTTGTTGCAACTCGCACTCAATATGCGAAAGCAGGTTTCAAAAAAACATGCCGTGCAGCCTTTCACCGATACCGATATCACTCCCATTCTGTCTCTTTTCCCGTTTTCTTTGACAAATTCTCAAAAAGACGTCATCTCCGAAATCATCTCCGATTTAACTTCCTCGTCTCCGATGAACAGACTCGTTCAAGGCGACGTCGGTTCGGGCAAAACGGCCATAGCGATAATTTGTTTGTATTTGTGCGTCAAAAACGGCGGTCAAGCCGCATTCATGGCACCCACGGGCATTCTCGCCCGCCAGCACTATGAGTCCGTATCCGAAATTTTTTCATCATTGAATATTCGTTCCGCTCTGCTTGTCGGCAGCATGTCAAAAAAAGAAAAAGAAGCTGTATACGACAAACTTTCAAACGGCGAGATTGATATCATCGTCGGAACTCATGCTCTTTTTCAAGAAAGCGTCAATTTTTGCAACTTGCGTCTTGTCATCACGGATGAACAGCATCGTTTCGGAGTCAAACAGCGGTCAGCGCTCGTTTCCAAAGGCGACAATCCGCACATTCTCGTAATGACCGCAACTCCCATCCCCCGCACTCTTGCCCTTATCATCTACGGAGATTTGGATATCAGTATCATAACAGAGCTTCCTCCGGGACGTGAAAAAGTCGATACTTTTTGTATCGGCGAAAATATCCGTGAGCGTATGTACAATTTCATTCGCAAAGAAACATCGCAAAATCACAAAGTTTATATCGTATGTCCCATGGTTGACGAAAATGACGAACTCGACTTAAAAAGTGCGGTTTTATACCGCAACAATCTTGCCGAAAACGTCTTTCCCGACCTTAATATCGGCCTCGTTCACGGAAAAATGAAAGATTCCGAAAAAGATGCCGTCATGAACGATTTTGCCTACGGAAATACCGATATCCTCGTTTCCACCACCGTTATCGAAGTAGGCGTCAATGTCCCCGAAGCAACTTTGATGATTATCGAAAACGCCGAACGTTTCGGTTTAAGTCAGCTTCACCAGCTTCGTGGGCGTGTCGGTCGCGGAAGTGCAAAAAGCTACTGCATTCTCATCACCTCTTCCCAAGATAACGATATCAAAAAGCGTCTGGGCATCATGACAAAAACAAACGACGGATTCGTGATTTCAAAAACCGATCTTTCCCTGCGAGGACCGGGCGAATTTTTCGGCACTCGCCAGCATGGATTGCCTCCTCTGAAGATTTCGTCACTTCTCGATATGGAAACATTGAAAAAATCATCCGAAGCCGTTGCCGAACTTTTAAAATCCGATCCAACGCTCTCCCACGAAGAAAACATCCGATTAAAGCAGCGTGTTTGCAAGCTTTATGACAACATGGACGATTTTTTTGTCTGAAAACATTCTTATAATGTTTCATCACAACTAATATTTACGATAAAAAATCGCAATCTAACATTGCATTTGCAATATTGGATTGCGATTTTTTATTATATAGGATATGCACGCAAAACGTGCGTATATTCTCTTATAAAATAAAAGCTTACCTTTTCATTCCCCAAGATTGTGTATTCGAGGGGTTGAAGCATCGGAAATGCTTTTTAGCCTACAAGTATTTCACCCAAAACACATTTCCGTCACACACTTTATTCATCTTCCGTACAGCGTCGTCATATGTTTAATTCTATTTGCTAACTCTTCCGTCAACGCATTTTTGTCCATGCGCCATTGCCAGTTCCCGTCATCTGTCGCAGGAGTGTTCATCCTGCCTTCGCTTCCCTCGCACAGCCAATCCTGCATGCAAATTATCACATAATCCGACACCGACATCATTGCCCCTCTTATCAAACCGTAGCTGATGGTCTCATCTTCCGTCAAATTCAGATATTCCACAGCTTTTTTCTTCACGCTGTCATCACACGACTCAAACCATCCCAATGCCGTGTCATTATCATGAGTCCCGACGTAACAAACGCTGTTTTTGTCGTAATTATGCGGCAGGTAATCACTTTCTTCTCTGTCATCGAAAGCAAATTGCAATATCTTCATTCCGGGGTATCCGCAGCTTGCCAAAAGAGCTCTCACGCTATCCGTCAAATACCCCAAATCCTCTGCGATAATCGGCAAATTCTTCCCGATTTCTCTGTCAAAAGCCTTAAAAAGCTTCATTTTCGGTCCTTCCAACCACTTCCCGTGCGCAGCATCTTTTTCGATAACATCAATTGCATAATAGCTGTCAAATCCTCGAAAATGGTCAATTCTCACAATATCAAACATCTTGAGTGCAAATTTCATCTTTTCAACCCATATTGAAAATCCGTTTTTTTCAATATTCATCCAATCGTACAAAGGATTCCCCCACCTCTGCCCCAAAGGCGAAAACCCGTCAGGCGGAACACCCGCCACCTTTTTCGGCAAATAGTTTTCATCCAAAACAAAGGCTTTCGGTTCACACCACACATCACAGCTATCAGATGCACAATAAATAGGCAAATCACCTATTATCTCAATATCTCTTTCATTTGCGTATTTTTTCAGTTTAAACCATTGCGAAAAGAAAAAATATTGTATCACTTTATATTGTTGCAATATTTCACCATCTGTACAAGCAACCGAATTTTCATTTTTTGTACGCATTTTCAAATCCCAAGTTTCACGGCTTCGAAATCCGTTTTTCTCTTTTATGGCCATAAAACTCGCATAGTCGTCAATCGAACCTCGGTTTTCTTCCAAGAAAGTATAATAATCGCTGTCGGGTTTTTCTGCAAATTTCTCTGCCGCCTTTTTGAGTAACGGCAATCTCGTTTCGTATAGCTTCCCGTAATCCACCCTCACCGAATAACTTTTTTCTTCAACCCTCTTCAAATCGCTTTTTTCGAGCAACCCCGCATCGCACAGCATATCCAAATCTATCATATAAGGATTTCCCGCATATGACGAATACGTCTGATACGGAGAATCCTTATACGATGTCTGCCCCAACGGCAACACCTGCCAAAGCCGCTGACCGCTTTTTTCCAAAAAATCCACAAACTCATATGCAGCTTTTCCCAAACCTCCGACCCCGTAATCCGACGGCAAACTCGTAATATGCATCAAAATACCGCTTTTTCTCACACTCAGCTCTCCTTTGATTTTCTAACCTTTCACGGCACCGCTCACCACTCCCTCGATTATATACCTTTGCATAAAAATATACAAGACGATAATCGGAATCACCGAAAGTGTCAGCATCGCCATAAACCCGCCCCAATCAACGCTGCCGTAAGCCCCCTGCATCGTCAGCTGAACCGCAACGGGGATTGTTTTGTATTTTGAGCCCAAAATCAAATACGGCAAAAGATAGTCATTCCAAATCCACATCGCATTCAATATGGCAACCGTCACCGTTGTCGGTTTTAACACGGGAAAAATCACCTTAAAGAAAATTTCAAGCGGATTGCATCCGTCAATCTTAGCCGCCTCTTCTATTTCCCGGGGAATACTTTTTATAAACCCCGAAAACATAAACACGCTCAATCCCGCACCAAATCCGGGATATATGGCAATTATTCCCACAGGGTTTGCAAAATTCAACTTAACCGCAACATATGTCAACGTGTACATAACCATCTGAAACGGCACTATCATCGAAAATACAAAGGCATAATACAAAATCTTCGTCCATTTTGTTTTCACTCTTGTTATATACCATGCACTCATCGAAGACATAATAATAATGGCAACCACGGAGAACACCGTCACAAACAAACTCATCGCAAATGCCGAAAAAAATCCCGATGCGTTAATTCCGGAAACAAAATTTTCAAATCCTACAAAGCTTTGCGAACTCGGCAGTTTAAACGGTTCCGACATAATCAAAAACCTGTTTTTGAAAGAATTTATCAAAATAATAACAATCGGAAACAGAAAAAACAAAGCAATAACAGAAAGCAAAACATAATATCCCGCTTTTTTTGTTTTTGCACCCACTACAATTCAACCTCCTTGCGTCCCGTCAAGTATAGCTGAAGTGAGCAAATCAATGCCACTATCACAAAAAATATTACCGCTTTCGCCTGACCTACCCCCTGCCAGCCTATTCTCGAATAAAACGTATCATAAATATCAAGTGCGAGCATGGCAGTCTCTTTTCCGGGTGCTCCGCCAGTTAACGCAAGGTTTTGATCAAAAAGCTTAAACGAATTTGTCAATGTCAAAAAAGTGCATATCGTCACGGAGGGCATCAATGACGGTATCGTTACGTGTATGAGCGACTGCGTATTCGTTGCCCCGTCAATGCTTGCCGCCTCTACCAATCCTCTGTCAACGCTTTGCAATCCCGCAATATAAATTATCATCATATACCCTATCATTTGCCAGTTCATCAAAACAATCAATCCCCAGAATCCGTAACTTGCATCATAGGTTATATCAACCCCGAAATAGCTCAAAACCCCGTTAATTATCACATTCCAAATATATCCCAGCACTATTCCGCCTATCAAATTCGGCATAAAATACACGGTTCTGAAAAAGTTGATACCTTTCATTTTTCTTGTCAGCAAAAGTGCGAGAAAAAACGCCGCAATATTAACGCTCACAATGCTGACCGCCGTAAATTTCACCGTAAAAATCAGCGAATCCAAAAAGCTTTTATCCTCAAAAAGAGCTTTTATATAATTTTCCAAACCTATAAAAGTCGCATTTTCAACAGTTGTAAATTGCGTAAACGACAAATACAGCCCCATAACAAACGGAATCACAAAAAACAGCACAAAGCAAACTGTCAACGGCAGTAAAAATATCGGTGCATATTTTTTCAAAATATCACCCCTATCTGCCGCTTTCGGACTTCCAGTCATCAACAGTCTCTTTCTTTACCTCATCCCATGATTTTGCTCCCTGCACATATGCAAGCAAATTGCTTCCGAAATCGTTTTTGAACGATTGTGACGGGAAAATCGTAAAATCCCACGGAATCGTCGTCACTTCTTTTTTATTCATCCACTTCACGACTTCACGTGCAAGCGGATCATCGGGCACTTCATCTTCTTTAAACGAATTAAAAGGCGTTATAAACCCCAATTCTTCTGTCACGTACTCTTTTCCTTTTTCATCGGTAAAAAGCCAGTACAGGAAATCTTCCGCCGCTTTTTTCGCTTCGTCGCTTGCTTTTTCGTTTATACACAAAAAGTTTTCCGTTCCTATGCAAAGACCCTGATTTTCATCATCGATTCCCATATAAAGCGGCAACATCTTCACATCTTCTTTATTGACAGTATTACCGCTCACCTCGGCAATCTGACTGTACGCCCAGTTTCCGTTTTGCACCATGGCGCATTTTCCCAAAGCAAACTCCGCCATCGAATCTCCGACGATTTTCGCACCCAACATCTTTTTGTCCGTTGTTGAATTGTTTATATACAAATCGAATAATTTTTTGTAGTTTTCCGAATACTCAAAATCAAAATTTCCGACCTCTTCACTTTCAAGGTCAATTCCGTTCTTGTCAAATTCATAATGCACGGGGACATTCAAAAGATGAGTTTGCCATCTCCAGTCTTCGCCGGGTTTTAACGACGTTGAGGCAAAAACCCCTTCAATTCCGAGCTGTGCTTTTTTCTCGTTCATTTCCTCTGCTACTTCTTTCAGTTCGTCAAACCCCGTAATTTCGTCTACCGAAGCTATTTTTGTTTTTTTGTCGGGTAACGCAAAAAATTTATTCATAATGCTTTCATTATAAATTATTCCGTATCCCTCAACTACATACGGAATTCCGAAAACCCCCTCATCGGTTTCAAGCAGCAAATTTTCGTCCGTTACGATGCTTTTAATTTTCGTATCCGATAAATCCGCACAGTACTCTTTCCAATTCGAATATCCTTTCGGCCCGTTAACCTGAAATATCACGGGTGCTTCATTTGTTGACATCTTTGCGGCAAGAGTGCTTTCGTATGTGTTTGCCGCCGCAGTCTCCACCACAACCTTTACGCCCGTTTCTTTTTTATATTCTTCCGCAATTTTTTCATATACCGAAGCTATTTCGGGCTTAAAATTCAAAAATCTCACTACAGTTTCCTTGTCTTTTGCACAGCCGCATCCGCCCGCCAAAGACAAAATCATTACAGTTACGAGTAATAAACTCAATTTCTTCATAAAGCAACCTCTTTTCACTGATACAACAAAAGTCAAAGCCTATACTTTTGCCTTTTGTCGCCTTTTACTAAAAGGATTGCCCAAAAATTTGATTTTATTCCGGAATGATCAGAAGATCTCCGACATTTATATCACTCGACGTCATATTGTTCGTTTTTTTTATTTTGTAAACAAATTCCGACGTCGATACATTCTCGGCTTTATACTCTTTCGCAATCGACCACAATGTATCGCCGCTTGAAACGGCATGCCTCAAATTGTTTTCATAATTTTCTCTGCTTTCGGGTCTTATTGCCGAAATCGACATGCAAACAAACACCATAAAAACACTCACCAAAACCAAAAGCATTCTCTCTTTTTTGAGCTTCGCCTTGGCTTGTTTTCTCTTCATATGAAAATCATAATACGAATAATACTGCGGCACATTATCTGTCCAATCATCTTTGAGTATGGGGGAAATTCTGCCTATATATTTTGCTTCTGTCATATTATTCCGCCTTTCTCGAACACGTGTTCGCATTTCTTGTTTTTAATATAACAGAACATTTGTTCGTTGTCAATATTTTTTTGTAATTTTTTCGAACAAATGTTTGCTTTTTGTCATTTTCTATGATATACTGTCAATACCAAAGCTTATCGGGAGGAAAAAATATGGCAGCCAATCTTACAAAGCAACAACAAATATTAAATTTTATAGATCAATACACTCATGACAAGGGTTACCCGCCCACAGTTCGCGAAATCTGCGCAGGAGTCGGGCTCAACTCTCCTTCCACGGTTCACGGCTATATCTCCAGGCTTCAAAAAGCGGGACTTTTGGAAAAAGACGCCGCTTCGTCGAGAGGCTTGCGTCTTGCCAAGCAAACCAATACCGCCCAAATCACTCAAGCGGACGATACGATTCTTTCCGTTCCCGTCATCGGTCAAATAAGCGCAGGAGCACCTATTTTAGCCGAAGAAAACATCGAGCGCATGTTCCCTCTTCCGTCCGACTTTGCTCGAGGCAGCGATGTTTTCATGCTCAAAATCAGGGGTGAAAGCATGATTAATGCCGGCATACTCGACGGCGACTACGTTATCGTCAAGAGCCAAAGTGTCGCAAACAACGGCGAAATCGTTGCCGCTCTTATTGAGGATTCGGCCACCGTCAAAACATTTTACAAAGAAAACGGTCATTTCCGTCTCCAACCCGAAAATGACCTTCTTGAGCCCATTATCACCGATACCGTCGCAATCATCGGAAAAGTCATCGGTGTCTACAGAGTTTTATGACAAAAAGGATGCAGCTGTGAATCTGCCTTTACCGTTGGACTACTATAGTCCGACAATAAGGCAATCACCATGCCGCATCCTTTTTTCACAATTCTTCGTACAAACTTATATCCGGAATTTCCACATCCGCATCTTTATCCGTAAGTTCACTCACAAATTCAATTGTTGCGTATCCGCCCTCTTCGCTTTCACATTCTATGTACATCACTCTTTTCACAACGTATCCGTCTTTCACGGTTGCGCTCATTTCGGCTTGTCTCGTATAGTTTCCTTCTCCCGCCGCATCAACCGCCGATTGACACACAACCTTTACATAGTCCGAAATATCTTCATAATCCACGCTGTAATGATATATTGTCTCGTCTTTGTTTTCTTCCGTCTCGTTCACAATCATTTTTTCATACGGGAACGCAATCATGTTTGTAAAATTCATAAGATTTTGCAAAGCCGCTTCTTCCGATATGTCACTCGTATACCTTATGTTCGGCAACGTGTAATAATACTTCCCGTCATAATACGTATACCCGCTCTTGTCACCGTCAATTTTTCCGCTCTCGTTCATTGTCAAGGTGGCATCGGTATCAACGCTGTAGATTAGTTTTTTCTTTGTCATATCGGCTTTCAGTATCTGGTCAATTGCCGTCTGCCTGTTTGTTTCGCCGTCTACATTCACAATCACCGAAAATTTCATTTCATACTTTTTCAATGCATTTGTCTTTTCATATGCACTGTTATAATCCGATTTATCGTCATTTGTTTTTTCATACACCGTCATCGCACATGCGGCAACAATCGCAACCGTCACCACTCCGACAATTGCCCTAAACATAAGACTCTTTTTCTTGTTTTTCATGTTTTCAACTCCCACAAAAGGCGTATCCCGTAGGACACGCCTTTTTTTCATGCTTTTGTCACGAACCCTGACCTGTTACGGCAACTTTAACCGTTTTCAAAATCAGCTTTATGTCACCGATAAATGTTCTCTCTTTTATGTAGCGAATGTCCATGTCCATCCATTCTTCAAACGACACGTCGTCTCGATTATTCTGCACCTGCCAATAGCACGTCAATCCCGGAGTAATGAGCAGTCTCAATTTTGCATAATCGTCATACTGCTCCACTTCTTTCGGAAGTGCTGGACGAGGTCCCACAATGCTCATATCGCCCTTCAAAATGTTAACCAGCTGCGGCAGTTCATCAATACTTGTCTTTCTGATAAACTTTCCGATTTTTGTAATTCTGGGATCTTCTTTCATTTTAAAAACAGGTCCCGACTTTTCATTATGCTGCTGCAAATTCTCGAGCATTTCCTCCGCATTCACAACCATTGATCTGAATTTGTAAAATTTAAACACTTTACCGTCTCTTCCCACTCTGTCCTGCGAAAAAAACGGACTGCCGTGCGGGTCGTCGATATATATCAAAAGTGCGATAACAAGCATCGGAATACCGAGCACAATCAATGCCGCCGAGCTTGCCACCACGTCAAATGTTCTTTTCAAATTCCAATATGCTCTCTTTTTTTTCAAATAGTCTCGAACCAATTCCTCACGCAATTGTTCAACTTCTTCTTTGGGCTTTGTTGTCATGATAGGATCCTCCATTTCATATCACGAGATACATAGCAAGTATACATTGTTTTTCGCAAATAATCAAGTCTTTTACAAAAGTTTTTGACCGTTTATTCTCAGGGAAAATTTTACACCGAGCTTATCTGCGGCTTTTCGACACAATATCACACGTTCGAGGAAAATTTCAAAATAATCGACCACGCTGCACATATTTGTATCTATCTTCAGCTTCGCCTGAATCTCTCCTTTTTCGGCATCCACCGTCAATGCCGAATTTTTCACCGCATAATTCACCCTGTCGTGAATGTCAAAGGTCGCAGGGTCGTTGTTTCTGACTCTTGTATACGTTACATCCGTCTTATCCGCAATAATAAGTGCCGCAGCAACCGGATTTACGGGAAAAGCCGTCGATTCGTCATGATTACCTATAGCCGTAACTATTGTCGAAACAGTATCCGGATCAGCACCCATGGATTCCAACATTCGAAACGCTATCACCGCACCGCTTTGAGCATGGTCTATCCTGTTCACAACATTTCCGATATCATGCAAATACCCCGCCACTTGCGCCAATTCCGCTTCTCTTTGCGAGTATCCGAGCTCTTTCAATATCATCCCCGCATTGTGTGCGACTCTCGTAACATGAGGAAAACTGTGATCCGTAAACCCCATAGCCAAAAGCGATTCATCGGCTTTTTTAATATAAGCGTTTACCTTTTCGTTTTTTCTCACATCATCATACGTTATCCTCATCTTTTTTCACTCCTCTGAAATATTCGTAAATATTTTTCGCATACTTTTCGCTTATGCCCCTTACCTCGCAAAGTTCCTCTATTTCGGCATTTTTTATTGCATTGATGCTCTTAAAATGCATCAATAGGTCTTTTCTTTTTTTATCGCCTATTCCGTCTATATTCAAAAGCTCGCTGCCGAGCATTTTTTTCTCACGTCTTTTTCTGTGATATTCTATTGCGGTTTTGTGCACCTCGTCCTGAATATACGTCACAAGCCTTATCGCTCCGCCCGTCGGTTTCAAATAAACCTCTCCGTCTTCGCTTACAACGCCTCTTGTGCGGTGATGATCGTCTTTTACCATTCCGAAGACCGGTATATCAATCTTCAGCTCTTGCAAAACCTCTCTCGCACAATTGAGCTGTGCCGTACCGCCGTCCATCAAAATCAAATCGGGATTTTCCGCAAACTTTCCGTCCTTTTCACGCAGTTCGTGCGTAAAACGTCGCAAAAGCACTTCTCTGAGCGATGCAATATCGTTTGCACCCTCCACCGTATTGATTTTAAAAATTCTGTAATCTCGTTTACTCGGTTTTCCGTTTTTAAAAACAGCCATCGCCGCAACATTTTCTTCTCCCGACGTGTGCGAAATATCATAACTTTCGATTCTGTCGGGGATAACCTCCAGCTTCAACGCCTGCGCCAGTTCAATGAGTGAATGTGTTTTCATTTTCTCCTTGATTTCCGCCGTTTTCATTTTTTCGATGTTATGCTTCGCATTTTTTTGTGCCATATCCACAAACTTGCGTCTTTCTCCGATTTTGGGCACAACCACCGTGACTTTGTTCCCTCTCTTTTCTGACAAATATTCCGCCAGCGTATCCTCCGACTCAATCGCACACGACAAATATATTGTTTTCGGAACGTATACATCATTTGTATAATACTGATCCGTAAAATCCGACAAAACCTCTTTTTCATCCAGCGTTCCCTCTCCCTTGATATCAAAGGAATGTGAACCTATCATCTTGCCGCCCCTTATCGTAAAAAGCTCCACCGATGCCAAAATATCCTCGGTACAAACTGCCAACACGTCACAATCTTCATCCTTATCGCTCAAAACCTTTTGCTTTTCCGCCAAATTTTTAAGCGCCGTCAGTTTGTCTCGGCATAGTGCCGCTTTTTCAAACTCAAATTTTTCGGCGGCATTCTTCATTTCGTCTTCGAGTTTTTCAGTCAGCTCTTTATCGTTCCCCGATAAAAATTTTTCGATTTGCAAAAAAATATCTCTGTATTCTTCCTTCGATATCTTCCCGCTGCACGGTGCAACACAACGCCCCATCGAATAATAAAGGCACGGTCTTTCTTTTCCTATATCTCTCGGAAAAGTTTTTTTGCAATGTGCCACTTTAAAAACTTCTTTTACTATGTCAAACGTTTCTCCGACTCCGAACCCCGTCGGATACGGACCGAAATATTTTGCTCCGTCCTGCTCGATTTTTCTCACAAAAAGCATTTTCGGATATTCCTCGTTCATCGTCAGCTTAATATACGGATAGTGTTTTCCGTCTTTCAACAAAATATTGTATTTGGGCGTATGCTCTTTTATCAGATTGCACTCCAACACAAGAGCCTCCATCTCGCTGTCGCAGAGAATATACTCAAAGTCCGCAATATTCGAAACCATTGCCTTTACTTTCGGCGTATGATTCGATGATGCTTGAAAATATTGCTTCACTCTGTTTTTCAAAACTTTCGCCTTGCCTACATATATAATTTTCCCGTCTTTGTTTTTCATTATATAAACTCCCGGAGATGTCGGCAACATTTTAATTTTTTCCTCAAGCATATTCTCACCGTCCTTCCTTTTAGTTTATCACACATTGTCCGTTTAATCAACGAAAAAAGCACGGATTGATTACATCTCTCCGTGCTTTCGATTTTTTTTAATATCAATTATTCGGCTGTAAATGTTACAGTATCTCCCACAAGTCCGTTACTA
>CAZRYW010000018.1:0-18933 GCA_964604405.1 uncultured Oscillospiraceae bacterium
CGGAGAATACAAAGGCTTGAACCTCGGACTGAGACGTGGAGACAATCCTTTTAACGTTTTTAAAAATCTTGAAATATGCTGTGACGGCATGGAGCTTTGCAAGGAAAAGCTTACCCTGACAAACCAGTTGCACACAAATAAGGTCGAGGTTGTATCGAAAGAAGATGTGGGCAAAGGCTTGATACGTGAATGGACATACGGAGTTGACGGCATTGTGACGAGAGAAGAGGACGTGCCGCTCATGTGCTACAGCGCAGATTGCGTGCCCGTATTGCTGTGCGACAAAGACAATACGATTATCGGAGCGGTTCATTCGGGGTGGCGGGGAACTGCCGAAAACATTGTGAAAAACGCAGTTGAAAAAATGTGCGACGAAAAGACGAAAGCCGTAGATATCTGTGCTTTTGTGGGGCCTGCGATAGGAATGTGCTGTTATGAGGTCTCAGAAAGCGTTGCGGAAAAGTTTTCGGATTATTTTGAATTTGTCGAAAAGAAAGACAACGAAAAATATATGCTGGATTTGAAGAATATTGTTAAAAAACAACTCGTCGATGCGGGTTTGCGTGGAGAAAACATAGATGTTGCGCCCTACTGCACATCCTGCGACAACGATAAGTTTTTTTCGCACAGAAAGCAAAACGGTAAAAGCGGACTTTTGGGCGGTTTTATACAACTGTAAAAGGAGTGATTTTTTATGAAAGTGAAAAAAATATTATCATTGATGTTGCTCCTTACTGTTTTTTTTACGACAGCTTGCACTTCGGATGTGTTGCCGACCGAGGAGGCGGATAACGGTGCGGTTGATATGGCGATGAAAAGCGATGACGAAAAAGCAAAAAGCATAATACACTTGCAGATGAGAGAGCTTGATGTTTTCGACCCGCTTTTGACGGAACATCAAAGCGTAAGGGACGCTCTTTTGACTGTTTTTGAGCCGCTTTTCAACATTACGGATAATTTCGGATTGGAAAACGTGCTCGCACAATCTTATGCGTTCAATTCGGATGCGACGGTGATGACGTTGCAATTGAAAAGCGGGGTTTTGTGGCATAACGGGCACAGCCTCAATGCCGATGATGTGATTTACACCGTGAACAAAATCAAATCGCATCCTAATGGTTCTTACTACGAAAACTGCGAATGTGTGGAAAAAGTAGAAAAGAAGAGCGAATATGAGGTTGTTTTTTATTTGAAAAGACCGAATGCCCAATTTGTGTATTTGCTGTATTTCCCGATTGAGTTCAGAGATTTTGACGGTTCGGAAACGATGATAGGTACGGGTGCGTACATGTTTTCGGAGACGGACGGAAAATCGCTTACTTTGTCGAAAAATCCGTCATGGCACGGAGGCGAAGCGGGAGCGGAAGGCATAAAATTTATTTATATGCGTACATCGAGTATGGCAGAGGAGGCTTTTAAATCGGGAAAACTGCATGCAATCACAAAAGATATGATTGACGCAGACAATTTTGCGATAAAAAAGACGTATAAAAAATATGAATATCCCGACGGTATGTTTGAGTTTGTGGGATTTAACACAAACAGGGGGATTTTTAAAAATTCTCTTGTGAGAATTGCCGCCGCAAATGCGATAGACAGAAGTTGTGCGGAGGAGATTTTCGGAGGAGTGCAATCGGGTTTCCCTGTAATGAGCGCAAGCGAGGATTTTTCGCCGAGTTTTGATATGAATTCTTACAGCACCGAATATGCAAAAGAGGTTATATTTTCGGCGGGGTGGAACGATGTTGACCAAGACGGAATATTTGAAAAAATAACATCTGACGGTGTTGAAAAATTGGCTTTTACGCTTTTGGTGTCGGACAGAAATCAAAAAAGGGTCGAAGCGGCATGGAAATTGAAAGAACAATTCGAAGATGCGGGATTTGCCGTGACGGTGGAAATATGCGATATCGAAAGCTTTAATTTGCGTGTTGCCGGCGGTGAATACGACGCTTATATGGCATCCGTTTATTGCGATAAACCGTATGACGTATCAATGCTTTTGTCGGGAGACGGTGCGGTTAATTATCAGGGATATAAGAACGAAAAAACGGATGAAGCGATTTTGAAATTCGCATCGGCGTCGGATGAGGGAGAAAGCGTGAGAGCTTTTAACGAGATACAATCTCTCTACAGCGCACATCAGCCGCTGACGGGACTTGTTTTTAAAACAACGTATGTGATTACGACGGATTCCATCGGCGGGGTTGTGAAGCCGTATCCGTACTCTCCGTATGCGAATATAGCAACTTGGATTGTGGAATAAAACAAATGATGAAAGGCTGTTTGTTATGAGAAAATTGATAGGCTCATGGAGCTTTTACAAAAAAACATTGATAATAGCCGTTCCGATAATGGTACAAAACCTGATTACGAATTTTGTCGCTTTGATTGACAATATCATGGTCGGTGCTGTCGGAACGGAAGAAATGACCGGTGTGGCGATTGTCAACCAGCTGCTGTTTGTATTCAATTTGGCTGTTTTCGGAGCTGTGTCCGGCTCGGGAATATTTTCGGCTCAGTTTTTCGGAAAAGGCGACCGAGAGGGCGTAAAGCATACGATGCGTTTTAAACTGATGACGGTGAGTGTGCTCTGCGTTGTATGCTCGTTGATTTTCGTGCTGTTTAAAGAACCGCTTATAAATATGTATCTTAAAGGCGAAGAAGCTGGACTTGATGCGGTAAAAACGTTCGGATACGCAAAAGAATATCTTGCCGTTATGCTGATAGGACTGTTCCCGTTTGCACTCGAAAATGTGTATTCGGGAACGCTTCGTGAGGGCGGTATCGCAACGGTGCCGATGTATGCGGGAATTGTTGCGGTGGTGACAAATACCACTCTTAACGCATTGTTGATTTTCGGTTTGGGACCTTTCCCGTGCTTGGGGGTAAAGGGTGCTGCGATTGCTACGGTGATTTCGAGATTTGCACAGGCGGCGATAGTGATTTTTTGGACGCATAAGAACCGAAACAAACTTGTTTATCCCAAGGGATTGTACAGGAGCTTGTACGTGCCGAAGGATTTGGTTAAGAAAATCAGCATAAAGGGATTGATTCCTTTGACGGCGAACGAGTGCTTGTGGTCGCTCGGAATTGCAATGCTGACGGCATGTTATTCCATAAGGGGCATAAACGTTGTGGCGGCACAAAATATTTCGAATACGGTTGTAAACCTTTTTAATGTGCTCTACATAGCGTTCGGAAGCGGTATAAGCGTTGTGATAGGCCAGCTTTTGGGAGCGAACGAACTTGACGAAGCGAAAGAATCCGCACCGAAATTGATTTTCTTTTCGGCGGCAATGTGCGTTTGCGTTGCGATTGTTATGATTGTGTTGGCGCCGCTGTTCCCGAAATTGTATAATACAACGGAAGATGTAAGGATGCTTGCAAAATGGTTTATTATTGTTTCGGCGATATGGATGCCTGCTCACGGAATGCTGCATGCAACGTATTTTACGCTTAGAAGCGGCGGTAAAACGGTTATAACGTTTTTCTTCGATTGCGGATTTTCGTGGATGGTGAGCGTTCCGTTGGCGTATACTCTTGCAAAGTTTACGGGGATGAACATAATTGCGATTTATTTTACGGTGCAAAGTGCGGAAATTATCAAGTGCATTATCGGCACGATACTGATTAAAAAAGGCGTATGGCTGAGTAATATGGTAAAATAGACGAAAAGACGTTTTGAAAAAGCTTTTAAAAAGATATAATTCCGTGTTTGGGATTATATCTTTTTTTATAAACGAGATGATAATAAGAAATAGCGAAAGAATGAAAAAAAGTATTGATAATTTAGAAAAAGTAGTGTATAATGATATAGTCGTACTAACCGGGGAGGCAGCGGTGCCCTGTATCCGCAATCCGCTATAGCGGGGGCTAATTCCCCAATTGAGGTGCTTTTATCGTATGGCTGGAAATTGTAAGTGGTGTTGACGATTGGGTCTTGCGCAACAGTCGCCCGTGAACCTTGTCAGGCGGGGAACCGAGCAGCAATAAGCGGTCACGGCTGTGTGCCGCAAGGCTACCCAATTCGAGCTAACTGCAATTGTGCCGCATATGAGGAAGTAACGATTTTGGGGTGTACGGCTTTTTAATTTTCAAAAAAGATTGTGAGGAGGAAAGTATGGAGTATCAGGCATTGTACCGAAGATGGCGTCCGTTGACGTTTGATGATGTTGTGGGTCAAAAACACGTGACACAAACAATAAAAAACGAAGTTGCGTCGGGCAATGTGGGACACGCTTTCCTTTTTTGCGGAAGCCGAGGAACGGGTAAAACTTCGACGGCTCGCATTTTGTCAAGGGCAATCAATTGCACTAACAATATTGACGGCAATCCGTGCAATGAGTGCGAAAGCTGCAAGGGCATTTTGTCGGGTTCGGTGATGGATGTGGTGGAAATCGACGCCGCAAGTAACTCCGGCGTTGACAATATTCGCTCGCTCAGAGAAGAGGCGAATTATGCTGCCGCAAGCGTTAAATATAAAGTTTATATCATAGACGAGGTTCATGCTTTGTCGAAAGATGCTTTTAATGCGCTTTTGAAGCTTTTGGAAGAACCTCCGGCTCATGTAAAGTTCGTTTTGGCGACAACGGAAGCAAACAAGGTGTTGGACACTATTTCTTCACGTTGTCAGAGATTTGATTTTAATAAAATTACAAAAGAGGATATTGCCGCACGCTTGGAAGAAATTTGCGATGCGGAAATGATTGAAATAGAGAAGAGTGCAATCAATATGATTGCCGAAGCCGCAGACGGTGCGCTTCGTGATGCGTTGAGCATTTTGGAACCGTGTATCTCCGGCGGAAAAAGCGTTGATACCGAATATGTAAAAAATCTGTTGGGGTTTGGCGAAAAACAGACGGTGTGTACGCTGTGTCGTGCCGTGAGCGAAAACAACGGCGAAAAGGTGATTGAAATAATCGACTCTTTGTCGCACTCGGGCAGGAATTTGGCTCCGTTTACCGAAAATGTCATAAAAGCGTTTCGTAACATTATGATTTATGCGATAACACGGAAAAAACCCGCAGACGAAAGCGACGAAGATTGGCAAGATATGGCTTACGCCGCTGAAAATATGAGCTCGGACAAGGCTATTTACTGCGTGGAGGTTTTGTCGGATGCGTATGCGAAAAGCAAGTATATGACGTTTCCGAGGTTTTTGATTGAGGCGGCGCTTTTGAAGCTTTGCAATTTGAGAGACGAGACGGATGTTGATTCTTTGGCGGCAAGAGTAGGCGAAATCGAAAATAAAATCGCACGAGGAATCAGCGTGACGGCAAGTCCCGTCGCCGAAAAGAGTGAAAATAGAACAGCCGAAGAAAAACCCGTGAAAAAGAAAGAAACTCGCACTCTCAAAGCAGCCGAGAGTGAGGATATACAGAAAATCAAAGATAAATGGCCCGAGATTTTGTCTCGAATAGCCTCGGGCGGCAGTTTGAATTTGTATATGGCAATAGAAAACTGCTCGCTTCGGACATATCGTGACAAGGTGGCGATTGTTTTTTCGGATAACGGCGGAGCAACGCTTCGGGATATGATAGAATCCGGACTTGATGAGATACGGGATATTATACGAGACGAAGCGGGAATAGATGTACAGTTGACGGTAAAGATGGAGAGCGATTTTGAATCAAACGATAATAAAACGGTACAGGCGGACCCGTTTGATGAGATTGCATCGTTACCGTGGGTAAATAATTAAAAAACGAAAGGATGTATAGATTATGGCAAGAGGCGGATTTCCCAGAGGTATGAATATGGGCGGAAACATGAACAACATGATTCGTCAGGCACAAAAAATGCAGGAGGAAATGCTCAAGGCACAGGAAGAGCTCGGAGAAAAAACAGTTGAAGCAAGTGTCGGCGGCGGTGTTGTGACGGTTGTCGCAAACGGAAAAAAGGAAATCGTAGAGCTTACGATTAAGCCCGAAGCGGTTGATCCCGAAGATGTTGAAATGCTCCAGGATCTTATTATGAGTGCCGTAAACGAGGCTATGAGAAAAGCCGATGATATGGCAACAAGCTCAATGAGCAAAATTACCGGTGGTATGAGTATTCCCGGACTTTTCTGATAAAATAGAGATTGCAAAAATCACGTAAGTTCGGAAGTTTTTCCGAACTTATTTGTTAGAAGAATTATTTATATTTTGAAATAACGGAGGCGTTTTATGTACCCCGAAGCTTTAAAATTATTGATAGAAGAATTTGAACGCCTGCCCGGAATAGGCAAAAAAAGTGCGGTCAGGTTGGCTTTTCATGTGATGAATATGGACAAGATGAAGGCGGAGAGATTTGCGGGAGCAATAATCAATGCGAGGGAAAAAGTTCATCTTTGTCCCGTGTGTCAAAACCTGACCGATGAGAAGATGTGCCCGATATGTAAATCGGCAAAGAGAAACAGAAAAATAATATGCGTTGTCGAAAACCCCAAGGATATAATTGCGATGGAAAAAACGCATGAATACAACGGATTGTATCATTGCTTGCACGGTGTTATTTCGCCGATGGACAATATAGGCCCCGAAGATATAAAACTTCGTGAGCTTATGATGAGACTGACGGGAGAGGCGCAGGAGCTGATACTTGCGACAAACCTTACGGTTGAGGGTGAAGCTACGGCGATGTACATTGCGAGATTGGTGAAGCCGATGGGGATTAAAACAACACGAATCGCTCACGGGATACCTGTCGGCGGTGACATTGAATTTGCGGACGAGGTTACGCTTGCGAGAGCGATTGAGGGCAGACGGGAAATTTAGGTCTATTTTTTGCGGAGAGAGTATATAATATCATATACCGGTTAGGGAGGATGCGATGTTATGAAAGATTCCGTAAAAAAAATTTTTGAGATGGTTTCGGACTTGTTTTCGACGGAAAACTGTGAAAAAAGCTCGGTTGCGGTTTTGATTGAAAATGCGAAAAATTCAATTCGGACGATAAGAGCGGAAATCGACGCATCTCGGGACGAGGAAGTGCTTGAGATGAATCTTTACAGATTGAAAGCCGCAGAACAAGAGTACAGGGAGCTGCTCAAAATGGCAAAGGAAACAAATCAAAAGAAAACAGGTTGATTCGAGGGAAAAATATGGAAGTTCGGTTAACAAAGGAGCAGGAGGATGCGGTTTTTGCACCGGTCGGCGAAAATCTGGTGTCGGCGGCGGCAGGCAGCGGAAAAACCAAGGTGTTGAGCGAGAGAATAGTTGAAAGATTAAAAAGCGGCGATACTTCTATCGACCGCTTACTTATCGTGACATTCACACGTGCGGCGGCACTTCAGATGCGTGAGCGAATTTCGAAAGCACTTGAGAAAGAATATAAAAAAACGAACGACGACAAACTGAAAAAACAGCTTTCGCTTGTGCTCGGAGCGGATATTTGCACGATAGACTCTTTTTGTATTGATTTGGTGAAAAAGAATTTCTTTTTGTTGGATGTTCCGCCGGATTTTAATCTTGCGGAAGAAAACGAAATGGCGATTTTAAAAGAAGAGATTATATTGGATGTTCTCGACGAAATGTATGAAAACGGCGACGAAGGTTTTTTGAAATTGGCAAACAACTTCGGCAACGGAAAAACGGATACGTCACTGAAAGATATTATTTTGAAAGTTTACGGATTTTCGATTTCGTTTGCGGATCCCGAAGGATGGCTTGACGGTGCTGTGAGAGCACATAAAGCGGGAGATGGGGAAAACGAAGAGCTTTTTGAAATAATATCGGCGGAAATAGGCGAAGAACTGAAAGACTTGTATGAGCTTTTGAAAAGCGGATTTTCCTATGCCGAAGAGGTGGGGATTTTTTCGTATGCGGATGTGTTTGCAAAAGAAATGCAGCTGTTTGAAGAGTATTTGAAAAAAGACCCGAAAGATATAAACGACGGATTTGACATGTTTGTGTTCGGCAGTTTTGCGGGGAAAAAGGTTGACGAATCTCTTGCGTGGGATAAGGCATACTTGCAGGGAATACATAACGATGCGAAAGCTTTTTTTGCGAAAATCAAGGAATTGTACGAGTTATATAAAAGTCCGAGAGGGTGCAGCTATGAAAAAATCGACGCACTCGTGAAATGCGTCAAGCTTTTCGGCGAAAAATATATGGCGGAAAAGCTTTTGAGAAAAGAGCTTGAATTTGCCGATTGCGAATATTTGGCACTTAAAGCTCTCGAAAAATCGCAGGAGATTTGCGACGAGTTGCGTGACAAGTATGACGAGATATACATTGACGAATATCAGGATACGAATCCGTTGCAGGACGCTCTTTTTACGCTTGTGTCGAGAAAAGAGCGAGGCGAAGCGAACACTTTTATCGTTGGGGATATAAAGCAGAGTATTTACCGTTTTCGCCATTCGGACCCGATGCTTTTTTATGAAAAAACAATCATGTGCGAGAGGGAAGATAACGCAAGAAAAATGCTGTTGACAAAAAATTTCAGATCTCGCGCCGAGGTACTCGACAGCATAAACGATGTTTTCGAAAAGATTATGAGAAAAGGAACCGCGCAGGTTGACTACAACGAGGAGCACAGATTAAAGCATGGCAGAACGTTTGAACAATACGATAATAACAAGAGCGAAATTTATATTATAAATTCGGCGGGCGGCGATGAGGACGAAGACGAGGTTTTGGCGAGAGAACAAAAAGAAAGTTTGATTGTGGCAAAAAGAATACGAGAGATGGTTGACGAAGGATTTTTGGTTTCGGACGGAGATGCATTGCGGAAAATCAAATATTCGGATATTGCGGTGCTCTCGTCTGCGCTGAAAAACAAGGCGGAAATGATAACGGGCATTTTCGACTTGTGTGATGTTCCCGTTTCGTCGGACAATTTGAAAGATTTTTTTGATACTCTCGAAATAAGAATGTTGATATCGCTTTTGAAAGCTATAGACAACCCGTCCGACGATATTGCCCTGGCAAGCGTGATGCGTTCTCCGATTTTCATGTTTGACGAAAATGAAATGCTGAAAATAAGGCTTAACGGAAGAAACAAGGCGTTTTATGCCAATGTGAAGGACGAAAGCCTGAAAGACGGAGAAATCGCAGCAAAATGCCGTATGCTTATCGAAAAACTTGCCGAGTGGCGAGAGGCGGCGTATATAAATCCGATTGAAAAGACCGTTACTGACATTCTCGACGAGAGCGGGTATTATTCGTTTGTGGGTGCATTGCCTGCGGGGGCGGCGAGACAGGAAAATATTCGCTGTTTCTTGGATTTGGCATACAAATACGAATCTACAAGCTACAAGGGATTATACAATTTTATTCGGTATGTTGAAAAAACGATTGAAACAGGCGGAAAAATCGAAACGGGCGGAGAAGAAAAGAAAGATGCCGTTGTTTTGACAACTATCCACAAGTCGAAAGGGCTTGAATTTCCTGTGGTGTTTGTGATAGGGTGCGGTGCAAAGTTTAATGACAAAGACGCATCGAATCCGATGATTATAAATCCCGTGGGAGGCATAGGCATTGTCGAGAGAGAATCCGACAGACGAATCAAATACAAAACGGCTGAGTATAAAGCAATATCGCTTCAAATTTTGAGAGAAAGTCATGCCGAAAGAATGAGACTTTTGTATGTTGCGATGACGAGAGCACAAGAAAAGCTTATTATGGTCGGCTCGGTGGGCGATTATTCGAAAAAAATCGACCGATGGACGATGTATTCATCGGGAAGAAGAATGAGCGATTATCAAATAAGAGGAATAACAAATTATCTCGATTACATCATGTCAAGTGCTTCGAGGGAGTATTGGAATGTGCATGTTGTGGACTCAATGCCTGAGATTGTACCTAAAACAGACGTTGAAATGAAAAAAATCGAGACTCGAGACAAGAAAATCGACGTTATCGAACAGTTGGCATACAGATATCGTTTCGCGGGAAGTGAAAATATTCCGTCGAAAATGAGCGTGAGTCAAATAAAAAGACTCAGCATGGAACAAGAAGAGGGAATTAACTTTTTTGCATCCGAAAAAAGAGGACGAGTACCTTTTTTTGCAAAAGACGAAAAAATTGTTGAGCCTACGGCGAGAGGTACGGCGTATCACAGAGTGCTCGAACTGATCAACCCGAACGAGACGTGTGTGAAAGACGCTTTGGAGAATTTTGTGCAAAAAGGTTTTATGAGCCGAGAACAAGCGGACTGCATTGATGTGAAAAAAATAGAAGATTTTTTAAAGTCGCCCATTGCCGAACGAATGCGAAAGGCAAAAAAAGTTTGGAAAGAAGCTTCGTTTACGGTTGAAATTGACGCAAGTGCGATTTTTGAAGCGAGTGACGGAGAAAAAATTTGCATGCAGGGTACGATTGACTGTCTCATCGAAGAAGAGGACGGAAAGATCATACTGGTTGATTATAAAACAGATTTTTATGATGATCCCGAGGATATCGCAAAACGCTATAAAAAACAGCTGGAATTGTATGAAATAGCGGTTTTTAAACGCTTTTTAAAGGGCTGTGACGAAAAGTATCTGTATCTTTTGCATAAAGGAGATTGCGTTAAAGTAATATAGCTTGAAATTGAGATTTTTTTAGTGTATAATCAAGCTATAAAAAAGAAAGGCTTGGATTGTTATGAAAAAATCAACGGTTATTTTGCTGTTTATAATAGGATTCATTTTGGTTTTTACGGTGTCGGGGGTTGTGGCATTTGAAATGCTCGGTGATCCGCAATCCGAAAAAGAATCGGAAAATGAGACCGTTTTGAATCAAAAGGAGTCGGAATTGCCCGAAAGCGGTATTACAAAGGTTACTCCGGGAATCAACGTGTCGGATGCGGTTGTGACACATTCGGATAAAAAAGAAGAGGTAGTGAAAACCGAAACACCCGAAGAAAAGAAAACGGAGAAAGTAACGGAGAAAGCTACCGAAAAGAAAACGGAGAAGGTGACCGAGAAGGCTACGGAAAAGAAAACAGAAAAAGTGACCGAGAAGGCTACGGAAAAGAAAACAGAAAAAGTGACCGAGAAGACTACGGAAAAGAAAACGGAAAAGGTAACCGAGAAAAAGGAAGAACAAAAAGAACCCGAAGAAAAGGTTACACAGGCACCTGCCGAAAAGAGCACGGAAAAACCGAAACTGGATCCGAATAAACAGTATAGCGACACGGGATTGTGATGAAATAGGCATCGCTCAATCGAGCGATGCCTATAATTTTGACTGTTTGAGGGAAACAAAAAAGCTCTCGAATTTTTCGAGAGCTTTTGAATAGATAAAATAGTTATCTCTTTGAGAACTGGGGAGCACGACGAGCTGCTTTCAAACCGTACTTCTTTCTTTCCTTCATTCTGGGGTCTCTTGTGAGGAAACCTGCCTTCTTGAGGTCGGAACGGTATGCTTCTTCGTCTACTTTAAGGAGTGCACGAGCTACACCGTGACGGATAGCACCTGCCTGACCTGTGAAACCACCGCCCTGAACGTTACAGATTACGTCGAACTTTTCAACTGTACCTGTAAGAACGAGGGGCTGACGAACGATAACCTTGAGTGTTTCAAGACCGAAGTAATCATCAATGCTTCTCTTGTTGATAATAACGTTACCTGTGCCGGGTACAAGACGAACTCTTGCAACGGACTTTTTTCTTCTACCTGTGCCGAAATACTGTGTTACTGCCATTGTTAATTACCTCCCTTACTTATTTAATCTCGCCTGTCCATGCCTGGGGCATCTGAGCTGCGTTGTTGTGTTCTGCACCTTTGTATACTCTGAGACGAGTGAGTGCCTTTGCACCGAGGCTTGTCTTGGGGAGCATGCCCTTTACAGCCATGTACATTGCTCTGTCGGAATGCTTTTCCATCATATCCTTAGCGGATACTTCCTTGAGGCCGCCTACCCAACCTGTGTGGTGACGGTACATCTTCTGGTTAAGCTTGTTTCCTGTAAGTACAGCTGCATCGCAGTTGAGGATGATTACGTGATCACCGCAGTCTGCATGAGGTGTGAATGTGGGCTTGTTTTTACCGCGAAGGATGCTTGCCGCTTCGGCAGCAACACGTCCCAAGCTCTTGCCTGTAGCATCAATAATATACCAGCTTCTCTTTACTGTGCCGGCATTTTCCATGTAGCTTTTCATCGAAATGACCTCCGTTTTTATATATTTGAAATAAACCTTAGTTTGTGGTTTTTTTCTTTCAGCATGTTGTATTTTAATACATGCAAAGGAAAAAGTCAACATATTTTTTGATAAAAAATAAAAAATATGGAACTATCTCTTTAAAACTCTTGTTTTCTCTTTTAAACTCTCGTTTTCTCTGATGGCAAAATGAAAAATTTGTGTTGCAACATAGAGCAAGACGTTGTATAATGCTAAAGATAACGGTGAAAGTCGGTGAGATTGTGAGAAAAGCATTGAGCTATATGCGAAAAGCGGTTGAAGATTACAATATGATAAAAGAGGGAGACCATATAACGGTCGGAGTGTCGGGCGGAAAGGACAGCTTGTGCCTTTTGGTGACAATGGCGGCACTCAAAAGGTTTTATCCCGAAAAGTTTACGCTTTCCGCGGTAAGTATTGATATGGGATATGAAGGAATGGATTTTTCGCCGATACGAGAGTTGTGCGAAAAGCTGGATGTGCCGTATTATGTGAAGAAAACCGATATAAGAGAAATTATATTCGATGTGAGAAAAGAGAAAAATCCGTGCAGTCTTTGTGCGAATATGCGAAGAGGAGCATTGAATGAAGCCGCAAAAGAAATAGGAAGCAACAAAGTTGCACTCGGCCATCATTTTGACGATGTGGTGGAAACTTTTGCGATGAATCAGATTTTTGAGGGCAGATTGGGATGCTTTTCGCCGGTTACATATCTTGACAGAAAAGAAGTTTGGGTGATAAGACCGATGATTTATATGCCGGAGTGGTTTGTCAGAGGTTTTGTCGAAAAAGAGGAACTTCCGATTGTGAAAAACAAGTGTACTGCCGACGGAAACACGATGCGTGAAGAGGTTAAAAAAATGCTGAAGGAAACGGAAGAAAAATTTCCGGGGTTTCGGCAGAGGCTTTTTACGGCTCTTTGCACGTCGGGAATATCGGGGTGGAAAGAGGCTTCCGCCGCAGCACAGAAAAATAAGAGAAAATAAAACACGAAAAGCGATGGAAACAAAACATTCCATCGCTTTTTGCAAGAAAATAATTGAAAAGATGAAACGTGTATGATAAAATGACTATATATATGTAAAAACAACATAAAGGAGACGGATACATGAAGCTTGAAAATGTGATTGCGGTGAGAAGTAATAAAAAGATATATCGTGACGGTGATTTCAAGATAAAAGTGTTTGACGAAAGCTTTACGAAGGCGAACGTTTTGAACGAGGCGCTTAACCAGGCGATGATAGAAGAGACCGGATTGAACGTGCCGAAGATAACGGACGTTAAGTGCATTGACGGCAAATGGGCTATCGTGTCGGAGTTTATAGAGGGAAAAACACTTTTGCAGCTGATGGAAGAGAACCCCGACAGAGAAGATGAGTATTTGGAAAAAATGGTTGATTTGCATATTGAGGTTGTAAAAAAGCCTTGCAGAATCATGAACCGATTGCGTGACAAGCTTACGGGCAAAATTATGGCAAGTGAGCTTGATGCGGTGCACAGATTCGATCTTTGCAGAAAAATTTTGGATATGCCTCAACGTACAAAGATTTGTCACGGTGATTTTATGCCGGCGAATATTGCGGTTGACAAGGACGGGAAGATGTTTATCATAGACTGGTCACATGCCGCAAAGGGCAATGCGGCTGCGGATGTGGCGAGAACGTGCTTGTTGTTTTCGCTTGCGCAAAGAGACGACTTGGCGGAAAAATATCTTGATTTGTATTGCGAAAAGAACGAAGCCGACAAGGAATACGTTAAAAAGTGGTTTCCGATTGTTGCGGCGGCGTTGAGCGTTGACGCAAAAAATGAAAAAGATAAAGAAAAATTATTAGACAGAGTAAAAAAATCTCATTTTTAAACAAAAAAAGGAGAGCGGAAAATGAAAAAGAAAATAACGGTATGTGTGGGAAGTTCTTGCCATGTGAAAGGCTCCAAAGCGGTTGCGGACAAATTGCAAAGTCTTATCAAAGCGCACGATGCGGAAGACAAGGTTGAACTGGGCGGAGTGTTTTGTCTGGGAAAATGTCGTGACGGTGTGTGCGTGGAATGTGACGGCGTAATTTATTCTTTAACAGAGGACAATACGGAAGAATTTTTTGCGAGAGAGGTTTTGAACAAGTTAAAATGATTATTCAAATATGCGTGGGAAGCTCGTGCCATTTGAAAGGCTCGTATGAGCTGGTGGAGAAATTTAAAAATGCGATAGATGAATACGGCTTGGAAGACTCAATCACGCTTGCGGGAAGTTTTTGTACGGGAAAGTGCAACCGTGACGGCGTGACTGTACAGATTGACGATGAAATTTACACGGGGGTTACGTGTGAAGGATTTAATGAGTTTTTCGATAAATATGTTTTGAAGAAGAACTGACCGAAAGGAAAATATTTATGCCTAACTGTATGATCAGCAAAAAAAGCAACTGCAAAAACTGTTATAAATGCATAAGAAACTGTCCCGTCAAGGCAATTAGATTTTCGGGGAATCAGGCTCAAATTATAGGAAATGAATGTATATTGTGCGGCAAGTGCTACAGCGTATGCCCGCAAAACGCAAAAAGCGTCGTAAGCGAGATTGAAAAGGTGAAGGTGATGATTCAATCCGGGTGCGAGGTTGTTGTCAGCTTGGCACCGTCTTTTATATCGAAATTCGATTTTGTCGGAATAGAAGCGATGGAAGAGGGATTGAAAAAGCTCGGTTTTGCCGCCGCGGAAGAGACGGCGATAGGTGCGACGATTGTTAAAAACGAGTATGAAAGAATACTTGAGGAGGAATGTCGCAATGTTGTGATTTCGTCGTGCTGTCACAGCGTGAATTTGCTTGTTCAAAAGTATTTTCCGAAAGCATTGCCGTCTTTGGCGGACGTGCTGAGTCCGATGCTGGCACACGGCAGCGATATTAAAAAACGTAAACCCGATGCGAAGGTGGTTTTTGTGGGGCCGTGTATTGCGAAAAAAGATGAAGCCGAATACTATGAAGGATTTATAGATGCGGTTTTGACGTTTGAAGAGCTGGAAGAATGGTTCGAGAGAGAAAATATTATATTGGAAAAAAGTGTTGAGTCTTGCGAAAAAAGCAAGGCGAGGTTTTTTCCCGTAAGCGGCGGCGTGTTGAAAACGATGGATTGCACCAATGCAAGCTATGACTATATTGCCGTGGACGGAGTGGAAAACTGTATAGAGGTTTTGCGTGAAATAGAGCAGGGGAAAATAAAAAACTGCTTTATTGAGATGTCGGCCTGTACGGGCGGCTGTGTGAACGGACCTGCAATGGGCAAAAAAACGTATTCTCCCGTAAGAGACGCCGTTGCGGTGAAAAATTATGCGGGAACAAAAGATTTTGACGTAGTGCAGCCGAGTGCGTTTGAGTTGAGAAAAAGCTTTGAGTTTATTGAAAAAAAACTCAGAGAACCCACTGAGGATGAGATAGCTAAGGTGCTCAATCAAATGGGCAAGTTTAAAATCGGAGACGAACTGAACTGCGGACTTTGCGGATACAACACTTGCAGGGAAAAAGCTGTGGCGGTTTGTCAGGGCAAAGCCGAAATAAGCATGTGCTTGCCGTTTTTGAAAGAAAAAGCCGAAAGCTTTTCGGATACGATAGTTAAAAATACCCCCAATGCGCTCATTGCGTTAAACGAGAGCTTGGAAGTGCAGCAGATAAACGAAGCGGCACGCAAGATGATGAATATTCGCTATGCATCGGATATTTTGGGAGAGCCTGTGGTGAGAATACTTGACCCGAAAGACTTTTTGGAAGTTTTGTCTACGGGAAGAGAAGTGAAAAACAAGCGTTGCTATCTTGCGGAATACAAAAGATATGCGGAGCAAACCATTGTTTACGATAAAGAATCGAGAATGCTTGTCGCAATACTTCGAGATGTGACGGATGAAGAGCACGAAAGAGAAAAGAAAGAGTCGATAAGAGTCCAAACGGTGGAGGTTGCGGACAAGGTTGTGGAAAAGCAGATGCGAATCGTACAGGAAATAGCGTCGCTTTTGGGCGAAACGGCAGCCGAAACGAAAATTGCACTTTCGAAATTGAAGGAGTCGATTGCTGATGAATGATTTATGTGCCGAAATCGGTTACAAAAGCATAAATCACCACGGAGAAGAGCTCTGCGGAGACCATGTGGATATTGTGAATCAAGATGAAAATTCGACCGTTATAGTATTGGCGGACGGTTTGGGCAGCGGTGTAAAAGCGAGTATTTTGTCAACGCTGACGTCCAAAATCATATCCACGATGATTGCGGCGGGACTGGGAATTGAGGAATGTGTGAAAACGATTGCCGAAACGTTGCCTGTTTGTTCTGTGAGAGGCGTGGCATATTCGACGTTTACGATTATTCATTTGATAAACGATGAACATGCGGATATTATCCAATACGATAATCCTCAGGTGATAATGCTGCGTAACGGAAAGAATTTTGATTATCCGAAAACCGAAATGAATATAGACGGCAAGAAAATTTTTCGTTCGCAGATAAAGTTGTGCGAAGATGATGTTTTGATAGCGATGAGCGACGGATGTCCTCATGCGGGTATCGGAATGGCGTATAATTTCGGCTGGAAAAGAGAAGAAATCGTGGATTTTATGGAGATGATGTCTCTTTGCGGGTATACGGCAAAAAATTTGTCTACAATACTTGTAGATGAGTGCAATAAATTGTATAATAATAAACCGGGCGATGACACAACGGCTTGTGTTGTGAAAATAAGACGGCGAGAACCGATGAATCTTTTGTTCGGACCGCCCTTTAATCCGGATGACTGTAACCGCATGATGGCGTTGTTCTTTTCGAAAGAGGGCAAACACATCGTTTGCGGGGGAACGACAAGTTCCATTGCGGCAAAGTACTTGGGTAAGCCATTGAAAGCCAGCTTGAATTTTGAACGGAGCGATGTACCGCCTATTGCCGAAATCGAGGGAGTTGACCTTGTTACGGAGGGCGTTATCACAATCAATAAGGTTGTGGAATATGCGAAGGATTATCTGGGCGAAAACAAGCTTTACGAAAACTGGAATTTCAAGCGTGACGGTGCGGCATTGATAGCGAGGCTGTTGTTTGAAGAAGCAACGGATATTAATTTTTATGTCGGGCGGGCGATTAATCCCGCACACCAAAACCCTGAGCTGCCGATAAATTTTAGTATAAAAATGAACCTTGTGGAAGAGCTCGGTAACTGCCTCAAACAAATGGGCAAGAGAATTAAGGTGAGTTATTTCTGAGGATAGAGGTATGATGATATGAGAAAATTTGACACAAAAGTACAGCATATGAAGTATAAAGTTTTGCGTGAAGTTGCAAGACAGGCGTGGGACGATACTCTTTTGGAAAATTTCACCGAAATTCCGAAAATTATCGTTCCCGAGGAAGAAACGGCGACACGCTGCTGTATAAACAAAGAAAGAGCGATTGTTTTTGAAAGAGTAAAAATGGCAATGGGCGGAAATCTTGACAATCCGAACAATATCGAAGTTTTGCCTACAGCCTGCGACAAATGTCCCGCATCGGGATATGAGGTTGTTGCGGACAGCTGCCGTAACTGTTTGGCACACAGCTGTGAGGAGTCGTGTAAGTTCGGAGCGGTATATTTTGACCTTGACCACAGAGCTCACATCGACAAGGACAAGTGCAAAAACTGCGGACAATGCGCTCAAAACTGCTCATTCTCGGCGATAGTCAAAAGAGAACGTCCCTGCATGAAAGCCTGCAAGGTGAAGGCTATTTCGGCAGAGGGCGGAAAGAGTGCGGTTATCGACAATTCTAAATGTATCGAGTGCGGTGCGTGTGTTTACAAGTGCCCGTTCGGAGCTATCAGCGACAAGTCGTATATACTTAATGTGATTGATATTTTGAAAAAGAGCAAGAATGACAATACTAAGATTTATGCAATAGTGGCGCCTGCCATTTACAGTCAGTTTAAATACGCAAAGCTCGGTCAGGTGATAACGGGACTTAGGATGCTCGGATTCCATACCGTTGTGGAAGCTGCTTTGGGTGCCGACATGGTGGCATTGAAAGAAGCAAAGGAATTGAGCGAAAAAGGATTTTTGACGTCGTCTTGCTGTCCTGCGTTTGTGAGCTATATTAAGTCGGCGGTTCCGGATATGGCAGAGCATATTTCGCACAATTATTCGCCTATGGTTGAAATCGCAAAATATATCAAAGAGACGGATGAAAATGCAAAGTGCGTGTTCATAGGCCCGTGTACGGCGAAAAAAGGCGAAGCAAAGGCAGAACGGACGAACGGCTATGTTGATGAAGCGCTTACTTTTGAAGAATTGCAGGCACTTTTCGACAGCCGAGATATCGAATTGCCGGAGCTTGAAGAGGGCGTTTTGGACAACGCATCGTACTACGGACGAATTTTCGCACGAAGCGGCGGCGTGAGCGAGGCTGCGGCGGAAGCAATGCGTGAACAGAATATTGATTTTGAAATAAAGAGCCACGCATGTGACGGCATAGAGGACTGCATGAAGACACTTTTGATTGCGTCGAAAAAGCTCAAAGCGGGACAGACACCCGATTTTAACTTTATAGAGGGTATGGCATGCATGGGCGGTTGTATTAACGGTGCCGGATGCTTGACACACAGCGAAGTAAAGAACAAAATGGAAGTTGACAAGTACGGCAGAGAAGCAATGGAAAAATCCATACAGGATGCCGTTGATGCCGTGAAAGTGAAATAAAATCATAAAGACAAAAGGAGAAAGCTTGATGAAAAGCTTTCTCCTTTTTTGCGATTGTGAAAATCAACGGATGAAATTTGTTTTGATTTTGGCTTCGGGCTCGGGATGGGGAAGATTGTTGTTTTTGCCGAGTTCGATACATTTTA
>CAZRYW010000019.1:0-18544 GCA_964604405.1 uncultured Oscillospiraceae bacterium
GCAAGGCTGTTGATATTTCGGGCGCCAACACAGACGCAGGCGCAAGGCTTATCACATACGATTTGTCCAAAAACGACAATCAGCTTTTCTATATTGAAAATACCGAAGACGGTTGCAATCTCAAAATGAAGCACAGCGAACTTTATCTTACCGTAAACGAAGACGGAACAATTACTCAAGAAGAAAAAGATGAAGCAAAAACGCAGGAGTTTTTCTTTGAGGAAGTAAAATAAAATCCTTTGAAAAGAGTCACCGTAAAAGGTGGCTCTTTTCGGAAATGAGAGAAAAATGTATTACGTTTATATATTGAGATGTGAAAATAATCTTTTGTATACCGGTATCACGACAGATGTCCAACGGCGTTTTAATGAGCATAAGAACGGATTGAAAGGCGCAAAATATACAAAAATACACAAACCTTTGGGTGTGGAGGCTGTATGGGAAACCAAGTCGAAAAACGATGCGCTGAAGCTTGAATACAGAATCAAGCAATTGCCGAAAAAAGAAAAAGAGGATTTGATAGCAAACGGCACTTCGACATTGGTGTTGAAATTTGAAAATTGTGAATTGATTTTTAAAAGAATGTGCTGATTCTTGACTATTTTTTCACAAAGTGGTAAAATAATCAGAGTATTAAAAGAAGGAAGTAATGAACTATGACAAAAGTAAATATTATATCCGGATTTTTGGGTGCGGGTAAAACGACTTTTATAAAGAGACTCATTAGTGATGTTTTCAAGGGCGAAAAGCTTGTTTTGATTGAAAACGAATTCGGTGAAATAGGTGTTGACGGCGGATTTTTGCAGGATGCGGGAATCGAAATTACAGAGATGAATTCCGGATGCATATGTTGCAGTCTTGTGGGAGATTTTACGAAAGCACTTGAAGAAACCGTAAAAACATACAATCCCGACAGAATAATTATCGAGCCTTCGGGAGTCGGCAAATTGAGTGACGTTATTGCGGCTGTAAACAATACGTCCGACGAAAATATCAAGGTTGATTCTTGTATTACCGTTGCGGACTGCACAAAATGCAAGATGTACAGAAAGAATTTCGGCGAATTTTACGAAGATCAGATTTTGTACTCGAATTGTGTGCTCTTGACAAGAACGGACAAGGCCGCACAGGAGAAAATCGAGCAGGCTGTAACGATTGTAAGAGAAATTAACAAAGAGGCGAATATTATAACAACACATTTGGATTCGCTTTCAAATGAGCAAATTCTCGAAGCTTTCAAAAAGGGAACCATGGAAGAAGAAATGTTGCACGAGGCATTGAGTGCACATTCCGAGCATGAACACCATCATCACCATGAGCACGAACATCACCATGAACATGACGAAAATTGCACATGCGGTTGCCATGACCATGAGCATCATCATGACCACCATGAGCACGAGCATGAGCATCATCATGAGCATGACGAAAATTGCACATGCGGCTGTCACGAACATGAACATCATCACCACCATCATGCCGACGAAGCCTTTACATCGTGGGGATTTGAAACGATTAAGAAATATTCGAAAGAAGATATCGAAGAGATTCTCACGGGACTTGACAGCGGAGAATACGGAATTATACTCAGAGCAAAGGGTATGGTTGAGTCGGATGACGGAAACTGGGTTTATTTTGATTATGTTCCCGCAGAGCACGACATCAGAGAGGGTGCCGCATGCTATACGGGCAAGATATGTGTAATAGGAGCAAAACTCGATGAGGAAAAGCTGGAGAGTCTTTTCGAGAAGAATTAACCGATTTGATGAAGAAAGGTTTGTGAATTTTTATGTTCCCGACTAAAAAAGTACCCGTTTTTGTGATAAACGGTTTTTTGGAAAGCGGTAAGACAACTTTTATTCGAAATGCGATTATTAACGATCCGAAAATGAAAAAAGAAAGAGTGCTTATCGTTGTATGTGAAGAGGGAGAGATTGAATACGAAAATCTTCCCGAAAACATGAAAATACATGTTATAGAAAATAAAGAAGATGTGAGAAGCGACGTTTTCGGAAAAATCAACGAAAAATACAAACCCACGTTTGTAATTATAGAATATAACGGAGTTTGGGGAATGCAGCAGCTTTATCAGACTCCCATGCCCAAGTCGTGGGGACTTGCGGATCAGATGACGATTATAGATGCGACGACGTTTGAAAGTTATTTTGCAAATATGAAGAGTATTTTTGCGGATATGCTTCGTTCGTCCACAACAGCCATCATCAACCGTTGCACACGAAATGACGATTTCAAAATGTATAAAGACAATATCAAGAGAATGTCGCCTCAGATAGAGCTTATGTATGTAAATGACGAAGAGGGAATACTCGATATTATGCTTGAAGAAGATTTGCCGTACAATTTGTCGGATGATGTAATAGTGCTCGATAAGGATACTTATGTAACGTGGTATATTGACATGATTGACAATCCGTCCAGATACGAGGGAAAGAAAGTGGAATTTATCTCTCAGGCGGCAAAACCCGATTATTTCAGAAAAGGATATTTTCTTTCGGGAAATATGGTTATGACGTGTTGTGCGGACGATATGCAGTTTTTGGGATTTGTTTGCAAATATGACAATGCGGATTCTGTCAGCGAAGGCGGCTATGTGAGAATCAGAGCCGAAATTCACACGGAACATGCTCCCGAGTACGACGAAGAAGAAGGTCCGGTTCTTTACGCTCTCGGAGTTGCACCCGTAGCGAAACCTAAAAATTAAGAATAACAGTTGAATTTATGCCCATAATAATTATAGAACGGAGGAATTCTATGGATTATTTATGGGCATTTTTAATTGGCGGTGTTTTTTGTGCAATAGGTCAGATACTTATTGACAAAACGCATCTCACACCTGCGAGAATACTGACGGGATTTGTTTGTGCGGGGGTGTTTTTGTCCCTTATAGGAGTTTATGACAAAATAGTGGATTTTGCAGGAGCCGGCGCAACCGTTCCTTTGACGGGATTCGGATATAATCTTTTTACGGGAGTAAAGGATGCGATTAAAGAAAACGGATTTTTGGGAGTGTTTACGGGACCGCTCAGTGCGGCATCGGGAGGTATCGGAGCTGTGATTGTGTTTGCGCTTGCGGCAGCTTTTGTATCAAAGCCGAAAATCAAATAGAAAAGTTTTCTCGCACAAGAATGGAAAATAAGCACGCTCGGTGCTTATTTTTTGCAAAAAAACGCAATATTCGGTTGAAAGAAGAAACGGGATGTGATATACTGTATGAGGTATATCTGTGATTTTATAATAAATAATTTCGGAAAGGTTGATTGTATATGCGTAGAGAAAAATGTGTTGTAATCGGAAGCGGTTTTGTCGGTTCTACAATTGCTTATACCCTTGCAATCAAAGGAATTTTTGATGATCTGGCGATTATAGATATCAATCAGGACAAAGCAGAGGGCGATGCGATAGATATCAGCCACGGCGGTGCTTTTGTAAAACCCGTACAGATTTTTTCGGGGGATTATAAGTTGTGCTCGGACGCCGATGTTATAATCATTACGGCGGGAGTTGCACAGAAGCCGGGAGAAACAAGGCTTGATCTTTTGCAAAGAAATATTGCCGTGTTTAAAAATATTACGGATAATATCAAGGCGAATGTTTCACATGAACCTATAGTAATGGTTGTTTCGAATCCCGTTGATATTTTGACATATATTACGTGGAAAATGCTCGGATTTTCGAAGAACAGAGTTTTCGGTTCGGGTACGGTGCTCGATACATCCAGAATGAAGTATCTTTTGGGAAAAACTGCGGGTATTGATATAAGAAATGTTCATACGTACGTTATAGGTGAGCACGGAGACAGCTCGGTTGCGGCTTGGAGCTCGACAACAATTGCGGGGTTGAGCCCCGAACAGTTCAATCTCCGTCATCCCGAAGTTAACCTTTTGGGAATTCCTCACCAGGTTAAAGAAGCTGCGTATGATGTTATTGACAAAAAGGGCGCAACGTATTATGCTATCGCACTTGCGGTTGCAAGAATATGCGAAGCTTTGGTGGGCGACGAAAAATCCGTTTTGACGGTTTCTCCGATATTGCAGGGAGAGTACTCCATGAACGAAATCGCTCTTTCCGTGCCTTGCGGGGTGGGATGCGACGGAGTGGAAGAAATTATCGAACTTGATTTGAGCGATATCGAGATGCAGGGCTTGAAGCAGAGCAGTAAGATAATGTCCGAGCTTTTGCGAAATGCGGGTTTTTGATTGGGAAGGAAGTAATATTTTTTGGCGGAGAAACTGGCACATATACTGAAAAAAGCAGTGATATCACTGCTTTACATAGGAATTTACGGATTTATACAACAGGTGTTATACATTATTGCGGACTTGTGCGAAAGCGATCGGATGAATTATACCGGGGTGGTTACGACTGTTTCGGCATTTGCGTCAGTTTCCGTTTTTGCCGTTATTTATTATTTGCGTGGCAAAAAGCTGTCAAGCCGAATTAAGATAAGGAGACCTGTTTTGCTTGACATTATTTTGTCGTTTACCTTGGCGATAGGTTTCAGAATGTTGACTACGGTTTACTTTGTTTTGGCAGACAAAAGCGAATTGCTCTCAAAATCCATAGAAAACGCTCAGTCGCAGTCTTATAATTTTAATACCATGACGACGATCGGAAGAATATCTATTTTGGCGGCGATCATTGTTATTGCACCGATTGCCGAGGAGATTTTGTTCAGGGGAATAGTTCAAAGAGAACTGTCGGAAGCCGTGGGGATATATTGGGCAATTGTTTTACAGGCGATTTTGTTCGGATGTGCACACGGATTTTTGGTGCAGTCGGTATTTACGACGGTTTTCGGACTGATGCTGGGAGTGCTTTATTATAAGACAAACAATTTGACCGTGACCGTTTTGGCACATGTGTTTTTCAATTTCAGCTCCGTGCCTCAAATTGAAAACTATGATCTTTGGCCGAATTTGGCGGTGATGGGAATACTGCTTACGGCGGTATCGTTTCTTATGTTTGTTTATGTATACAGAAAAACACACGCATTGAATAACGGTGCGATTGGCGGAGGTAATAACAATGGATGAAAAACGAATAAAAACAAAAGTAAAGATAGGCGGAGTGGAATATGTGATTTCTTCGACTGCGGAGGAAGAGTATGTTCAGCGTGTTGCGTATTTTGTAGATAAAAAACTCGAAGAACTCTCACGTTCGGATAAACGCCTTTCGACTGCAATGGCAGCTGTTCTTACGGCGGTAAACATAGCGGACGATCTTTTCAGAACAAAGGAAGACGGCGAAGCACTTCGAGGACAGCTTTTGCAATATGCCGACGAGGCCGGTAGTCTGAAAGCTCAAAATCAAAAGCTTACGATGGAAAACAAGCGATTGATGGAAGAAAACAGAAATTTGCAGCTTCAAAATGCGAGATTGGATACGGAGCTTAAACAATACAAGAGGTCCGGCAGATAATGAGAAATATTGAACTTTTATCTCCTGCGGGCGGACGTGAAGCTTTGGCGGCAGCGGTTCAAAACGGAGCGGATGCCGTTTATTTGGGTGAAAAGAGTTTCAGCGCAAGGCAGAGTGCGGATAACTTTGATTCGGATGAGCTTAAAAATGCGGTGCGGTATGCCCATGAGCGCGGAGTGAAAATTTATCTTGCGATGAATACTCTTATAAACCATGCGGAATGTGAAAAATTTGAAAAAGGTGTTGAGCAGGCCGCAAAAGCGGGCGTTGATGCTTTGATTATACAGGATTTCGGCGGTGCGGAGATTGCAAGACGAGTTTGTCCTTCGCTTCATATTCACGCAAGTACTCAAATGAGCGCTCATAACGAAAAAGACGTAGAAGCACTTTTGGACAGAGGATTTACGAGAGTTGTTCTCGCACGTGAACTCAAAATGGAAGAAATACAAAAGATTTACCGCAATACACGGGCTTCTTTGGAGGTTTTCGTACACGGTGCGTTGTGCGTGTGCGTGTCGGGACAATGCCTTATGAGTTCTTTTATCGGAGGACGAAGCGGCAATCGGGGAAGATGTGCCCAGCCGTGCAGACAGATGTACACGGCAAACGGGAAGCGGGGATATTTTTTGAGTCCGAGAGATTTGTGCCTTGTCGATGAAATAAATTCTCTTGACGATATCGGTGTGGATTCGCTGAAAATCGAAGGACGCATGAAAAGTCCCGAATATGTTGCAACCGTTACGGGAATATATCGAAAATATCTGGATTCGAGAACAAAAGCATCGAAAGAAGACATAAAAGAACTGGAAAAAGTTTTTGTCAGAGGAGACGGGTTTACGAAAGCATATTATGCGGGAATCAATACTCCCGATATTATGAATTACGACTTGTCGAATGATAACATATCGTACAAAAGCGATAAAGATGTATTGAAAAAAGCTGCGATGACTTACCGTGAGGGTGTTGAAAACAAAAAGATACCTTTGACCGCTTTTTTCAAAATGAAAGAAAACGAACAGAGCGCATTGAGCTTGAACGACGGTGAAAATACCGTTACGGTATACGGAGAGATTCCCGAAAAAGCGTTGAATGTTGCATTGAACGAAGAATCGGCACGTGAAAGAATCGCAAAACTGGGGCAGACTCCTTTTGTGTTGGAACATTTTGAAGCTGATATTGATTCTGCTTTGACGTTGAGTGCAAAAGATATCAACAAGCTGAGGCGAGACGCTGCCGAAAAGTTGTTGGACGAAAGAGGAAAAGTACGAGAACATGAAAATTTTGAGTTCGGATATGATTATCCGTCAAGAGAAAGAAAAAATCAGATTATATCGGCGAGCGTGAAGACAAAAGAACAGCTTAAAGCTGCGGAAAATTGCGAAATTGTATATATGCCGATAGAGCTTTACGAATCGTCGGACAAAAAAGACAATTTTGTTGTTGAACTGCCGAAAGTGGTATATGATGTCGATAAATACATTCGAAGATTGAAAAATGCGGGAGCAAGAAGAGTGACCGCTTCGACGATCGGTGTTGCAAAAGCTTTATTGAACGAGGGATTTGAATGTATAGGCGACAGCGGGTTGAATGTTTTTAATCCCGTAAGCTGTAACGAGTACAAAAAAACAGGAATCAATCATATTACGCTTTCGCCCGAGCTGACATATAACGAGATACGCCAAATAACGAAAAATACCGATGCGATTTGCGAAATTGCGGTTTACGGACGCCAGTTGATGATGACGACGAGGGCCTGTATTATAAAAGGCGTCAGGGACAAATGCAACTGTGAAAAACCGCTTACTCTCAAGGATAAAACGGGAGCGGAATTTTTGGTGTATGCAGACAAATATGAGCATATAAATATGATATACAATACTGCCGTGACTTTTACGGCGGATAAGAAAAAGATGTTGCAAGATACCGGTGCGGATGTTTTGAGACTTGTGTTTACGGACGAAGATGAAGAAACGATTCGTGATGTGATAGCAATGTACAAAGGCGAGAAAGAAGTTTTGCTGCCGAAGTCTTTTACAAGAGGATATTTTGCGAATACTAAGAAAAAATAACAGAGAGGGTATGATACAATGGGAAGATTGTTCGGTACAGACGGCGTAAGAGGCGTTGCAAATCGTGAACTTACGTTTGAACTTGCATCAAAAATCGGTAAATCGGGTGCATATGTGCTCAGCGAGGGCAACCGTGAAAAAGTAAAAATACTCATAGGCAGAGATACGAGAATCAGCGGAACAATGCTGGAGTCGGCACTTGCCGCAGGAATCACGTCTGTCGGTGCGGATGTTTATCTTGTCGGAGTGGCGCCGACACCCGCCGTGGCATTTCTTACGAAAAAATACGGATTTGATGCGGGAATTGTTGTAAGTGCTTCGCATAACAGTTTCGAGTTTAACGGGATAAAGTTTTTTGACAAAACAGGATACAAACTTCCCGATGAAACCGAAAACGAAATAGAAGAATATATTTTGGGCGAAAAAACGGGAATCCCCACGCCTATCGGCGAAAGTATCGGTCGCGTATATGATTTTTCGGATAAACTCGAAGATTACATAGAAAAAGCCGTAAGCATTGCGGATTGTACGTTTGAGGGGAAACATTTTGTGCTTGACTGTGCAAACGGAGCTTCGTATAAAACAGCAAAGAAAGCGTTTGAATCACTCGGTGCTCATGTTGACGTAATATTCGACGAACCGAACGGAATAAATATTAACGACAAGTGCGGTTCGACACATATGGATGTTTTGTCGGAAACGGTTAAAAAACTCGGTGCGGACGCAGGTTTTGCATTTGACGGAGACGCCGACAGAATGCTCGCCGTTGATGAAAACGGCAATGTGGTTGACGGTGACTGCATTATGGCAATATGCGCAAACGATATGAAGAAAAACGGAGTATTGAAAAACAATACTCTGGTAGCAACAATAATGAGTAATCTCGGACTTTTTGTAATGGGAGAAAAGTTCGGAATCGAAATTCCGAGAACAAAGGTCGGAGACAGATATGTTCTTGAAGAAATGCTCAGAGGCGGTCATTTGATAGGCGGAGAGCAGTCGGGACATGTTATTTTTCTCGAACACAACACAACGGGCGACGGTCTTGTAAGTGCGATAAAGCTGGCTCAGGTTATGTGTACGGAAAATAAACCGCTGTCATCTTTGAAAAATATTATCGACATTTTTCCGCAGGTTCTTCGAAATGCAAAAGTTAAGAAGAGCGGAGACGATTCGTACAAAACAGACAGCGTGATTACGGATGCCATCCGAAAGCTTGAACAAAAGTTTTCGGGCGAGGGCAGAGTGTTGATTCGTCCTTCGGGTACGGAGCCGTTGGTGAGAGTTATGATAGAGGGTAAGAATCAGGACGAAATAACAGCCGATGCGGAAGAATTGGCAAAGCTGATAGAGGAGAGATTGTCCTGATGGAACCGAAGGATTATGTAATATTGAAAATCGAAGGTGAATACGCAACGCTTTCATGTCTCGAAGATAATACGGAAGTTTTCATAGCGATGGCTCTTTTGCCTTTTGGTGTGGATGTCGGTGAAAAGCTTCATTATGAAATGTTTGAGTATTCTCGGATAAATTAGAGTGAATGATATCGGGAAATTTTACAAAACGGGTTGTATTTTGTCGAAAAAAGTGATAGAATACATTATCGTCTTGATGCGTGAGGCTTGTTGAGACGTCCGACAACTTGTTGGGATTAAATTTCTTGAGAGAAGGTCACTTTGTGGAGAAGAAGAGTTTTGATGTGAAAAGTAAGATAACTGTTCCGAACTGCATAACAGCGTTGAGGATTATCGGTTCTCTTTGCATGATTTTTACGAAAATATTTACCGTGCCGTTTTATGTGATTTACACGTTTTGCGGTGTGACGGATGTGCTGGACGGATTTGTCGCAAGGCTTACGAAAAAATCAACGGAATTCGGCGCAAGGCTTGATTCGATAGCTGACTTGCTTTTTTACGGAGTTATGCTCGTTAAGCTGTTGCCGCACATTTACTCGGTGATGCCCAATGAGGTGCCCGCTATGGTGGCAAGTCTCGTTGTGCTGAGAGTTTGTTCGTATACGATAGCGGCTTTCAGATATAAAAAGTTTGCATCGCTTCATACATACATGAACAAGGCAAGCGGATTTTGTTGCTTTTTGATGCCTTATTTGATAAGGTTGAACATTCCCGAGGTTGTCCTGTACTGGGTAGTTTATGCGGTGGCATTGGTTGCCGGACTCGAAGAGCTGATAATTCACAGTACGGCACAAACATACGGAAGGGAAAACAGAACTGCGATAAAAACGGTTAAAAGCGACAGAGAAAATAATTGAATGTAAACAAAAGGCGGTTGACTTGTTGTCTGCCGCTTTTTTGATGTGAAAAACATATTGATGCGCGAAAATTTGTATAAAGGAGAATGATTTTTGAATAATAAGACAACATATATGTATGTATAAATCAGTTGGGGTGATATGATGAATAAGCATGAAAAAACAACGCTCGTTGTATCGGCGACCGCTGTAGGAGTGAGCGTTTTTCTTGCGGTGTTATCGAGAAGTTTGACAAAATATTTGGTGAGCGTGGCACTTGACAGAGAAAGTCCGAAAATGCCGATTAAAACAAGAAAAAGGCTGACGGGAACAAAAACAGTGAATATGGCGGATGAAAAATTACCGAAAATTGATGACAAACTTGAAGACAAGTGCGAAAAAATCGAGATTGAGGGTTTTGACGGAGAAAAGCTTGTGGGGCATTGGTATCGTGCGGAAAATGAAAAACGTGTAATAATCGCAATGCACGGCTGGAGGTCGTCGTGGAAAAAAGATTTTGCACCGATATCTGATTTTTGGCACAAAAACGATTGCAGCGTACTCTATGCAGAACAGCGCGGTCAAAATGAAAGCGGAGGAGGTTATATCGGATTCGGATTGACAGAGCGGTTTGACTGTTACGGATGGATAAAATGGGTTGAGGAAAAAACAGGAGGAAAAGTTGCAATTTATTTGGGCGGAGTGTCGATGGGGGCGGCGACGGTTTTGATGACTGCGGGATTTGAACTGCCGAAATGTGTTAAAGGAATTGTGGCGGATTGCGGATATACGTCGCCGTGTGATATTTGGAAACACGTTTTGGAAAAAAACATCGGCATGAGCTACAATGTGAGAAAAAAGACTATCAACAAACTTTGTGCAAAAAAATTGAAATGCAACGCAAATGATTATTCGGCAACGGAGGCAATGCGAGAATGTAATGTTCCCGTGCTTTTTATTCACGGAACGGCAGACAGTTTTGTGCCGATTGAGATGACGTACGAAAACTATAAGGCATGTAAATCAAAAAAGAGACTGTTTATTGTGCCCGGAGCGGAGCACGCAATGAGCTATTTTGTAGATAAAGACGGGTATGAAGAAGCTTTGAAAAACTTTTGGCAAGAGTGCGAAAATACAAACGCATAAATAATTAGCGACAGAATATTGCATAAAAAGCAAATTTGTAGTATTATAATGTTAAAAGAAAGAGCCGAGCGATGTTTTTACCGCTCGGTTCAAAATGACGAGAAAGGCGTTTTGCATGAAAACAATCGTTAAAAAAGAAAAGGAAATTAAATATATATCAGAGATAGAAGAAGAGAGCATGAAACTGTGCGATACTGTCGAAGCGACGAGTGAACGGATGGAGAGCTTTTATGAAAAGATGCTCTCCGAGGACTGCTCGGAAGAGGCGAGATGTAAAGCGGAGTCTTTTAAGAGAGCGGCGGGAAACATTACAAAGGCGCTTGCGTCGGTGTATGCGATAAACGATGAGTTGAACGCACGCGATAAAGATATTGCACGTTACAAAAAACGCAAAAGATGGAAAGTGCTTTCGTCGGCAAATGCCGATATAGACGCAAGAGAAAACAGCAGCAACCATTTTGCCAAAGGTTTGAATTTGTACAAAATACTTTTGGTAGGAATTATAGGCAGTTTTGCCGGAGTTGTGGTGGAGCTTATATGGTGTATGTTTCGTTACGGTTACATAGAGAGCAGATCGGGCTTGGTGTACGGTCCGTTTAATCTTTTGTACGGTGCGGGTGCTGTGGCATTGACGCTGTGTTTGTACAGGTTCAGAAACAGAGGCGCATGGTTGTCGTTTCTCGGAGGAATGCTTGTCGGAAGCTTGGTTGAGTACGCATGTTCGTTTGGTCAGGAATGGCTCTTGGGAACTCGTTCTTGGGATTACAGCGATATGCCGCTTAACATAAACGGCAGAATTTGTCTTTTGTATTCTTTCTTTTGGGGATTTTTGGGAGTTTTATGGATAAAGAGGATTTATCCCGAAATGGCAAAGCACATATTGATGATTCCCGATAAAATAGGTAAAATTGTTACATGGGCAATGACTGTTTTTATGGTGTTCAATGCGACGGTTACGCTTGTTGCCGTTGTACGTTGGTCGGAGCGTGTCGGAGGGGAAGAAGCCGAGAGTAAATTCGAGAGATTTGTTGATGCAAGATTTCCCGACGAAAGAATGGAAAAAGTATTTGCGAATATGAAGTTTATAGAAGAATAGTGATAAAATCGGTTTTTGAAAAAGAGCTTTTCGGGAACCGATTTTTTTGTGTTTTTTGTGCTAAAGAACGGTAAAAAGAGTGCTTGTCAGCCTTGACAATAATTGACTATGGTGGTATAATCCATGTTTGGTAGGGGGCGAAAACGTTCGAAAAACGGGAGCGTTTTGGCTCTTTTTTGCCGCAGGTTCACAATCCCGATATGATTGTGGGACATTTTTTGCGACGGAACGGAGGGTAAAAAATGTTTAAAAAACGATAATGCCGAAATGAATTATAAAATTTCGGTTGTTTGGATTGGAGGTAATGTATTTTATTATGGACAAGAAGAAGAGAACTATCGCTCTTGTAGCTTTTGCGCTTGTTTCGGTAATTTTGATGATTGCGACAATCATCGTAAAATCACCGGGCGGTCATGAAGCCATAGGCGAGCTCATGAGGGATGCGGTTCTGCATGAGACAAACAAGGTAAATCTTTTGGGATTGAAAGATGTAAACCCCGGTTTGATATCGGCATATGTCGTGACGGGAATACTCTTTGTTTTTGCGCTCATTGTCAGAATTTTCGTGATTCCGAGGTTCAAAATCATTCCCGGAAAATTTCAGCTTTTACTTGAAACGCTTGTCGGATTTTTCGACGACCTTGCAAAGTCGAACAGTCCTCATCGCAACAACTTTTTGGGGGCATACGTTTTTACGGCGGGTGTCTACATATTTGTGGGAACGATATTTGAGCTTTTCGGTATTCAGGTGATAACCACTCACGGTACGTCCTTGGCATTGCCCGCACCGCTTGCGGATATAAACGGTGCCATAATGATGGGATGTTTGTCGTATCTGGCTATTTTGTCGGGCGGTATTGCCGAAAACAAATTTAAAGGCGTGGGAAAAACATTGAAAGAGTTTTCTCTGCCTGTATCAATGAGTTTCCGTCTTTTCGGTGCTCTTTTGAGCGGCGCTCTTGTAACGGAGCTTGTTTACCATTATATTCATTTGAGTTACGGTCTTCCCGTGTTGGTAGGCGTGTTGTTTACGTTGCTTCATGCATTGATTCAGGCATACGTACTTACGATGCTTACATCTCTTTTCTACGGCGAAGTGTCCGAACCCGCACATGCACATGAGAAAAAATAAATCGGAGGTAATTATATTATGAAAAAGAATACTAAAATGATTTTTACGTTGGTTATGTTGGTAGCGATGATTTTTGCTATGTCCGTTACTTGTTTTGCGGCAGGTGAAGATGTTGCCGCAGTAGGCGGTGCTCTCGGCGAAAAGGCTTATGCCGCAGCTATTTGTGTCGGTATCGCAGCAGCTGCCGGTGCAATCGGCATGGGTTGGGCTATCGCAAAATCCGCAGAAGCTATTTCCCGTCAGCCCGAAGCCGAAGGCAAGATTCGTACAACTTTGATGCTCGGTCTTGTGTTCGTGGAAACAGCGATTATTTATGCACTTGTTATTGCAATTTTGATTATTTTCGTACTGTAATAAGGGAGGAGAAAAGTAATGCCGCTTAATATTGATTGGCAGCAAATTCTACTGCACTTATTTAACTTTGTTGTTTTGTTTGCAATACTTTATTTCCTTTTGTATGAACCCGTAAAGAAATTTATGGATCAGAGATGCGAGTATTACAAAAAAATGGATGATGAAGCAAAGAAGAATTTGCAAGACGCCGAAAATGTGAAGAACGAATATACGGAAAAGTTGGCTTGTGTTGACAGCGAAATCGAAGAAAAGAGAGTTAACGCAAATAAGTCTTTGAACGAAAAAACACAAAAAGCTGTCGAACAGGCAAAGGACGAAGCCGAAAAAATCGTTGCCGAAGCAAAAAAGAAAGCTTTGCTCGAACGCAACAAAATGGTTGAAAGCGCACAAAACGAAATTGCGGACATGGTAAGTGCCGCTACGGAAAAAATCGTTGTTAACGCAACAACGCATGACGCATATGATAATTTTTTGAGTGCTGTAAAAAGGAGCGAGTCAAATGACAGATAAAAATTTTGAAAAAACTGCCGTTTTGTACTCAAATACCCCTCCCACAGCAGAGCAGGAAGAAAAATTCGTTGAGTTTTTGAAACGAAAATACGGCGAAGATATTTCTCTCGTATGGAAAAACTCCGATATTGCCGAGGGCGGATTTAAGCTTGAGGTAGGTTCGGAAGTCTTCGACTGGAGTATTGACGGACGTTTTTCTCAGTTTAAAGACGCTTTGTCAAAACTTAAAAACAAAAAAACGGATATTATTCCGTTGATCAGAGAAACAGTCAATAACTGGACACCTGTTGCCATTGCGGAAGAAGTCGGAGAGGTTATTACCGTAGGTGACGGTATTGCGACAGTCAGCGGTCTCAAAAATGCAACATACGGTGAAATTTTGCTCTTTACATCCGGTGTAAGAGGCATGGTTCAGGATTTGAGAGAAGATGAAATCGGTTGCGTGCTTTTCGGAGGAGACGAAGAAATCTTCGAAGGCAGTACGGTTAAGAGAACCGGTAAAACGGCGGGTATTCCCGTTGGCGAAGAATATGTCGGAAGAGTGTGTAACGCATTGGGACTTCCTATTGACGGATTGGGAGATATACATGCGGAAGAATACCGTCCCATCGAAAATCCCGCACCCGGCATTATCGACAGACAGCCCGTTTGCGAACCGATGGAAACGGGTATTCTCGCAATAGACTCGATGTTCCCGATAGGACGAGGTCAGCGTGAACTTATCATAGGTGACCGTCAGACAGGTAAAACGGCTATTGCGCTTGATACCATTATCAACCAAAAGGGCAAGGATGTAATTTGTATTTACGTTGCGATAGGTCAAAAGGCGAGCTCGGTTGCACAGCTTGTGCAAAACCTTAAAGAAAAAGGCGCGATGGATTATACCGTTGTGGTGAATGCATCGGCAAGCGACAGCGCACCGCTTCAGTACATTGCACCCTATTCGGGATGTGCATTGGGTGAATATTTCATGGACAAGGGTAAAGACGTTTTGATTGTATATGACGATTTATCGAAACATGCAATTGCCTACCGTTCGCTCAGTTTGCTTTTGGAGAGAGCACCCGGACGAGAAGCATATCCCGGTGACGTATTTTATCTTCATTCGAGATTGTTGGAAAGAAGCGCTCATTTGAGTGACGAAAGAGGCGGCGGAAGCATGACGGCTCTTCCGATAGTTGAAACGCAGTCGGGTGACGTATCGGCATATATTCCCACTAATATTATTTCGATTACGGACGGTCAGATATTCCTTGAAAGCGACCTTTTCTTTGCAGGTCAGCGCCCTGCGGTAAATGTCGGTTTGTCGGTTTCGCGTGTGGGCGGAGACGCACAGACAAAAGCAATGAAAAAAGCCGCAAGCACCATCAGATTGGATTTGGCGCAGTACAGAGAAATGGAAGTATTTACGCAGTTCGCAAGCGATCTTGACGATGCCACAAAGGCACAGCTTACATACGGTCAGGGACTCATGCAGGTGTTAAAGCAGGGACAGTATAAACCGTATAAGCATCACGAACAGGTAATTATTTTGGTTGTTGTATTGAATCACCTTTTGCAAAATGTTGAATTGAGCGAAATTAATTCTGTCGTAAAAGAGATTCTCAATCACTTTGCCGAAAAGTATTCCGATATTGCGGATGAAATCAACGCAAGCGGTGTGCTTGACGACAAAACGAAAAACGAAATCATTCGTATAGCAAAAGAATTTTTGCAGGGACGGTGAGACTGTGGCGAACACAAAGGAAATAAAAAACCGAATCAAGAGCGTAAAAGATACACAAAAAATCACAAATGCAATGTATCTGATTGCCTCGACGAAGCTCAGAAAAGCGAAAAGCGACCTTGACAAAACAAGACCCTACTTTAACAGTTTGCAGGGAGAAATCAAAAGGATTTTCAGAACATCGGAAGAAATCGAAAATCAGTATTTTTATCCCGTGACGGGAGAACACGAACTCCCGGGGTCATACGGATATCTTGTTATTACGGCGGATAAGGGGTTGGCGGGAGCGTACAACCAAAACGTTATAAAAGAAGCGTTGAAGCTTATGCGAGAACATGAAAATCCCAAGCTTTTTGTTGTGGGCGAATTCGGCAGACATTATTTTATGTCGCATAATATTCCGATAGAGCAGAGCTTTTTGTATACGGCGCAAAATCCCACCATTCACAGAGCGAGAGAAATTTCGGCAATATTGCTGGATCTTTTCAATAATCAGAAGCTTTCGAAGATTTTTGTTATATATACGGATATGCAGGGAGCGATAAATTCGGAAACACGTTCGATGAGACTGTTGCCTTTCCATCGTGCTCAGTTTATGAGCGAGGATATTCATGAAAAAGCGATTAAAACTCCGTTTGAGTTTAAACCGTCTATTGAAAAAGTGTTGGATAATATCGTACCGAGTTATGTGACGGGATTTATTTATTCGGCGTTGATTGACAGCTTTTGCAGTGAACAAAACGCACGAATGAACGCTATGGATTCGGCAAACAGAAACGCACAGGAGTTGCTCGATGAGTTGTCGGTTCAGTACAATCACATCAGGCAAGGTGCTATCACTCAGGAAATTACGGAAGTTTCGTCGGGTGCAAAAAGCATGAGAAAAAAAGCTAAAATGAAGAAAATTCAAGGAGGTGTAAAAAGCGAATGAACGGAGAAATTGTACAGGTATCGGGTTCTGTTGTGGACGTAGCGTTTGAAAAGGGCAAAATGCCCAAAATCAAAGAAGCGTTGACGGTAACGGTAGACGGAAAAACACACGTTATGGAAGTTGCTCAACATATAGGCGGAGGAAAAGTTCGTTGCATTATGCTTTCGGGAAGTGAAGGTTTATACAGAGGCTTGACGGTTAAGGCGACGGGAAACAATATTTGCGTGCCTGTCGGAGAAGCAACTTTGGGCAGAATGTTCAACGTTTTGGGAGAACCCATCGACGGAGGCGCTCCCATTGACGACAGAAGCGAAAAGTGGAATATTCACAGAAGCGCACCGAGCTTTGACGAACAGAGCCCCGCAGTAGAGATACTTGAAACTGGTATTAAAGTTATCGACCTTTTGGAACCCTATCCCAAGGGTGGCAAAATCGGACTTTTCGGCGGTGCCGGCGTAGGTAAGACGGTTCTTATTCAGGAGCTTATACATAATGTTGCCATGGAGCATGGCGGTTATTCGATATTTACGGGTGTCGGAGAACGTTCCAGAGAAGGTAACGATTTGTGGAAAGAAATGAGAGAGAGCGGTGTAATGGACAAAACCGCACTTGTGTTCGGTCAGATGAATGAAGCTCCCGGTGTGAGAATGAGAGTTGCTCTCTCCGGTCTTACAATGGCTGAATATTTCAGAGATCGTGAAAACAAAGACGTATTGCTCTTTATTGATAATATTTTCCGTTTTGTGCAGGCGGGCAGTGAAGTTTCGACACTTCTCGGACGTATGCCGTCCGCAGTAGGATATCAGCCCACTTTGGCTGAAGAAATGGGTGCTTTGCAGGAGCGAATCACATCTACAAAGCAAGGTTCGGTTACGTCGGTTCAGGCAGTATATGTGCCTGCGGATGACCTTACGGACCCTGCTCCTGCAACGACTTTCTCGCACCTTGACGCAACAACGGTACTTAGCCGTAAAATTGCGGAACAGGGTATCTATCCTGCGGTTGATCCTCTCGAATCGACATCGAGAATACTTGAAGCAAGCGTTGTCGGAGAAGAACATTATTCGATTGCGAGACGTGTTCAGGAAACTCTTCAAAAATACAGCGAATTGCAGGATATCATAGCTATTTTGGGTATGGAAGAGTTGAGCGACGAGGACAAGCTTATCGTCGGAAGAGCGAGAAGAATACAGCGTTTCTTGGCTCAGCCTACTCATGTTGCCGAAAAGTTTACGGGAATTCCCGGAATTTATGTTCCTCTTAAAGAAACATTGAGAGGCTTTAAGGCGATTGTTGACGGTCAGATGGACAACTATCCCGAAGCTGCGTTTTATAACGTGGGCACGATTGATGATGTTGTTAAGAAGGCCGAAAAAATTAAAGCGGGTGAAATTTGATGAATACATTTTCACTTAAAGTGCTTGCGGCGGAAAAGCCGTTTTACGAAGGCGAGTGCATGTCGCTGGTGATTCCGACAGATGACGGACAGTATGGAATACAGGCGAAGCATAACAATATGATAGCTCCGATTATTCCCGGACTTTTGAAAGTTGTAAAATCGAACGGCGAAGAAAAGATTGCCGCCGTGTCGGAGGGAATAGTGAAGGTTGAAAACAATCACGTGCTTATTTTGGTGGATACGATAGAATTGCCTGAAGAAATAGACGAAAACCGTGCAAAGCGTGCGGCGGAAAGAGCAAAGGAAGCAATTTTGCAAAAGAAGAGTATTCAGGATTATTATGCGGCGCAAGCCAAAATGGCAAGAGCTATAGGACGACTGAAAGTAAAAAAATATGTTAAATGATAAAACCCTACGAACGGCATCGTTCGTAGGGTGAGCGTGTCGAAAAATTCGACACGCAACTGCAAATCTTGCCAAGGCAATCTTCG
>CAZRYW010000020.1:0-17421 GCA_964604405.1 uncultured Oscillospiraceae bacterium
ACGGCAAATGGAGATTCATGGTGCATGATTTCGATATTGCATACGAAAACGCAACGCATAACACGTTGTATTTGTCAACAAAGCAAAAAGACGATAACTCTCAGGCGAGACATCCCGCTTTTGCAACCGATTTGATAGAAGGACTTTTCGAAAACGAGAATTTCAGAAACGAGTTTGCTCAAAGAAGCATGGTTTATCTGCGCTCGATATGCAGCGGTACGGACATGTATAACATGGTAACCGAATTGATGACGGAAAGAGAAGCGGGCAAAAATGCCGACTTGATACGCTGGAATTTGGGAAATATTAATTCGTGGAAAAACAATGCGAACCAAATAATTTCGTTTGGTGGGGCAAGACCCGCGAATCTGAGAAATCAGTATATGAACCTCTTTAATACGTACTACAATGCCGGAATAACGGGCGTGGTGGTTTTTAATACCACGGGTGACGACTGCGATATAAACGGAGGCAAAATCTCGGGAGATCACGAACTCAAAATGTTTTCGGGAATTCCCGTGAGAATCGAAGCGGAGGGATCGTATATAACAATCGAAGGCGACGGGCAAAAACGGACGGCGTTCGGCAAAATAGAATTTACGCCGAACGGCAACTACAACATAAACGTGCAAAAAACCGACGCCGTGATTTATGATTGTAAGGTGGAAAACTCGTATCTGTCGGCAGTTGTATACGCAGATGAAACAATCAGAGCCGATGCGAGAATTTTTGTTGCGGGATATAATGACGACGGAGACGTTGTGTTTGTGAAAGAAATGAGCTTTGACGAACCGAAAGTTGAAGTTTCCGATTGCAAGGAATACAAAGTCTTTATGTGGAACGGTGTTTTACCCGTTTGCGAAAGTTACAGCGTTAAATAGGTTGTGCAGGGCTTTATGAAAACAGCGAGTTTCAAAGGCCCTGCCGCTTTTTTCGGTAACAAAATTTGAAATGCGGGAATATAATATAATGCACAAAGGAGGCATAAAATGTATATAGTATTATTAACGGCTCTCGGAGTGGGCGGCGCGACGGTTTTGGGTGCTGCGATAGGATTTATGTTTAAAAATATTTCACACAGGTTTTCGGATATTGTATTGGCTTTTGCGGCGGGAGTGATGCTTGCCGCATCAATATTGGGACTGATTTTGCCTTCGATAGAATACGGAGGCAAATACGGAATAATAACAACGGTTATAGGGATTTTTACAGGTGCGGCGGCACTTAATTTGATAGATAAAGCGGTTCCGCATTTGCACAAAATGGCGGGAGTGGATATCGAAAAACACTCATCGACAAATCTTGATAAGGTGCTTTTGTTTGTGACGGCGATAGCGATACACAATCTGCCGGAGGGAATTGCCGCCGGTGTAGGGTTCGGCTCGGGAAATATTGCCGATGCGTTCTTTATAGCCGGTGGTATTGCGTTGCAAAATATCCCCGAGGGGATGGTGATAATCGCACCGATGCTCTCGGCGGGAGTTAAGCCGAAAAGAACGTTTGTCATTGCGTTGGTGACGGGACTTATTGAAGTTGTCGGAACTTTTATAGGTTATTTTGCGGTAAGTGTTTCACAGGCGCTTTTGCCGTTTGCGTTAAGTTTTGCGGGAGGGACGATGCTTTATGTGATAAGCGATGAAATGATTCCCGAAACGCATGCGCACGGAAGCGAAAGAGGAGCAACATATTCGCTTTTGGCGGGATTCTGCCTGATGCTTGTGAGCGACGCTCTTTTGTAAAGAAGAAAAGGTCATTTCTGTATATGAGATGACCTTTTTTTGTGCAAAATAAGGCAAAACACTCAAAAATCTTTACAATTGTGATAAAACGTGGTACAATATAAGATAGAATTATTGTGAAAAATGTACTTGGAGCAGAAAGGTTTTTACTATGGAAAAGTTGATTGACAAAGTAGGAGACCGTGAAAATTTGATGAAACTGAATACCGAGCAAATGTACCGATTGGCTGACGAAATCAGAGATTATATAGTTGATTGCACAAGTCAAAACGGCGGGCATTTGGCATCGAATTTGGGATGTGTGGAGCTTACGATTGCTCTTCACCGTGTGCTTCGTGTTCCGACAGATAAAATAGTATGGGATGTGGGTCATCAAAGCTATACACATAAGATTTTGACGGGACGAAAGGAAGAATTGAAAAATCTTCGCCGTCTCGGAGGCGAGTGCGGATTTTGCGACCCGGATACCGCACAGGGCGACTCGTATACATCGGGGCATACGTCAACGTCGCTTTCGCTTGCGCTGGGAGCGGCTTGTGCAAGAGATTTGACAGGAAATAAGTATAACGTTGCCGCAGTCATTGGTGACGGTGCCATGACTGGCGGATTGGCGATGGAAGCGTTGAACAATATCGGACAGGAAAAGAAAAAGATGCTCATTGTTTTGAATGATAATGAGATGTCGATTTCGAAAAACGTCGGAGCGATGAGCAGCTATCTGACACGTGCGAGAACAAGTGCCGGATATGTGAAAAGTAAAAAAGGAATTGATACGGCTTTGGAAAAGATTCCGAAGTACGGTCACGATATCGCATCCGTTGTAAGGCGAACAAAAGAGCATGTGAAGTATTTGGTGTCGCCCGGAGTGCTTTTTGAACAGATGGGAGTTACCTATCTCGGACCGATTGACGGGCATGATATCAGAGGTATGGAAGAGGTATTTCGAAGAGCGTTGAAGCTTGACGAACCTGTGATGGTACATGTTATAACGAGAAAAGGAAAGGGATATGATTTTGCGGAAAAATATCCGCAGAAATATCACGGAGTATCGAGTTTTAACAAGATGGTCGGAGTGACGGACTTAACGGGAGAAACGTATTCGTCGGTCTTTGGGGATGAGGTTTCGGCTATTGCGAGAGAAAACGAAAATGTATGCGTAATAACGCCTGCCATGACGTTGGGAAGCGGACTTGAGGGATTCGCAAAGGAATTTCCGAAAAGGTTTTACGATGTGGGAATTGCGGAAGCACATGCCGTGACGTTTGCGGCAGGACTTGCACGCTGCGGAGTTGTTCCCGTGGTGAGTTTGTATTCGACTTTTGCACAAAGAGCATACGATTCGCTGATACACGATGTGGCTTTGTCAAATTTGCACGTTGTTTTTGCGATTGACCGTGCGGGACTTGTTCCCGGGGACGGAAAAACACATCAGGGGATTATGGATGTATCATTCTTTTCGACGGCACCCAACGTGAAGATATTGTCGCCGTGTTCGTTTGACGAATTGAGAAAAATGCTCCGATATGCAATAGAAGAATGCGACGGCCCCGTGGTTGTGAGATATCCGAGAGGCGACAGACAATACGAGGGAGATTTCGGAGAATTTGAATTATCGAAAGCAAATGTTGTAAGATACGGAAGTTCGGTGACGATTGCAGCTGAGGGCGGTACGCTTGCCGTGGCGATGGAATGTGCGAATATTTTGTCGGAAAAGCATATCGAATGTGAAGTTGTAAATCTTCGGACGCTGGCACCGATAGATATTGATACGATAGTACAGAGCGTTGAAAAAACGGGAAAACTCGTTTGTGTGGAACAAAACATGAGAAGAGGCGCAGTCGGAGAAAATATTGCGTTGCAGCTCATGGAAAAAGGAATAAAAGTAGAATTTGTTTCGATTGCATTGAATGATTATGTGACGCACGGAACATATGATGAAATAGAGAAAAAGTATATGCTCGATAAAAACAGCATTGCTGACAGAATTGTAAAGGAATGGTTTGATGGCGAAGAGAAGGCTTGATTTGTATTTGGTTGAAGAGGGGTTGTGCCAGAGCCGTGAAATGGCGAAAAGTCTCATCATGGAGGGCAAGGTGTTCGTAAACAACCAAAGAAGCGATAAGGCGGGAGACCAAATAGGCGATAAAGATAAGGTTGAAGTGAGAGGAGAAACTCTCAAATATGTGAGCCGAGGCGGTTTGAAGCTTGAAAAAGCCATGGCGAATTTCCCGATTACGCTTAAAGACAAGGTGTGTATGGATATAGGCGCATCAACGGGAGGTTTTACGGATTGCATGCTCCAAAACGGTGCGGGCAAAGTTTTTGCCGTGGATGTGGGATACGGTCAGCTGGCGTGGAAGCTTCGCTGTGACGAAAGAGTTGTTAATATGGAACGGACAAACATACGTTTTGTGACGGGAGAGGATATCGGAACGGAGCTTGATTTTGCATCAATCGACGTTGCGTTCATATCGCTCAAGCTTGTTTTGCCCGTAGCCTACAGCCTTTTGAAAAACGGAGGCGAAGTTGTGGCGCTCATAAAACCGCAGTTTGAAGCAGGAAGAGAAAACGTTGGCAAAAAAGGCGTTGTGAGAGATATTAACGTTCATCGTGACGTTGTGAAAAACATAACAGAGTTTTCTCAAGAATTGGGGTTTAGGATTGACGGATTGGATTTTTCGCCCATCAGAGGTCCCGAGGGAAACATTGAATATTTGATGTATGCATCGAAAAACGAAGGAGAAACAAAAGATTTTTCCGAAGAAATCGACGCTATGGTTGAAAAGAGTCATCTTGAGGCAAAATAAATACTATGGCAAGGGGGAGTCGGAAGACAATTATGATTAAGAAAGTGTTTTTGATTGTATTTTCGGTGATTATGGCGTTGGTGCCGCTCGAGGTTTCGGCAGCGGAACCGATAAGCGATACTTTTGATGCTCTTGCGCTTGAAGCACAGCGTTATTATAATACGAACGTTGCATTTTCCGATATGATAATAACAAAGACAAGCGAATCGAAATTCGATATTGTGCATTATACTCAGGGCGGAAATACTCTGACGACCCAGTTGTACAAAACAGAGTGGGGAACGTGGAATCTCGGAGATATGAAATACTCGGATCAGCACGTGACAAAGACCGTTATAGGAGGCGCTACGGACTGGGAATATGTGTTCCGTGTGGAAAATCCGATAAACCACAACCTCGAATTTACGGGCGGAAATCACGGAAACGAGGTTTTGAAAAGTATCGGAATGTATGATGCGGTTACGGGCGAAACGTTCACGCTTGATGTGGGAGAATCAAAATACGTAAATCGACTTGTGGTCGAAGAAAACACGACGATAAAGCTCGGAAACGTGGATTATTTGAGCTATGCCGATGTGAAAAGAGTGTACACGTTTGTGGGAAAGACAGTCAACCTCGATTGTGAGGTGGTGTTTACGAGAGATGTCAAAATGGCACTTTCGTACAGCGCAATGGCTTGCGTGAACAAGGATTTTTCAAGATACTGTTTTTTCGATAACGGAACATATGTGACAACCGAGCCGAAAGGAAACGTGTCAAAGAAATATTACGGCAACGTCGCTTCAACGGAGTGTGTATTGAGCGGAGACGATGAGTCGGTGAAAGTAAGAGTGGGAATATACAATCCGAAAGATATGACGGATAATTTTTCGAACAGAGACAAGGTGTTTTTGTGGGATATGACGGAAGAGTTCAATAAATTGTATTTTTCGAAATACGATATGACGTCTCTCACGAAAGTGAAGTCAGGAACGGAATGGAAATTCGGTTCGTATTGGTCGGTAGATATGCAGTAAGAAAAAAAGAGAGTAACTTTTACTCTCTTTTTTGAAAATATTGCAACTTTTTTCAATAGCGAAAAGTATTATAAGTAGAGGAGAGTAATATAATGAACAGAAGCGAAAAAATAATAAACGAATTTATGGGATTTGCGGAAATTCCGCACGGTTCGGGCAACGAAAAGGCAATCGGAGAATATCTGGTGAATTGGGCAAGCGAAAGAAACATAAAATGCGAAAAAGATTTGTACGGTAACGTAATCATGGAAAAGGCGGCAAGTGAGGGCTGCGAAAATGCCGATACGGTGATTTTGCAAAGTCATATGGATATGGTTTGCGTAGCCGAGAGCGGCATGGATTATGACAGCAAAAAAGATTCGATTTGTGTTTTAAGAGACGGAGATTATTTGCGTGCGGACGGAACGAGTCTCGGTGCGGACGACGGTGCGGGTGTTGCGATGATGCTCTATATTCTCTCCGACGATACATTGAAGCATCCCCCTATTCGTGCGATATTCACGGTTGAAGAAGAAACAAGCATGAAAGGTGCGGAAAATCTGGATGTTAAATATTTGGATGCAAAGTATCTCTTGAACCTTGACTGGGAAGAAAAAGACAGCATTTCGTCATCGTGTGCAAATACCGTGACACTTATTTACGATGCACCGATAAAAAAGGTTGATAACAAAAAAACGGGTTACAGAATAAAAATATCCAATCTTTTGGGCGGACACAGCGGATGCGATATTAATTTGCCGAGAGGTAATGCGATTAAGCTGATGGCTCTTTTGGCGGACAGATTGAACTGTGATATTGCATCGTTTAATGCAGGACGTGTTGTGAATGCGATTTGTGCCGAAGCACAAATGGTGATTGCAACGGATGAAAATATCGAAGAAGAATTGAAAAAGTTTGAAAACGAGGTAAAGATTGAATATCCGAACGAGAGCGCAATGACAATCGAAGCGGAAAAATGTGACGTTGACAAAATTTTGGATAGAGAAGATCGAAACAAGCTGATATCCTTTTTGATAAGCGTACACTCGGGTGTTTTCTATATGAGCAAATATACTCCCGATTTTGTGGAGACAAGTCAGAATATAGGCATTGTAAACGTTTCGGAAGATTTGCATATTGAAATATTGGCAAGAAGCAGTTCGCATTTTCATTCGGAAGAAAGAAAAACGGCGGGAAAAGCAATAGGCGCTTTGTACGGATACAATGTTTCTATTCCGTCGGAAAATCCGATTTGGGAAGAAAAGGGCGAAAACGAACTGATAAGAATTATGAAAAAAGCTTACGGCGAAGTTGTGGGCGAAGAGTTGAAAGTGATAGGGGTACATGCGGGATTGGAATGTGCGTTCTTTTCGTCGGTAAAGCCTTCGTTGCAGATGGTCAGCGTAGGGCCGCAGCTTTATGACGTACATTCGCCGAAAGAAAGATGGGAAATCAAAAGCCTTGACGACACGATAGGGTTTGTTGTGAGAGCGCTTGAAATGATGATATGAAAGTCGGTGTTCGAAAATGGATATTAAAGGAGTTATTTTCGATATGGACGGCACCATACTCGATTCGATATCGGTGTGGGATAAAATCGATGTCGATTATCTCGAAGCGAGAGGAATCGAGGTGCCCGAAGATTATGCACGTACCATAAGCACCATGACGGGGGTGGAGTGTGCAAAATATTCGATTGAAAGATTTCACCTTAAAGACACGGTTGAAGATTTGATGAAAGAGTGGGACGAAAGAGCTCTTTTTGAATATTCGAACAATTTGAAACTGAAAAAAGGTGCGGCTGAGTACATAAAAAGATTGAAACAAAACAATATAAAAACAGCTTTGGCAACAAGCTCGTCGAAGGTTTTGTACGAAGCGGCATTGAAAAATACGGGAGTTTATGATTTGTTTGATGCGTTTGTATCGACGGACGAAACCAAAATCAGCAAGCGTGACCCGCACATATATTTGTGCGCTGCGGAAAAAATAGGCGTGGATATTAAAGAGTGCATGATATTCGAGGATGTACCGACGGCTGTGAAAACAGCAAAAAGTACAGGTGCCAAGGTCGTATGCGTATGGGATAAACGTTGGGAGAACTATACGGCACAGATGAAAGTCTTTGCCGATAGATATATTTATTCTTTTGATGAAATGGAGTGAATTTTATGAAAAAGATGGTATCATTGTTCTTGGTTTTGCTCATGGTGATGACGGCTTTCCCCGCATTTGCACATGACGATGCGGAAGAAGTGCTTTTGAAAGTGAAAGCAAAAATCGAAATTCCGAATGACTTGACGGAGTTTTCGTATACGAAAAATGTGTACGGAAATTCAATGTGCTATGATTTTACGTGGAGTGACGAAAATTATGATAAGGAGCTTTTGGTATCGGCAAATGTCAGAGGCGGAATTGTTTCATACAATTATTACGAGAGTGTGGATTATACGACGCAGCGTGTATTGATCGACTACACTTTGTCCGATGCGGAACGCTTGGCGAAAGATACGGTGAAAAAGTTTTATCAGGAGTATTTTTCGGCAGAATCAAAGGATAAATTGGTGCTTGATGATGAAAGTTCGGTTTCGAGATATTCGGGGAAATACAAAACATTTATTTTCACGTTTGACAGAGTTTTTGACGGAATAAAAACGGAGTCGAACTGTGTGAATGTGCGTGTGAGAGCGACAAAGGACAAGATGATGCTTTGGAGCGTGGATGCGGCATTGGATGACGATGCTGTTTTCAACGAAAAAAACGATTTGTTCACCGAAGATGAAAGAGCGGACAGATATGAAAATGTTTTTCCGACAGAGTTTTATTATAAAAGCGATTTTTCGGATGAGAAAAACGTAATCCTCTGCTATTTTACGGACAAAGGATATGTATCGTATGCAACGGGTGAGAAAGTGACCAAGGAGGATTATGACAATTTTTACAATTTCGAAGCGGGTGCCGCCGGTGATACTACATCGGAAGCGGACAGTTCGTATAAAAAAGATGATGTGAATCTTAGACCGAATGAGCAAAGCGAGATTGAAAAAATGGAATCGCTTGTCAAACCGAGTGAGATTGAATCGAAGCTGCGGGAAATAAGAATTTTGAACATTACAGATGATATGAAAATGTCCGACAGCTATACATATAAGCGTAACGAAACGTATTTTACGAGATTTACGCTTGAAAGTAAAGATTGTGTAATGAACGTTTTGTATAACGGCGAAACAGCGGAAATTATGAATATCTATTCGTATAATTACAACAAAGAACGCTATGACGAAGCCGAAGAAATCACGGATTATGAATTGTCGAACGATATTAAAAGTGAAATAATCAATTTTGCGAATGTGCTTGCGAGCGAGAAAATGCAAGAGAGCGAAATTGTTTTTGACAAAAACATTATGGTTGCGACAAGACAAGTGAACGAAATTGCTTTTCCCGAGAACAAGGTGAGAGTTACGTATGATAAAACCGCAAACGCCGTGACACGTTTTACGGTGAACTGGGACAGCGATGATTTGACGTTTGCAAACCCGCAAGACGCACTTGACAAAAGAGCTGCAAGAGATATTCTTTTTGAAAAAGCCGTATTGGAAGACGTGTGGGTTAAGAGTGCGGATGGATACGAGAAAGCTGTTACGGTAAAGGATTCGGTAAGTATCAATGCCGTGAGCGGAGAAGAAATGTTTGCATACAAAGGAAGAGAAAAGGTTAAGTATACGGATGTTGATACTCATTGGGCAAAAGAAGCGATAGAGGTGCTTTTTGAACATGATATTTATCTTGAAGGAGATAAATTCCAACCAGATTCGCCGATAAACCAAGCTGATATGGTAAGACTTTTTTCGGCTTGCAGAGAAAACGGAATGATATCGGATTATATGAGCGACGAAGATGTTGTGAAATATGCATATGAGCAGAAGTATATTGACGAATGCGATAAAGACGGTTTCGTGACACGAAGCGAAGCTTTTAAGACGATGGCGAAAATATTGGGTTACGGAGAGATTGCATCGTTTGATATATATAAATCAAGCTATATGGATTTGGCGGCAGACGGAAATGCCGAGATACTGAAAGCTTTGGGAATGTTGACGGGCGAATATGCACGAGGCGACGACCTGCTGACACGAGGCGAAGCGGCTGTCATGGTGTACAGATATTTGAAAAAGTAAATAATAGAACAAAACAGTCGGGCGGTACATCTCAATAAGATGTACCGCTCGACTGTTTGTCGTTGAGCGTGTCGAAAAATTAGACACGCAACTGCAAATCTTGCCAAGGCAATCTTCGCAGTCTGTTGTTTTTCTGTTGAACAAAGTGGCGATTTCTCGTACAAGGAATGTTCCATTCCCTAAAATCGCCACTTTCGGCGGGGCAATGCGATTGCCTCGCCGATTTTCTTTTGGGAAACCTTCTTTCCCAAACTCTTCGCAGTTACTTTATAATTAAGTTTATCGACTGTTTGTCGTCGTTGTCGGTTTTTATTGCGTTGGAATATTCTTTCGGGGTATAGCCGTAACGACTTTTGAAAATGCGGAAAAAGTGAGGAATGTTTGAAAAACCGCACATTTCGGCGATTTCATATATTTTTGAATCGGGATTGAGCTGAATGAGATTTCGTGACGTTTCGAGACGAGCCCATATTAAATCTTCTTTGGGGGATGAATGGAAAAACGATGAATAGAGTTTGTATCCTTGGGTTCGTGAAAACCCGCATTCTTTTAATAAAGACTCGAAAGACGGAGGATTTTTGACATCGGAAAGGTAGATGCTTCTGAGTCGGCTCATCTTGTTTTTTAAATCGGACGATTGAAAATCGGATTCGGCACAATTGGTGCCTTTGGCAATGGCAACAAGTAAATCGAGTATACGTGCCTTTAAGGAAATTTCGTATCCGAAAGATTTGGTGGCGTTTTCGGTACATATTGAAAAAAGAATATCGTTTATTTCGCCGCAATTGGTTGGGAAGATGATTTCGTCGCATTTTATATTCAATGTTTTAAATAAATCGACGGGTGCAAAAAAACCGATGTAGCTGTTTACAAAACCTTTGAGCGTTTTGTAATTGTGCGGAGTGCCGCCTTTGTAAAGAATACAGGCACCCGAAGAGTATTCGGTATTGTTCACAAGAACAGGTCCTTGAAAGTACAAAAAAGCATGCTGATTGAGCGCCCATCGAAACGTGAGACTGTTGGGTTCGGCAACGTTGTATCCCGCATTTAAAAAGCGTATTTCGTCCATAAAATCACCTCCTAAATATGATAGCACACTCTGTACAAAAGTGCAAGAAAAATGTACTTGAGGTGATTGATAAGACGTTTTGTTTTTTATATAATGAATCTTGTAAAGAGAGGAGAGATAATATGAAAAAGTTTATTGCCGCTTTTACTGCGATTGCGATGCTTATTGGCTTGATGCCGATGAGTGTTTTTGCAACTGCGGCAGAAAGCGAAGCCATGAGGGCTTTCAGCTGGAACTACGACACAAATTCACAAAACGGAACGCTTCCCACAAGCGTGAGCTGGGGAAATTACCGTGCGTGCTTCATGAGCTTTGAAATACCGAGTGAAATCAAAGCGTATGAGGACAAAAATGCAATCATTACGGCTACGTTGAAGAGCAACATGACGTTTAACAACGGAAGAGTGTCGGGACAGGCACCTGTTGTTTCGATAATTTCGGCAGACGCACAATTGATTGACTCGGTGAGTTTGACGGGCGGAAGCGAAACAACAAATATCTTGAAGAATGCTTGGCAGGACGGAGAATTGTTGGGAAGTATTAATACATTGAGTGAAAACAGCGTTACGTTCGATGTGACAAAACTGGTTAAATCGGGAAATGATTCGATAGGACTTTATTTGACGTGCAGAAGCGAGGACGGATATTTGAAAACAAACGGTATAGTGAATTTTAATAATCCGACTTTGTCTTTTGACGCACAGGAAATTGACGATGAATATTTGTTGAATCAAATCAATATCCCTTACAATTTGGAAGACGGATATGAATTGCCGCAGGAGATTGCGGGAGAGAAAATTGTATGGAGCGATACGATAAAAGCCGAAAGCAAAACGGTTTACAAAACAATCGTTGCATCTATAGGTGAGGCAAAAAAGGAATTCGAAGTTATGATTATGGGAAATGACGAAAAATACGTTGCGGCATATACGGGAAGCGATAACAGCATGCATATCGCTCTGAAAAGTGAAAACGGTTGGAAAAAGACAAATTTCGGTGAGGGTGTTCTTTTTGCGACGGCGGATATGACAAAAGGCGTTGCGGGTCAAACAAAGGTTTTGGAAAAACCCTACATGTATTACGGAGACGACGGAAAAATAAATGTTGTTGCAAGATGTATGACAACAGACAAAAATGCAGACGATTACCTCACAATGTGGAAGACGGACGATTTGGTTCATTTTGAAGTTGTCGGAAGTGTAGACAGTGTTGAGGGTTACGATGCGGTTGAAAGGGTTTCAATCGAGGGATTGGACAACGCAAGCTCTGTATTGCCCATAACGGAGGAGAAATACGATTATCTTGAGAAAAAACTCGGAGAGGTTAAAAATACGAGTGTTGAAGAGATTAAGATAAATACAAAAGTGGGAGAAAAAGTTGAGGAGCTTCCCAATCTTACGGCAAACTATTCGGACAGCTCACAGGCTGAGATTCCCGTAAAATGGAATGAAAACGAGTTGAAAAGCATTGACTTTTCGAAACCCGGATTCTATGAGGTGACGGGCGAAGCCGTTGTCAGCGATTACGAGAGTCCTTTTGCTTACGGTGAAGCGGACCCCGTTGCTTATAAATACAATGACAAATATTATTTTATAGCAACAAACGAAACCGGCGGACATGTGGATTTGTATATAAGGGAAAGCGATACAATCGAAGGCTTGGGAAAAGCTGAAGAGGTTTTGATTTTTAAGCACACATCTTCGGGAGATCACTCGGGATGCAACTGGGCACCGGAACTTCACGAGATTAACGGCGAATTGTATTGCCTTTTCGCATCGAGCACTACGGGAAAATGGAATGCGGTGCAAAGCAGGATTATGAAGTGTACGGGCGATCCTATGAATATATCGGATTGGGAAGCACCCGTGAGAATAAAAAGAAAAGACGGCAGTAATCTTATAGACGAGGGGATTACTCTCGATATGACCTATTTTGAGGCAAACGGAAAACATTATTATGCATGGGCGGAAAGACCGATAACATCGGCGGGAAACGGCAACAGTTATATTGTTATTGCCGAAATTAATCCCGAAAATCCGTATGCGATTTCAAGTGATCCCGTTATTATATGTCAGCCCGATTATTACTGGGACAGACACACGACAACGGTTGATGAAGGACCGTTTGTTTTGAAGCATGACGGAAAGCTTTATATGACTTTCTCGGGCTCGGGATGTGATAACACATATTGCCTCGGCATTTTGACAGCGGACGAAAATGACGATTTGTTAAATCCCGAAAGCTGGATAAAGTCGAATTATCCGCATTTTACAAGCGCACACGTTGCGGGCGAATACGGCCCCGGACACAATTCGTTTGTAAAGGATGAATACGGCAGGGATGTAATCGTTTATCACATGAAGCCGAACGGAGGAACAAGAAGCGCTACGGCGAAGACGATTCATTATGCGTTTGACGGAACACCGATATTTTATATGACGGCGGAAAGATATCTGAAAGAAGAGTTTCGCCATGTGACGGCAAAAATATATGTTCGTGACGAAAACATGACGGAGGCGGAGTTTGAAGCGCAAACCGTGGCGAATAATATCAAGATACATAACGCGGACAACATAAAAGAACATATAAACTTGCCTGAAAAAATCGGAGATACAAGTGTTAAATGGACAAGTGACAATAAAGCCGTAACAAGTGACGGTATTGTTACGAGAGGCAATGTTGACGTGAACGTGGTTTTGACGGCAACGGTTACGTTGAACAATGTCAGCGTTGAAAGAAAGTTTGACGTTACGGTAAAGAAAAAAGCGGAACAAAAAGAAAAAGTGGGTTATATTTACGCATATTTCAGAGGAAGCGTCAACGGCGAAAAAGAAGTGCAGCAAATCCACCTTGCGATAAGCGATGACGGTTTGAATTGGAGAGATTTGAACGGCAATTTCCCCGTGATAGAATCCACGATGGGCACAAAGGGACTGCGTGACCCGTATATTATCCGTTCATACGAGGGAGACAAATTCTATTTGATGGCAACGGATTTGGATTCGAACGGAGGTGCGTGGAACGAATACGGCAATAACGGCAGTAAGTATTTGATGTTTTGGGAAAGTGACGACTTGGTTAACTGGTCGGAACAGAGAATGATAAAAGTTTCCGATGAAAACATGGGATGCACATGGGCACCCGAAGCGATTTATGACGAAGATACAAAGCAGTATGTTATTTATTGGTCGTCGAGCGATTTGACAAATAACGGGAAAAAGAGCGTTTACTGTGCAACGACAAGAGATTTTGTCTCTTTCGGCGAGCCGGAGGTTTTTGTTGACGGAACGGGAGCTTTTACGGTTATAGATACGAGCATGGTAAAAGGCAAAGACGGCAAATACTACAGATTCACAAAGCGAGAAGATAATATCAGCGTATTCATGGAAAGAGCCGACTCCGTGCTGGGAACATACGAAAAAGTAACAAGCAATATCGAAAGCATTAGGGGAGTGGAAGGCCCTGCGATATTTGAAATGCTTGACGGAAAGTATTGTTTGATGCTTGACGGTTATGCGGGAACAAACAGCGGTGTGGGATTTTTCCCTCTGATAACGGATGACTTGGCATCGGGAGAATTTACGAGATTGACAAGCGGATTCAAGATGCCTACAGGTGCAAAGCACGGCGTGATGCTAACGATTACACAAGATGAATATGACGCAGTTACAAAAAAGTGGGGGTCTTTGCCCGATGACGATACCGTAAAGAAGTTTGCGTTTGACGGAAGCGATGACATAACGCTCTACGGCAGTGCAAAAATCGAAAACGGAGAGCTGGTACTTGACGGTACAACGGGCAGCTACGCTTCGCTCGGAAAGGGTATTTTTGACAGAAGAGAAAATTTTACCGTTTCGATGGATGTTTATAACGAAACGGAATCGGGATTTTTCTTTACGTTTTCGATAGGTGACAACAATTCGGATTATCTTTTCCTCAGAACAAGAAAAGACTCTGTGAGATTGGCGCAGACCATTACGGGAAACAATTACGAAGAGGGTCTTGATGTGAAAGTCGAGAACAATCTGAACACATGGCACAACTATACGATAACGGGCGACGGAAAAAAGCTGAAGCTTTATATTGACGGAGTGTTTGCGGCTGAAACCGATACAACAAAAACGCTGTATCACTTGGGAAACAATTTGAGCGTTAATTTGGGTAAATCGACATATTCGGCAGACAAATATTTTAAAGGAAGATTCGATGAGGTGAAAATATATAACAGAGTGCTTTCGGATGAAGAAATATCAAGGCTTTCCGAGGGCGGAGAGAAATATTTCGAATCGGATTTCGAAAAGCTTTCGATATTGAACGAGGACGAGATTACGTGCGATTTGATTTTGCCGAAAAAAGGCGAAAGAAGCGGCTGTGAAATAGCATGGAAATCAAGCGACGTAAGTGTTGTGACGGATGAGGGCAAAGTAACACGTAAGGACAAAGACAAGACTGTTACGATGACTGCCACGATGACTCTCGGAGAAAAAGTTTTGACAAAGGAAATAGAAATAACGGTTCTTGCAGAGGAAGAGGACGCAGCATATCTCTTTGCATATTTTACAGGTAACGGTTCGACTCAGGAGAGACTTTTCTACGGCGTCAGTCGTGACGGCTACAACTTCCGTGCTTTAAACGGCGGCGAAAGTGTTTTGACAAGCGATTTGGGTACGGGATGCATACGTGATCCTTTCATCATGAAAGGCGAAGACGGTTATTATTACATCATAGCAACGGATATGAAATCATCGTTGGGATGGAGCAGTAACTATGCAACGGTTGTATACAAAACACCCGATCTTATAAATATTGTAGATAAGGAATGGATAAACTACCGCAATTTCGAGTCGTCTTCGGATTGCACACGTGCATGGGCACCGCAGGCAATATGGTGCCCCGAGAAAAACGCATATATGATTTATCTTGCGATGAGCATACCGTCGGACCCTTATGCAACGGTGATGTATCGTCAGTACGCAACGGATTTGTGTGACGTGAGTACGTATACCGATGTTGAGTTGATGCTTGACGAGCCGCAGGGAACAAATGCGGGAGCAATTGACGGCGATATTGTGTATGACAAATTCCATGATGAATACATCATGTATTATGACGGAAAGAGAATTGCGAAAGCAGACAGCCTGAGCGGAGAATGGGTTCATGCACAGACGAAATACGATGACGGTCAGCTTCCGATGGTGACAAGCACAGGTGCGAAAATGTCGGTTGAGGGAAGCAATATTTGGCAAATTATCGGTGAAGACAAATGGGTAATCGCAGCGGACGGTTCGGCATTTAACGGAGGATGTTACGCACTTGTCGAAACGACCGATTTTGAAAACTATACTCAGCTTTGGGAGAAAAACGGAGAGTATTCGTTTGACTTTACCCCAAGACACGGTTACGTGATACCGATAAGCGAGAGGGAACTTGATAATCTTATGGAATTTTACGGTGAGGTGGACTTGCCGAAAGAAGAAACGTATAATCTTAATATTGACGTTGCAAAAAAAGGCGTTGACATTAACGAAGATATGTACGGTATATTCTATGAGGATATTAACTATGCGGCAGACGGCGGACTGTACAGCGAAGTAATCGAAAACCGTTCGTTTGAAGCGGCGCATTGCAATCCCGACAAGGGAGAAAGCTATACAAAAATTCCTTCGAGTGCATGGAGCGTTAAAAATGCCGAGGCAAGTTATTTGTCGGAAAATCCTCTCAATGAAAACAATACAACATATGTGAGATTGAAGACAAAGAAAGGCTCAGTTTTACAAAACGAATGCTATTCGGGATTTAAAACAGAAAAAAATGAAATGTTTTCGGTGAGCTTTTTTGCCAGAGGAGGCTACCGAGGCAATGTTAAAGTTTCGGTTGTTGAAAACAATGAAACTATCGGTTCGGTTACAATAGAAGTCGGAAGCGATAATTTTGAAAAGTATGAGAGCGTTTTGCAGGTTTGTGCCGACGCCGAAGCGGCAAGAGTCGAAATTGAGTTTGACGCAGAGGGCGAAATAGATATGGACATGATTTCCGTTATGAGCCGAAAAACTTTTAACGGAAGAAACAACGGTTTGAGATATGACATAGTACAGAAGCTTTACGATATGCATCCTGCTTTTATGCGTTTCCCCGGAGGATGCGTGGCGGAGGGATATTATCTTGATAACCGTTATAAATGGAAAGACAGTATAGGTCCCGTTGAAGAAAGAAAAGAAAACTGGAACCGCTGGCAAACGGGAAGCAATGCATATGATTATTGCCAGACACTCGGTTTGGGATTTTATGAATATTTCCTTTTGTGCGAAGATATAGGAGCGAAAGCACTTCCTGTTGTAAGCGTGGGCATTGCGTGTCAATATCAGTCGGGCGAGGTGTCAAGCTGGGACGATTTGTATGATGTATACATTAAAGATGCGATTGATTTGATAGAATTCGCAAACGGTGACCCCGAAGAAAACGAGTGGGCTGCCATCCGTGCCGAAATGGGACATCCCGAACCTTTTAATCTTGAATATTTGGGTGTGGGTAACGAACAATGGTATACGGAGAAAAACCGTTTCTTCGAGCGTTATGAGGCTTTTGAAGAAGAAATTCACAAACTCTATCCCGATATCAAGCTGAGTGCAACAT
>CAZRYW010000021.1:0-16944 GCA_964604405.1 uncultured Oscillospiraceae bacterium
TCCAATTCTTCTTTCGAAAGAAGGTTTTCGTTGAATAAAATCTCGGGGTCGATAAAATAAGGATTGCCGGAGAATGCGCTGCATCCGGCATAGGGAGAATTGAAGTCGTCGGTGGGGCAAAGGGGAAGTATTTGCCACGAGCGAATATCCATCGAACGAAGAAACGCGGCAAACTGCCGAGCTTCTTTGCCGAATGTGCCGATGCCGTATCGACCGGGAATCGAGGAAATGTGGGCCAAAACGCCCGAAGAACGGTTAAACATGATGTTTCTCCTTAAAAATTGAAAATAGTTTTTATAACGTAATATACAAACGGAACAAACACGGACGGCAACATATTGCCTACCTTGAATTTGGGTTTGTACACAAAATTGAATCCGATTGCCATGATGAGAATGTTACCGACAAATCCCATTTGAGCGATAACGCTATCAGTTAAAAAGGGTGCTACCAATGACGCCAAAAGCGTAATCGAACCCTGATAAACGATAATCGAGAGACAGGAAAGAACGGTTCCGATACCGAGAGTGGAGGCGAAAACCACAGCCATAATACCGTCGAGAATACTTTTTGCATAGAGAATGTTGGGGTCGTGGATGATGCCGTCGTTCAAAGAACCGACAATCGACATACTGCCCACGCAAAAGAGAAGCGAAGCCGAAACAAAAGCTTCGGCAAATGTTGAACCCGAACTGTTTTTTGTGAGCTTTTTTTGAAAAAAGAGTCCCAAAGAGTCGAGACGTTTTTCGATATCGACAAGCGTGCCGATGAGTGAACCTATTGCGATGGAAAGTATCATCAAAAGAGTGAAATCGCTCGTCAAATTCCCCGATGAGGAAGCGGTGATGCTGTTTGTCACAACACCCGAAATGCCGATTGACAATACGGCGAGTGAAAGGGCGCTCATGATGCCCTCTCTGAGAGAGTCGCTGATGAGCTTTTTGCAAAAAAGACCCAAAAGAGAACCTACCGCAACCGTGATGACGTTGACAAAAGTGCCTATACCCGTGATGTACATAAAAAATCAACTCTTTCCGACATAATTGACACTATTGTATCACATGACCGAAATTTTTCAAGGTGATTTTGCAAAAAACTTGAAAATATAAAAATCGGGTGCTATAATAAGCTAAATATACATTTTTAAGGAAAGAGTGATCGGAAAATGTTGTCACTTAGAGTTAACTTGCCGTCGAAAGAATACGATATACATATCGGAAAAAATCTGTTGGATGACGCCGACAAGCTGCTGAAAGAATTTGTTTTCGGCAGAAAAGTTTGCGTGGTGTCGGACTCGAACGTTTTTCCGCTTTACGGAGAAAAAACGCAAGAGGCTGTGAAAAAAGCCGGAGGCGATGTTTTTTCTCTTGTCGTAAAAGCGGGGGAAGAAGCGAAAAGCTTTGAAAATTTGGAATATTTGTGCCGTGAAATAATAAGACGGGATTTTACGAGAAGTGACGTTTTGATAGCTTTGGGCGGCGGCGTTGTGGGCGATTTGACGGCGTTTACCGCATCGGTTGTTTTGAGGGGTGTTACATTGATTCAGATTCCCACGACGATTTTGTCGCAGGTGGACTCGTCCGTGGGAGGGAAAACGGCGGTGAATGTCCCCGAGGGAAAAAATCTTGTGGGAACGTTTTATCAGCCTAAGCTGGTTTTGATTGATACCGATACGACAAAAACTCTTCCCGAGCGTGAAATTGCCTGCGGTATGGCGGAAATTATAAAATATGCGGCGATACGTGATGAAAATCTTGCAAGAAAGCTTTCGGACGGAAGCTTCAAGATGGAAGAGGTTATACATACGTGCTGTGCGATAAAGGCGAAAATCGTCGAAAACGACGAATTGGACACGGGCGAAAGAATGCTTTTGAATTTCGGACATACGGTAGGTCATGCTGTTGAAAACTATACGGGATACGGAACGTATTCGCACGGAGCGGCTGTTGCCATAGGCATGTGCGCCGTGACGAAATGGAGCGAAAAAAACGGAAAAACACAGCCCGGAACATATTTGAAAATAAAGGAGCTTTGCGAACAATACAACCTGCCCGTCGAGATTGAAAATCTCGATAAAATGATGCCCGCCGCAATGCATGACAAAAAGCGAAGCGGGAAAACGATAAATATTGTTATTGTGGAAAAAATGGGCGAAAGCCGTATTGAAAAAATTGATGTTGAGACACTTTACGAAATAGGAAGATAGGCTATGAATATAAAAATCACACCGAATAAATTGGGCGGCGAAATGAAAATACCGCCGTCGAAAAGCTACTCTCACCGTGCTTTGATTGCCGCATTTTTGGGAGGTGGCAAGGCAGTAGGCGTCGGCGAGAGCGCAGATATAAGCGCAACGAGAAATTGTCTTGAAGCGATGCGTGACAAAAGAAAACTTTTCGCAAACGAGTCGGGGTCAACGTTGAGGTTTATGATACCGATTGCTCTTGCGGTGAACGGATGCGTGGAAATATCTGGTTCGAAGAGACTGATGGAAAGACCTCTTGACGATTATTTTAAAATTTTTGACAGGTTCGGCATCGAATACAGATTGGAAAACGATACTTTGTATGCAAAAGGCAAGCTCAAAGGCGGAATATACACTCTCAGAGGAGATGTGTCGAGTCAGTTTATAACGGGACTTTTATTTGCGCTTCCTCTTTTGGAAGAAGACAGCGAAATTGTCATCACAACAAAGCTCGAAAGCCGTGCATATGTTGATATGACGCTGGATGTTTTGAAAAAATTCGGCATTGAGGTTGTCGAAAAGACAGGCGGATATTCGGTCAGAGGCGGACAAAAATATAAAAATGCCGAATATAACGTGGAGGGAGATTATTCGCAGGCGGCGTTCTTTTTGGCGATGGGTAATCTTACTTTGACGGGACTTGACGAAAACTCGCTGCAGGGAGATAAAAAAATCGTAGATGTTTATCGACAGATGGGAATGACAATAGAAGGTGTCGAAAACGGATATAAAACGAACGGCAGAGCGATGAAAAACATAACCGTCGATGTGAGTCAAATACCCGATTGTGTTCCCGTATTGGCGGCGGTGATGTCGCTTTGCGAGGGCGAGGGACGAATCGAAAATGCCGCACGACTGAGGATTAAAGAATCCGACAGATTGCAGGCGGTGACGGAAGAATTGAAAAAGATAGGTGCGGATATCGAAGAGGGCGAAGACTATCTTGTGATAAAAGGCAAAAAGACTCTTTCGGGAGGCGTGTGCGACAGCCACAACGATCACAGAATAGCAATGGCACTTGCGACGATTTCGCCGTATTGCACGGGAGATGTTGTTATAACAGGGGCGGAAGCCGTCAACAAGAGTATGCCTGATTTTTGGGAAAGATTTGAAAAGTTGGGAGGCAAAATAAATGAGCTCGATATGGGGAAATAAAGTAAAGCTTTCGATTTTCGGAGAAAGTCATTCGAGAGCGATAGGCGGCGTGATAGACAATCTCCCGCCCGGAATAGATGTGGATTTGGATGAGATAGCATTTGAATTGAAACGCAGGCAAACGGGATCGTCGGCACTTGCGACGGCTCGAAAAGAACCCGATATTCCCGAGATTTTGTCGGGGGTTGTAAACGGCAAAACCACGGGAACACCGCTCGGATTTGTAATTTACAATTCGGATCAACATTCAAGCGATTACGACAATCTCAAAACAACGGCTCGTCCGTCTCATGCCGATTATACGGGATTTTTGAGATACAAAGGATTTAACGATCACAGAGGCGGCGGACATTTTTCGGGACGATTGACGGCGCCGTTGGTGTTTTTCGGGGCGATTGCGAAAAGCGCTTTGAAGAAAAAAGGAATATATACGGTTTCGAGAATAAAAAGTATCGCCGATATTGAAGACGACAATTGGTCGCTTGAGACCATGACGTATGAAAAAGCGGCTTTGTTAAAGGAAATGATAATTCCGACAATAAGTGCCGATGCGAGAGAAAACATGGAAAAGAAAGTGCTCGAATTGAAAAGCGACCTTGACAGCGCAGGCGGAGTGATAGAATGTGCGATAATGAATATGGAAAAGGGAATAGGAAATCCCATTTTCGACGCTTTCGAGTCACGTCTCGCATCGCTTATATTTTCCGTTCCGGCAGTAAAGGGATTGGAGTTCGGAGAGGGATTTAACGTGACGAAAATGAGAGGGAGCGAAGCAAACGATTCGCTTTATACCGACGGAGAGAAAATCCGTACGAAAACAAACCACGACGGCGGAATAAACGGCGGAATCACGAACGGTATGCCGATAGTTTTCAGAACGGCGATAAAACCCACGGCATCAATCTCACGCGAACAGGACAGCGTGAACTTTGTCGAAAAAACAAATGAAAAACTGACAATTCACGGTCGCCACGATGCGTGTATTTGTGTGAGGGCGGTGAGCGTTATAGATGCTTGTGCCGCAATTTGTGCGTTTGATTATCTTGCGGAGAACAATTATTTTGACTGAGAGAGTGAAATGTGATGGAAAATCTTGAATATTACAGAACCGAAATCGACAAAATAGATACGGAGCTTATAGCGTTGATGGAAAAGAGAATGGACGTTGCAAAATGCATCGGCACGGTAAAGCTCAAGGGCGGTTTGCCCGTTTTGGACGAGGAGAGAGAAAAAAAGGTTTTGGCAAGCCGCATGGAAAAGGTTGCCAATCCCGAATACGAAAACATTATGGAAGAATTTTTCGTAAAAGTGATGGCTCTTTCACGTTCGGTTCAAAAAGAATTGATTGCCTCTCACCGTATGCGTGACAATTTGGACGGCAAATGTGCATATCAGGGCGTTGACGGAGGATACGGCTCGATTGCCGCATCGAAAATTTTCGGCGAAAACATATATAACGTGAAGACGTTTGAAAATGTTTTCGAAGAGGTTGTTGAGGGGCGAGCTGACTACGGGGTTATTCCGCTGGAAAACTCGACCACGGGAAGCATAACGGACGTTGTGGATATGCTGTCGAAATATCCCGTGTATATAATCGGTGAGACAAGCATAAAGGTGGAGCACAATCTCTTGGGAAAAGAAGATGCCTCACTCGAAGATATAAAAGAGGTTTATTCTCATGAACAGGGGTTTTTCCAGTCGAGAGAGTATCTCAAAGACAAAGATTGGGTGTTGACAAGCGTTGTCAATACGGCACTCGGTGCAAAGAATGTGAGCGAAAACGACGATAGGAGCAAGGCGGCGATTGCGTCAAGCCGTGCGGCAAAGCTTTACGGGCTGAAAATTTTGGCTCCCGCAATCAATTCGGGAAAGCAAAATTCGACAAGATTTATCATAATAGCGAAAAATCCCGTGGTGGACGGCAGCTCGACAAAAGCTGCGGTGATTTTTTCGGTACCGCACGTTTCCGGCTCGCTCGTGTCGGCGCTTGAGATTTTCGCACACAACAGCGTAAACTTGGCAAAGCTCGAATCGAGACCTATAATAGACCGAATCGGTGAATATTTGTTCTTTGCGGAGCTGGAGGGAAACATCAGCGACGAAAACATGAAAAAGGCATTGGACGAACTCAAAAAATACGCAAAAGATTACAAATACCTCGGAAATTTTAAAAAAATATGAATTGTTGAAAAAACATCTTGCATTTTACATGATAATGTGATAGTATATCAAATTTAAAAAAACTTTGACAAACCTTTTAAATTATGTTAAAATGAAATTGTTCGGTGAGTGAGAAAGGTTTGGGTGAGAGTATGTACAGCATAGGAGACAGTGTTGTTTATCCCTTGCACGGTGCGGGAATAATCGAAGCGATTGAAGAGCGAGAAGTTGCGGATATTGTGCACAGTTATTATGTTATGCGTATTCCTTTGGGGGATATGAAAGTTCTTATTCCCGTCGAGGGAGCCGATAAAATCGGTGTGAGAAATCTTATTTCACATGAAGAAGCGGATAAAGTGATTGAAGAATTCAAAAATATCGAATGCGACGCCGGACTCAATTGGAACAAGCGTTTCCGTGAAAATATGGTGAAAATCAAGAGCGGAAACATATATGAAGTAGCTATGGTTGTGAAAAGCCTTATGCTGCGAGACAAACATAAAGGACTTTCCACAGGGGAAAGAAAAATGCTTGCGAATGCAAAACAGATTTTGATAAGTGAAATTGTTATTTCACAGGGGACAACTTACGAAGCGGTTGACAAAGTGCTTCGCAGTATTGTGGAAAGCGAAATCCGACAAGAACAAAATGCCGATTGACGGCGGTTTGTGTTGTGTTATGGCTTTGCGACCGCCGTGTGCGGTCGCATTTTTGCGTTGAAACGGAATATAATATAGAGTTATTCGAAAAAATACGGAAAGGCGTGATTTGTTTGGAAAAAAAGTTTTTTACGGCAATCATTCTCTCGGCGGGAAAGTCGGAAAGAATGGGTTACAATAAAATGCTTTTGCCTATAGGAAGCAAAACGGTTTTCGAACGCACGGTGGAAGCGTTTGAAAACTGCGACATCGTAGATGAAATTATTATTGCGGCACCGCACGAGAATACGGCGGAATACGGCGAAATAGTGAAAAAGAACGGATACGGAAAAGTGTCGGCGATAGTTTCGGGAGGCAAAACAAGACAGGAAAGCGTAAAAAACGCACTCGAAGCAATCAGCGACGAGTGTGAATACATAGCCGTACATGACGGCGCAAGAGCATTGATAAAAGAAGAATCTATCAAAGAGGTTGCGGATGCCGCAGTCGAATACGGCGGTGCGGTTGCTGCGGTGATGAGCGTTGATACCTTAAAAAGCGTAGATTCGAACGGATTGATAACCGCTACGGTAGACAGGGATAAAACCGTGCAGGTGAGAACTCCGCAGATATTCAAAAAAGAAATTTTGCTCGAAGCGCATAAGAAAGCTTATGAAGACAATTTTGAAGGCACGGACGAATGTATGTTGGTTGAGCGTTGCAACAAACCGATAAAAACCGTCATAACGGGAAGAGACAATATAAAGCTTACGTATCCCGAGGATGTGCTTTATATGCAGGAAATACTCAGACGAAGAGGAACTATGTGAGGAGATGTGAACATGAGAATAGGGCTTGGATGTGATACGCACAGGCTTGTCGAGGGGAGAGATTTGATACTCGGCGGCGTGAAAATAGAACACGATAAAGGTCTTTTGGGTCATTCGGATGCGGACGCATTGATTCATGCGGTGATCGACGCACTTTTGGGTGCGGCGGGCATGGGCGATATAGGGACGCTTTTTCCCGACAACGATATGAAATACAAAGATATTTCGTCTGTCGTGCTTTTGGAAGAGACGGGAAGAAGACTTAGAGATGCCGGATATGAAATCGTGAATATAGATACGGTTATCATTGCGCAAAAGCCGAAAATGGCGCCGTATAAAGCTCTTATGGCGCAGAAAATGGCAGAGGCATTGGGCATTGACCCGTCTTTGATAAACGTGAAAGCGAAAACAAACGAAAATATGGGATTTACAGGCAGAGAAGAGGGTATCGAAACACGTGCGGCAGCTCTCATAAATTAACAGATTATTCATTAATGCGTAGCGAAATTCGAATACTTAAAGGGTATTCTTAAAGCGAGGGGGTAATAGATATGAAATTTAAAAAAGTGATGTGTTCGCTCGCTTTGGCGGGAGTATTGGCGGCAAACATGGCTGAAATAAGCTTTGCCGAAAGTGTTACGGTACGTCTTGACGACAAAAAAGTGGAATGCCCCGTCCCCGCAAGAATAGAAAACGGGAGAACAATGGTTCCCATGCGTGCGATTTTCGAAGCGTTCGGAATGGATGTGGAATGGAACGACGAAGAGAAAAGCGTCAGCGCAACAAAGGGAGATACGGTAGTTTCGTTAACTGTGGGCGAAAATGTGCTTTATGTTAACGATGAAAAAGTGCAGTTGGATGTTGCACCGTATATCGACTCGGACACGACGCTTGTGCCCGTGAGAGCAATCAGCGAAAGCTTGGATGCGAGCGTGAACTGGAACGAAGAAAAGCGCAGAGTCGAAATAGTTACGAAAGAATACGAAGAAAACAAGGACGCTTGGAAAGACAACGTCGGTGAGATAAACCTTTCGACTTTTGAGGTGAAAGGTGAGGGTGTTGCGGTTGAAAACAATGCCGTAAAAATCACAAAAGGCGGAGATTTTACCGTGACGGGTGAAAATGCGGATGCCTATATTCACGTTGACACAAACGAAAAGGTGAAGCTGAGACTCTCGAATGTTAAATTGACAAATACGTCGGGTCCTGCGATTTATTTTGAAAACACGGCAAAAGCTTTTATAACGCTTGCCAAAGGCACGGAAAATTATATCTGTGACGGAGAAGAATATTCGATTGACGCAAAAGCCGCAATTTTCGCAAATGACGATATCGAAATAAAAGGCGAGGGCGTGCTGTATGTTAAAAGCGTTTCGCACCATGCAATAGCAAGCGATGACGACGTGAAAATCGAAGAAGGTACGCTTGAAATAGAAAGCGAAAAAAAAGACGGTATTCATGCCGGAAAAGATGTTGAAATTTTGGGCGGAAAGATTGATATAACAAGCTACGGCGATGGCATACAGGCTGAAAAAGATGTCGAAATTACGGGCGGCGAGATAAATATTGTGACAAACGGAGTTGTCGAAGAAGACAACCGTTTCGGCATGTTTGCCCCGAGAGGAGATAATGCGGGCGGAGCACGACGAGATGACACATTCCGCACGGATTCTGAGAATAAATCGGACGGCAGAGAGTTCAAGAACAGAGCGTTTGACGAAAATATGACACCGCCGGAAAATGATGAAAACAGACCGCCCGAAAAACCCGGCAACATGGGCGAGGAACCGCCCGAAAAGCCGAACGGCGATATGATGCAACGTCCCGACGGCGAGAAAATGCCTCAAAACGAAGAAAATATGCCGCAAATGCCTATGGGCATAATGGGCGAACCTTTCGGAAAACCTAACGGAGAATTCGAGAATCAGCCTTCAGACACGCAGAGCGAAACAACATCGACAAAAGGCATAAAGGCGGAAAATTCGATTGTGATAGACGGCGGAAAAATAACAATAAACAGCGCCGACCATGCAATACATTCTGCGGGAACAATCACGATTGAAGACGGAGAAATCAATCTTACAAGCCAAAAGGGTAAGGGTATTTCGGGTCACGGTGACGTTGTGATAAACGGCGGAAAAACGGTAATCGAAAAGTCTACCGAGGGTATCGAAAGCAAGGCGAATATGACGATAAACGGCGGCGATATAAGCATTGTTTCGTCGGACGACGGTATAAATACGGGCGGTACAAACGGACGTGATGTAATAAGCCGTAACGACAAGGACGCCGATACGGGTCATGATTTGACGATAAACGGCGGTACGATTTTCGTGAATGCACAAGGTGACGGTATCGACTCAAACGGGAAAATGATTATAACGGGCGGAGATATAATTGTCGAAGGTCCGACAAACAACGGTAACGGTGCACTTGACTCGGGCGGTTTTATCCGTGTTGACGGAGGCGAGCTGCTGGCACTCGGTGCATCGGGCATGGCGGAAGTGCCCGACTCGTCGTCGGAACAATCCGCTTTCAGATTGGTGACACCGTCCGTGATAGAGGTTGGCAGCAAAATAGTTATTGCAACGGAAAAGGGCAAAGAGCTTTGCTCATACACTACGCAAAAAACGGGAAACAGCATTGTTTATTCATCGAAAAACTTGAAAAAGGGCGAAAAATATACGGTGACCATAGGCGAAGACGTATATGAAATCGAAATGACGGACAATGTGACTCTCATCGGAAGTTCGTCGGGCGGATTCGGCGGTTTCGGCGGGGGCAGAGGCCCGAGATAACAGAAAAATAGACAGAGTGTTGAAAAATCAACACTCTGTTTTTATTTGTTTATTGAAAAAAATAATGCGGAATGGTAATATTTAAATAAAAGAGATTTATGAGGTGAAAATATGAGCAAGTTTCAATTGTCATGTGAATCTACCGTGGATATGCCCTATTCATATGTGACGGGACGCGATATCTCGGTGGCTTTTTATACCTATACGGTGGACGATGAAGTTTATGTTGATGATATGGGCAGAGATGAGGCGGCACTTCCCGCATTTTACAACATGCTCGACAACGGCAAAATGCCGTCAACATCACAGATTAATCAATATACGTATGAGGAATATTTTGAAGAGCTTCTTCAAAAAGGCGATGTGTTGCATTTGGCTTTCGGAAGAGGGATGTCGGGCTCGGTTGTCAATGCGCAAAATGCGGCAGCTGAGTTGAGTGCAAAATACCCGGAGAGAAAAATTATTGTTGTGGATACATTGGCGAGTTCGTCGGGATACGGAATGTTGACGGACTATGCCGCAGATATGCGTGATGCGGGTGCGACAATGGAGGAAATCCGAGAATGGGTTGAGAAAAATCGACTCAATGTGCATCATCAGTTTTATGCAACGGATCTTTTCCACTTTAAAAGAGGAGGAAGAGTATCGGGCCCTGCCGCAATGATAGGCACGGTATTGGGAATTTGCCCTATTATGAGACTGAACGAGGAAGGCAAGATTATAGCATACGGTAAAGTGAGAAGCAAGAAAAAAGCTCTTGCGGAAACGCTCAAGGTGATGGAAGAACACGCTATGAACGGATATGATTATTCTGGAAAGTGTTTTATCTCGAACTCGGATTGCGTGGAAGATGCAATGGTGTTGAAGCAGATGGTGGAAGAAAAGTTCAAAAATGTCGAAGTGAAGATTTTTGATATAGGAACCATCATAGCTTCGCATGCGGGTCGCGGAACGGTTGCTCTTTTCTTTATGGGTGACGACAGAAGCAATCTTGAATAAAAAGTGTTTTGATAGCGAAACTTATTAGATGAAAACGGCAAGTCAACCGAAAAAGTTGGCTTGCCGTTTTTTAATGTTGTCGGCTTTTCAAAAGAGATGCCGAAATTATCAATATCAGAGGGAAAAGCGTTGCGGATAAAAGTCCGATATTGAGGTTTGAGTTGAAAAACGAAGATACAAACCCCGTGAGGGTCGGCCCCAAGCTGCAACCCAAATCGCCTGCCAAAGCGAGGTAGGCAAAAAGAATTGTGCCGCCTCGGGGGAAATATTGTGCCGCCATGGAAAATACTCCCGGCCAGAGAATGCCTGCGGACAAGCCGCACAAAGCACAAAAAGCAAGTGAGAGCGGAGCGGACGGAGAAAGCGAAACTCCGATATATGAAATCAGACTCAAAAATCCGCTTGCCATGAGGGCTTTTTTGATGTCGATTTTGTCGCTGAACCTGGAATGAGAAACCCTCGCAATGCCCATCATGAGAGCGAACACGGTGATTCCCAAAAGATCGCCGACTGCCTTCGGAACTCCGAGAGCACTTTCGACAAAAAACGACGCCCATTGGCTCATTGCCTGCTCGCTTGCACCCGCACTCATCATCAGAAAAACAAAGATGAAAAACATCTTGTTCGAAAAAAGCTCTTTGAAGCTCATTGAAGACGTTTCTTCGTTGAGGTGATTAACGGGTACAAGAGAAAAGAAAAACGCATTACAAAGCGGAAGAAGAGCCCAAATACATGACAAAACGTTCCAGGAGGACTTGCCGAACACATGTAAGAATACGGTGGAAACGATTACAACCGCCATTGTACCCCAACAGTAAAACGAATGCAAAAGACTCATTGCCGCCGATTTGTTGTCGGTGGGGCATGCTTCGACAATGGGACTTATCAAAACCTCGATGAGCCCGCCGCCTACGGCATAAACGACAACGGAGGTTAAGAGTGCGGGAAAAGGTGAAATGACAAAGGGCAATGTGCCCATCATGAGAAGACCCGCCGCCGAAAAAAGATGTGCGATGACAATGCATTTTTTGTAGCCTATTTTGTCCGCAAAAAGAGGAGAAACAGCGTCAACGACAAGCTGTATGAGAAAGTTTACGGTCACAAGGAGTGTGATGCTCGAAAGACTGACTTTCAGCTCGGTATTGAAAATGACGAAAAGCAGCGGAGCCAAATTGTTGACAACAGCTTGCGTTATGTAGCCTAAAAAACAGGCAATGACGGTGTGGTTGTAATTAAATTTCATTTAAAAATTCCTCCGGTATTTTTAAATCTCTGAAATAGTATTCTCGATCTTTCTCGCCTATGGGACGGAGAACACGGCAGGGATTGCCCACGGCAACGACGTTTGACGGGATATCGCGTGTGACGATACTGCCTGCGCCGATAACGCTGCCGTCGCCGATTGTTACACCGGGAAGAATGATGCTGCCGGCACCTATCCAGCAGGATTTACCGATAGTTACAGGTGCACCGAATTGATAACCCGCTTCTCTGAGCGATACATCAATGGGGTGTGCCGCCGTTGTGATTGTTACGTTGGGACCGAAAAGAGTGTTGTCTCCGACGTAGATATGAGTATCGTCAACTGCGGTAAAATTGAAATTGGCATAGACGTGATTGCCGAAATGAATATATTTGCCGCCCCAGTTTGCACGAAGGGGAGGCTCTACATAGCAGCCTTCGCCGACTTCGGCAAACATTTTTTTGAGAAGTGATTGCCTTTTGGCATATTCACTCGGACGTGTCATGTTGAAATCGTACAAAAGTTCCAGACATTCACGCTGTTCACCCAAAAGGGCGCTGCTTTCAAGATAGAGCTCGCCTGAGTGAATAATGTGTTTGAGTTCGTTTATATCCATTTTGTTACTCCTTTAGTTGTGCTTTTTTAATGTGAAGAGAGATACAACGGCGCAGAGTACGATGTTTGCACCGACTATGGAAGCACCTGTGGGCAAATCAAGATAGTAAGAAGCAAAGAATCCTATCAGGAAACATACAACCGATATAACGGCAGAAGTGAGGATGAGCGAACGGAAGCTTGTAACCAAACGGCGTGCCGTAACGGCGGGGAATATGATGAGGCTCGAAATGAGCAATGTTCCCATGATACGCATGCCGATAACGATTGTGAGCGCCGTCAAAAACGATATGAGAAACTGATAGAACGTAACGTTGATACCTGCCGATGCGGCGAAGCTTTCGTCATAAGTGATGAGGAAAAGGCGGTTGTAAAATACCGCAAACATTACAAGAACGATGATAACGAGGACGATACTCATGTACATATCAAAATCCGAAGAAGCGAGAATACTTCCGAACATGTAATCGGTAACGTCGATGTTAAAGCCGTTGCCCAAGCGTGTTATGATAATACCGAGAGCAAGAGCACCCGTCGAAACCATGCCTATCGCAATGTCGCCTTTACCGCCTCGTTTTGTAATGCTCATGATAATAAACGAAGCAACTATGACAACGGGAAGTGTTATGAAAATGTGTTCCGTCGGGCTGAATCCGACGGTGACTGCGAGACTGACCGCCGCAAACGCAACATCAGCAAGGCCGTGACCTATCATAGAATAGCGTTGCAAAACGAGTATTACGCCCAAAAGAGCGGCACAAAACGAAATTGCCGTGCCCGTGATGAGTGCACGTGTGATGAAAGGATATGATAAAAGATTTAAGAATTCTGCCACATTTTTTCCCTCCATTCGTCTGTTGTGCCCACGAAATCAACGTGGGAATTGTTCATCAGCATGACACGTGAAGCAAAGTGACCTATTGCCTGATAGTCGTGAGATGCCATAATGATTGTTACACCGTTTTGGCGGTTAAGATTTTTGTATAGTTCGTATAATTCTTCGGAAATGGAGCTGTCGAGCCCCGCAAAAGGCTCGTCAAGCAAAAGAAGCTTTGGAGACTTACACAGGGCACGTGCCAGAAGAGCACGTTGCTGTTGACCGCCCGAAAGATTGCCTATGCGGGTATTTTTGAATTTTTCCATACCGAGGGTAATCATGGATTCTTCGGCACGACGCTTGTCTTCTTTTGAATAAAAAGGGATTTTTTTGCCGGACTTTTGTGTGCCGGAGAGGATAATTTCCCACACGGTTGCGGGAAAGTCACGGTCGGCACGGTTGGTTTGGGACAGATACGAAATCTGCTCTTTGGGAAGATTGATGTGCAAATGACCGCTTTTTATCGGAACAAGACCGATAATGCCTTTTAAAAGAGTGGATTTGCCGCTTCCGTTGCTGCCTGCAATGCAAAAATAATCGCCTTCGTTTACGCTGAAGGATGCATTGTCAACTGCGGTAACGGAACCGTAATTGATGCTTACCGATGAGGCTGACAAGATTTCCATTATTCAAGCCCCTTTCTGATGTTTTCGAGGTTTTGACGCATAAGCGAGATGAATGTTTCACCTTTTTCACGTTCTTCTCGGCTGAGATTGTGAGCGGAATGAAGTACGAGAACCTCGGCATTGTTTGCCTTGGCTATTTCTCGGGCAACCTTGGGGTCGGAAAACTCTTCGCAATAAACGACTTTGATATTGTTGTCTTTAACATAGTCGGACAATGTTGCGATTGTTTTGGGACTGGGTTCGTCGTTTGCGCTGCATGAAGAATATGCCGAAAGATAGGGAATCGAATATTTGTCAACAAGATATCCGAGTGCAAAGCGACCGCCGAAAACAAGGCTGCGCTCGGGAGAAGACTCGAACAGGAGGGCATATTCACGATCAAGCTCTTTGAGAGAATCCTTGTAGGATGCGAGATTTGCCGTGAAATATGCTTCGTCTTCGGGAGAAAGCTTTATGAGCGAAGCGGCGATATTGTCGCACATTTTTGCGGCATTATCGAAATTGAGCCAGATGTGGGGGTCTAACGAATGAGAGTGTGAATCGTCATCGTCGTGGTCGTGTCCGTGCTCGGAGGAGGAGAGCGCAATGCCGTCGGAAACGTTGAGGATTGTCACGCTGTCACCCACGGAAGAAGCTATATCGCCCGCCCAGGATTCCATCATGTCGCCCGTATAGATGAAAAGAGAGCTGTTGGCGATAGATACTATATCGGATGGGGAGGGGTCGTAATCGTGAACATCGCTGCCTGCGGGAAGAAGAAGTGTTACGTCAACTCGGTCGCCGCCGATTTCGCGAACAAAATCGTATTGCGGAAAAAGGGTTGCCACAACCGTGATTTTGTCTGTCTGCTCGCTTGTATTGCAAGCGGAAAAAGAAAAAACCGTAATAACAACAAGTAACAAAGACAATATTTTTTTCATCGTTTTATCTCCTTACAATCTTTGCATGTACCGTAAAAAACGGTGCGGCTGCAATCTATTTCGAAACCGTAATTTTCACGTGCGCTTTTTGCGAAAGCTTCGGCAACGGATGAATCGAGATGCTCCAATTTGCCGCACAAATCGCACATGAGGTGATAGTGACCTTTGCAAGACGAGTCATCGCCCGTATACTGATAATATGCCGTGTTCTTTTCGCCCAATGCATATTTTTTCACTTTGCCGCAATCTTCCATTTCTCGGAGAAAGCGGTAAACCGTGGCTCTTCCGACTGTTTCGCCGGAGGAATGTAAGAGTGTAATCAATTCTTCTGCCGTTATGTGGTTGGGATTGTGTTTTAAAACCTCGAGAATAACGGATTTTTGTTTTGTGTTGTGATGCACAGCCATTTGAATCCTTCTTTCTTTGAAATTGAGACTAAGTATCAGTATATACCTTGAAAGAGAAATTGTCAAGCAAAACGGGAAAAAGAAACGGCAGTCAAATTTGATTGACTGCCGAAATGTTAACGAATCATATTTTTGACGATTTGAGAAATTGCCGAAAGTTGCTCAGAGTCGAGTTTTTTCAAATTGGATACGAGATTGTCGAGTTCCGACGGGTTTTGGGAACCGATATCGAAAAACTGCATGGGAGAAATACCGAGATATTCACATATGAAAAAGAACGAATCCATTGACGGAAGCGATTTTTCACATTCTATGTGATTGATATACGATGGGTTTTGACCGATTGATAAGCTCATATCACGTGCGGAAACACCCTTGTTGGCTCTGAGAGTCGAGAGCCGAAGCGCAAATTCTTTTTTATCCATGTCAAAACACCGCCTTTATTATATTGTAAACCATACATGAATAAAAACACTTGATTTAAAGTAGTAAAAAGGTTGAATAATGACTTTTAATGTGGTAAAATACAACATGGTGTGACAAATAAAGTAATAGGGGTGAACGAAATGAAATTTTCCGAACCTATAAAGGTGGAAATCGAAGTTTTTCCGAGCACGGAAAGGTTTTTGGAAAAACTCGGTGAGAAAACGGGAATGAAAAAAGGCGAGATTGTGGAAAACCTGTTAAAAAACGGCATCCCGATAACTGTAGAGAGAGCGTGTGAAATGATTGAAAACGATATCGAGATACGCTCGGCGAGGCTGAGCGAGAGCGAAAAGCGGGATTTTTATATACACATATTGAACACATTGCAAGAAAAGATTTGAAAACATACGAAAAAAGTCAAGTACAAATGCGTACTTGACTTTTTGATTGGAAAAATCAGTCTTCGGAGTCGTTATAGCCGAATTCGTTCAAGAGGAAGTTGGAGTTTCGCCAATCTTCCTTGACTTTTACCCACAATTCGAGAAATACTTTTTTGTCCAAAAGCTTTTCTATATCGCCTCGTGCATAAGAGCCGATTCTTTTGAGCATTTCGCCGCCTTTTCCGATGATGATACCTTTGTGACTTGCTTTTTCGCAATAGATGACGGCACCTATTTTTGTTAAAGAGTCGCCCTCTTTCATATATTCTATCTCGACCGCCGTGCCGTGAGGTACTTCTTTGTCGAGGAGTCGGAGCATTTTTTCGCGAATGATTTCGGAAACGATTTCACGTTCCGTTTGGTCGGTAATCATATCTTCGGGATAGTACATGGGACCGTAGGGGAGAAGCTTTTTGATTTCGTCCAAAACAAGTTTTACGCCGTCTTTACGGAGTGCGGAAATGGGTACTATTGCGCTGAATGTACCGCACTCGGAAGCGGAAGCTATCTGAGATAACATATCTTCTTTGTTTTTGAGAGTGTCGGCTTTGTTGATGACGAGAAT
>CAZRYW010000022.1:0-16470 GCA_964604405.1 uncultured Oscillospiraceae bacterium
CTGCGAAGATTGCCTTGGCAAGATTTGCAGTTGCGTGTCGAATTTTTCGACACGCATAAAAGAGTTGCTTTCGCAACCCTTTTGTTCGCTATTCGAGAACCGAAAAATCCTCTTTTCCCACAAAACACAGCGGGCATTTAAAATCTTCGGGCAAATCTTCCCACGGAGTGTTCGGTGCAATGTTTTGGCTTTCATCGCCTTTTTCTTCGTCGTACACCCATCCGCAAACGTTACATACGTATTTCATATTTTTCGCCTCTTCTTTTCATTCTCATTAACAGCATTCCCGTTTTTCAAACATTTATACACAAATCTCAAAATTCGAACACGGTTCTGCCGTCTTTGAGTTTCAAATATGCCGAAAATGTTTTCCCGCTCTTTGGCGAAACAAATCCCTCTATTTTGTAGGTTTTTCCCGTGGTCAAAAGCTGTCTCACGTTTTTCAGCGATATAACCCTGCTGCAAATAACGTTGCTCACGGCAAATTTGCATCCTTTTTCACGGTATCCAGAACACCCGTATCCAAAGCTTGTCCTTCTTACAATCTCTCCGCAAAGCGGGCATTGTCCCGCTTCGTCTCCGAAAAATCCGTCATCCGTATCGTTTTCGGGCGTCATTTCTTTCACTTCGAAAACTTCGGCAATTTCTTTTTTCGCTATTTCAACGCTGTCATCTATCGTTATTTCGCCTCTGAATACTTTTTTCAACGCTTTGCCGACTTCTGCGGTTTTGTACTTGTCCATTATAATATTCATCCTCGAAAGCGATTCAATCAAATTTATTCCACCGGGCAATATTTTATAAACGTCTTTTTTCAATTCTATGTAACCGCTCTTTTTCGCATTGTCGATAATCCCCGTTCTCGTAGCTTCAGTTCCGAGTTCCAAGCCCTCAAAAATCGCCTTGTATTCTTCTTCGTCACTTTCGTCTTCAACCTTTTTCTTATCCTCTCTGAAAGGATTTTTCAGATAATTGTTGAGCGTTTCTATCGTATAATGCTTCGGTGGTTGCGTTTCTTTTTCGACAGGTTTAAAATCAATCGCCACCTCGTCTCCCTTTTCCAATTTCGGCAATATTTTGTCCTTTTTTGTGTAATCGTCGTATTTTGTCCATCCCGGATCGACAATCACGTTTCCTTTCAACGTAAAGTCTTCGTATCCGCCCACGTTGATTTTGATTTCCGTTTTTTCTATAACACAATCTTCCGCACAAAAAACCGCCACAAATCGTCTCATTATCACGGAATATACCGTATATTCCTCTTCGGAAAGTTCCGTTCTTTTCGGAATTTTATACGTCGGAGTCAATGCGGAGTGCGACTCGATTTTTGAATCGTCGAAAATCGTTTTCCCGTCCTTAAACTTCACGGGATAACCGATTTTCGCCACGTTTTCGAGTATTGTCTTAATCTTCCCTTTTTCCGCCGTCGCCAAGTATTCCGAATTCGTTCTCGGATACGTCACAAAACCTCTTTCGTACAAATCCTGCACGATTTTAAGGCTTTTTTCCATACTCATTTTATACTTTTTTCCCAGCACATTTTGAAGCTTTGTTAAAGAAAACAATTTTCCGGGTTTCAACGTATCTTTCTTTTTCTTTTTTTCGACAACCGTTGCCTTTGACTCGTTATACTTTTTGCACAAATCTTCGGCTTTCAAATATTCGTTTTTATCAAACTGCTCCTTACTTGTCAGCTCGACCTCTTCGCCGTTTGTTACAGCTTTGCTCGCTATCTGGTAATAAATATCGGGCACAAAGTTTTTTATCGCCATGTCGCGGTCATATATTGCTTTTACTATCGGTACTATTACTCTTCCCACTCTCAAAAGCTTTCCGTTTTTCAGCGTTGCGTAACGAGTCAAATTCACTCCGTACAGCCAGTCAATGTATGTCCTCGCATATCCCTCCGATGCCAAGTTTTCATACTCGCACTCGTCTTTCAAATCCGAAAGTGCCGCGCGTATCGTCTCGGGGGTCTGATCGGGCAGCCACAGTCTTTTAAACGGTTTGTCTTGTTTTTTTGCCTCGTTTACGCATATTCTTACTATTATTTCACCTTCTCGGTCGGCATCCCCGGCATTAATTATCATGTCAACGTCGACACGTGCAATCAGACTTTTTATTATGTCGAACTGTTTTAATACACCGCTGTCAACTTTTTTCGTAACGGGGTCTTTTTTCAGTTCAAACAAAAACTTCTCGGGAAAGCACGGAATGTTTTTTGTCGTCCAGCGTGTTGTGCCGTCGGGATTCGGCGAATAATAGTCAATGTCTCTGAGCGAAAACAAATGACCGAACACCCACGTGATTATATATTCTCCGCCCTGCATATAGCCGTCGGCTCTTTTCATACTTCCGATACCCGCCGCAATGTTTCTCGCAAGCGACGGTTTTTCCGCAATTATCAGTTTGATTTTAATTACCACCTTTTGCTTTTATCCGTATATTGTATCACAAAACAAAAGAAAAGCCCAGACAATTTTGGGCTTTTCTTCAAAATATTTGTTATTCCGTTTTTGTAACTTCTTTGCCGGACACAACCTCTTCGTCGCTTTCCGTTCTAACTTCGCTTGTCTCTGCGATTCCTTCAAGCTCAAATCCGTTCTCTTTAAGCCATGCAACCGTGTTTGTATAGTTTGAATTCAATTCGATATATTCAAAGCTCCAATACGAATCATCCTCATCCTTAACATACGCAACATCTATTCCGTCGTAATAATAATCGGCAGTATATATTTCTTCGTAACTCAAAGCTTTCAAGTCATCTTTTATCGCATCCAACAACTTGCTTCTCACTTCGGGAGAGATTGTCTCGTTACCGTATCTCACTTTAACGATACTGTCCTCATCAATTTCAAAAATCAACTCCGAATGCTTTTTGAAGTCCTCGTTTTCATACAAATCACTCAAAATTTCATTTCTTTCGTCATAATCGACACAGTACATTCTCGTTACTTCTTTTCCGTTATTCAATTCATATACAAATTGCACGATCCACCCGCTTTGATCGCTGAACACACGTCTTTTTTCGTTGATTATTTCGGATTGCTTGTTCATGACAAGCTGTATTGTCTCTTTGTCGGTTACTTGCATTTTCGAGTCGATAAGGTAATCTTTCGTACAGATTGCACCTTTCACATCATCGACATTCGGAATATACGTTTCGTATCCGAACAAGCTCGTGCAGGATACAAATCCGAACAATACGCACATCACAGCCGCAAACACAACGTATCCCACAAAACTTTCCCTGAAAATATTCGCTTTCTTTTTCAAAAGCATTTCCATACCGAAATATCCGATTACACTTGAAATAATCATAATAAATATCAATGTTGCCAAACTGTCTTCAAACATGTATCTGAAAATCGAAAATCCCGCAAGAGTCACCAATAGTGCCACCAAATACTTGAATATCGGATTCAACACCTTAAATGCCGCAACATCTTCGCACTTTTCCATTTTGCGGTATTTATACAAAAAGTATGCCGCAACGTAAAGTGCCGTTGCCACAAGCGCAAGTATTGCCAAATACACAAACGCCTGCTTTCTCGAAACATTGCCCAAAACAATTTCCATCAGCCAAACAGGTGCCGAAAAATTGAACAATATCCCGCTCAAACTTCTCATGTATCCGTTGTATCCGAAAACAAAGCTTTTCAAAAGTGCTTCGCAAAATACTCCTATCAATCCCAATCCCGTATGAAAAAGAATCGACAGCACCAAAACCGCCCAGGCATTACCCGTCAAAAACGCCGCAAATGTCGAAAACGCAAACATCACAAACAATGTGGCGAGTGTTACAATCATACACATCGCACTCATTGCCGCTTTTCCCGTAATGCACATCAAAACAAACGTGCTTATCAAAACGGGCAATCCCATCAGCGTAAAAGCTGCCGCAAGAGTCGAAATATAGTTCGCCTTTCTTGTTATCGGCAACGAATGAGTAAATATCGAATTTTTCTTTGAGTGAACAAATTTATATATAATCATCGCAACAACTACCGATACCCCCATGGCAAGCAGAGTGCTCATCTGTGAATACGTCTCGAAAAAACCGGTGCCGTAAACGGCGTCTTCTCCGTATCCGTTTGTAAGTATAAATATGCCCATCAGCAATATCAAAAGATACAGTACGCTTCCGACCAAAAAACGCTTTACGGTCGATAAGTATATGCCTTTATTAAAGAATGTTTTTGCAGTCATAACCGACACCTCCCAATTCGTAAATAAATATTTCTTCGAGCGTCAAGCTCACCCTTTCGCTCAAAACCGGAGAAAACTCTCCTATCAGCTTTTCGCACTCCGAAACACTTCCCCTGATGATAATGTTATACACGCTTCCCGAGTTTGAAACATTCATAACGTTTTTCGCACCCATTATTTCCGCGGGGAATTTGTCTTTAAACACCGCCTGATATTTGTGCACATTACCTTTCAAATCGTCAAGCGGCTTTTCGAGTATCATCTTTCCGTCATGAATAATCCCCACATGGTCGCAAATATCTTCAAGCTCTCTGAGATTGTGACTCGAAACCAAAACAGTCATTTCCCTGTCGGCAACTTCCGCAATCATCAAATTCAAAACCTGCTTTCTCATAACCGGATCAAGTCCGTCAAGCGGTTCATCCAAAATAAGCACATCGGGTTTTGCCGACAAGCTCAAAAGAAAAGCCACCTGTTTTTTCATGCCCTTACTGAGCTTTCTTATCTGTCTTTTCTCATCAATTGCAAAAATTTCTCTCAATTCGTCATACTTTTTCACATCGAATCTTTTGTATATGTTTTTGTAAAACTGCGCCATCTGCTTGATTGAATATGCGTTATAAAAAAACCAATCGTCCGCAATGCTTATAACATTGTCCGTTTCGACGCTGTCAAACACATTTTTTCCCTCGATTGTTACTCGTCCCGATTCGGGTTTGTACACACCCGTAATATGATTTATCACAGTCGTTTTTCCCGCACCGTTCGGACCGACAAGACCGTAAACGGCTCCTTTCGGAACATTAAGCGATATCGAATCGAGTACGATATTTTTATCAAAATGCTTTGTAACATTTTCTACCCTTATCATATTAATCCTCCTTATAAATTTTATTGATTGTTTTTGTCAATTCCGTTTTTTCTACGCCCGCAAATTTCAGTTCCGCAAGAGTTTTTTCAAAATCTTCCAACAGCTTTTTTCGGCTTTCCTCATCCGCTTTTTTCACCTCGGCAACAAAATTGCCTTTTCCGGGAACCGAATAAATAACGTTATTCATTTCAAGCTCCTTATATGCCTTTTGCACGGTATTCGGATTAACTGTCAACGATATCGACAACTCTCTGACCGACGGCAGCTTATCCCCTTCGCAAAGCGCCCCGCCTATTATGAGCTTCTTTATCCCATCCTGTATTTGTTCGTGTATGCTCTTACCGGATTTGTAATCAAGGCTAATCAAAAAATCCCCTCCCTTCAACTGTATTATTTGTACTAATACAGTTATATCACAGTCCGCTATATATGTCAATACATTTTTTACAAAAAAATACCTCAAAGATTGTCATCTTCAATCTTTGAGGTATTTACCGATAAATTTATTTTTTGTCTATTGACAAACTCTTCGCATTTTCATATCCCACTTCAAGCGATGCTTTGCTCGGTTTCATTCCGCTTTTGATGAGTTCTTTCGCCTTGTTCTCTCTCGCTTCTTTTTTCATCTGCATAAAAGTTTTTCCGTACGTCTTTTTGAGAAAACGCTGAGTTTGCCTTTGACTCAAATTGAGTTTTTCGCTCAGTTGAGCCAATGTAATTGTTCTGTAGTAATACAAAAAACTTTCATCGGCAATAACCGCTCTGCGGTCATCGGGCACAAGGGTTTCATATTTTCCCACCCTTTCGCTGCCGAGATAATTTCTCGCAATATATATCAAAATCTGATACGACAAATTTATCACACTTTGTACATATCCAACTCTTTTGTTTTTCGACTCCTCTTCAAGAATTTCAAACAATTGCTTCAGATTCTGCGTATCTTCTCCTATCCAAAACGTCGTATCTTTCAATATCTTTGCAATCTCTCCCGATTTTTTGTTTTTTGTTTGCGTAAGTTCGAACTGAATACAATATTCATCCATCGGATCCTGCGGATTTGTTATCTGCTCATGTTCTGTCAGAGGTCCCGTCATATACAAAATTCCGCTTTTGATTTCGTATTCTTTCCCGTCCGCTATAAGAATCCCGCTTCCTCCGGTCACAAGATGCGCTTCATAAAATCTGTTGCCGTGCCTATGTTTCGGAAACGGTTCGTAAAACACCCCGTAATTTATTCGTATTACTTTAACTTTCAGATTATCCAAACAAAATCTGATATTCGCTTCCGATATATTCAGCACATCCGTCACCTCTGTTATTGAATTTTTTCCGATACGGGTTCAATCAGTTTGTTCCACACAAAAACCTTAACCGCACCGCAAATTCCGACGTCAACCGTAACTTCTTTTTCTTCGTTTGCCGTGAGATTCACTTTTTGCGTAACCGCTTTCAAAAGATTGTCCTCATCGTCAAACACCGCCACAATCAAATTATACAACCCGTCCGCATTGCTTTCCGCTTTCATTGTCACGAAAGTGCCTTCACAATTGCACAATCTGACTTCCACTTTTTTACGCAAAGTATAAAATTCAATATCCGCAATGCTCAACCTGTTGCCGCCGTCTTCCGATGACCACTTCCAATATGCGTAATCACCTTTCTTTTTCACAGCGGTTCTTACGTATCTCAAATATTTATACGCTTTTTTTACCTCCGGTACAATCACTACTTCGCTTACCGAATCCGTTCCGTCGGGCCACGTATTCATCGTATAAACATTTTCCCATTCTTCGCCGTCACAGCTTCCGATAATCTCACAACCTACCGCAAGAGCATGGTCTGCCCAATATGAGTTGTCTATCAAAGCTTTTTTTATCACTATTCTGTCAACGTTGTCTTTGCCGTTCAACTCAAATTGTATATAATCGTCTCCGATAGTATCTTCGCTCTGATTTGAGATTGTAAACACCGTGTCGCTATCTCCGTCCACGGCATATTCGGCATTGTTCTCCGACGATGTTGCTTCAACCTCCAATTTGTTAAAATCCGTTTTGTCCGGTGTATCATACAAAACAAAATCCACCGTGATTTCTTCGTTGTCGTTCAAAACAATTTCAACATATTTTCCGTTTTCATCGTTCAATACTTCAAGCTCTTCACCGTTTACAACAGCTCTCTTCCAGTCTCTTCCCGCCGAAAGTCTTATCGCATTATCATTTTTATTTGACAAAATAGTAACACTTGCCGCATTTTTAATACTGTTCCATTCCAAATGCACTATTTCAGCCATCGTTCTCGTCATTATTCCGTCCACACAGCCATATTCCCAATCCGTCGGCAATGCGGGGATTATTTCTATTTGACCCGTGTTCGAAAAAATCAATGCCTCGTTTATCGCTCCCAGCATACCGAACGCCGTATCTGTGCAATACGTATCATTACGTCTGTTTGTGTCATGATCCGTCATCATCGAAGAATAATATGCCGTACCGTTCGTCATCTTCATCAAGCTTTCCAGCATACTGTCCCCCTGTTTGAGTCTTGCTTCGACCAAAGCCTGATGCATCCATCCGTGTCCTGCCGTAGCATCGGATTTATTATATTTCTTTCTGTTGTTCAACGCCTTAAACGCAGCTTCTTCAAGCTCTGTATCGTTTTGAGTGTCGTATGCCGGCCATGCAACATACAAATGACTCAAATGTCTGTGATTGTTGTTTTCCGTATACTCATCCATCGCCCATTCCCGAAGCGCTCCGTCGGAATCATATTTATAATCCGATATGCTGTTTTTCAGCGTCTGCCATTTTTCAATCGCCTCTTCTGCGCCGTCTCTTCCGACCGCTCTTTCAATCTCGCACACCATGTCCAATCCGTCACGTGCTGCCGAAATGTCCATCGTAGCGTTTGCGGTAATTGTGCTGTTATATCCAACGGGATGGTTTTCGGGAGGGTATGTAGGTATTATAATATATTTTTCGTCGTCTTTCAACTCCGTTTTGCTTTCATCGTGACAAGCTTTTCCGTTAACATCGGTATAATATCTCGGAGTTACTATCTGTTCCCAAAAATTTGCCTGTTTTGTCAAGAGCGGTAAAAGAATATCTCTTTCCAAGTCAAGATATCCTCTCTCCTTTATCTTATCAAACTCTTCGTCTGTCAATCCGCCGTCCTCAACGCCCAAAACGCCCTGCAAATTTTCAAAACGCATATAATCGTTTATCTGTATTTCTCTGTTTCCGTAGCATTGCCAATATTCGTAAATCGGCAACAAACACCAGCTCGCTCCGGCATTCCAATACTCAAACGGGAACGAATTATCGTACTCCACATGCATCGCTCTGTCAGCATCGGCATTTACGGTTATCTGCAAAGCATCGTGCATTCCGTAAGCCATCTGCGCATTATACATAAAATCAGGTGCATGACGTAAAAAGAATGTAATATATCCTTCCTGAAAATCTCCTCCGAGGTTTCCCGTGTTCATTGCACTCACTTGCAAATTCACGTTTGCGTCAAGCGTATAAATACTTCTCCATCCGGGATTCCATTCGCCCGTCCACATTCCGTACAATCTCGGTGCGGACGTGCCTCCGCAACAAATTTGTGCATATCTTGCCTGATTGTATGCTCTTCTCATAAATTCATGATTTATCTTGCTTCCCGTTTTTCTCTGTAATGCGATAAGCTCGTTGTTGTCATAATCACAGTATTCTTCATCGCCCGCAAGTTCAAAACTCAAGCGATTGAATTCATCTCTCTGAATTTTCGCCGATGCTTCAAGTGCCGATTCATACGAAAACTTTCCGCCTTGGCTGTATCTTTTTTCGACGTCTTCAACTCTATCAAGCATTTTATCAAGCAATGTATAGTTATTCATCTTTTCAAACTCATTCATCACATTTTCGCTCTTGCCCGTCATTTCAAACGTCCTGTCGCTGATTGTAATAAGATAAACTTTTTCTGCATTTTTAATATCCACCGCAGCATTATCGCCCAAAAGCATCGGATCGTCTTTTGATTGTGCAATACGTGTCTTTGTTGCATTTTCTCCCTCTGCGACAATATACGTCACGCCGCCGTAACCTCCGTCGTAAAGCTCGCTTTTCTCATATACGGGATAATGCGCAACCGATGCGATATAGCTTGCGTCTTCGGGAACGATTTTCTTATATCGCTGCTCGCTGACGCTGCCCCACGCTTTGCACATATCGTCTATATCATCAATCGAAACCGTCATGTTTATCAGCTGTCCTTGCGACGATTTTTCAATCTTCGTAATACTTACGCCGTCTTTTCTCGATGCAAAGCTCACTCTCTCCCACCTGCCGTATTTGTCCGTATATCGTACACCCGTTTCGGCAGTTTCGTAATTTGTCCATCGTATGTAATCTTTTTCCGTATCGGTATAGTTCGTTTTCAGTCTCAACTGATGCCCTGGATGATACGCATAATCAAATGTTCTTTTTCGTTTATTCCCGTTTGCATCGGTTATGTTCCAACCGTCATTCAAGTTAAAAACATTTTCTCTTGCATCCTCGAGCTGACTTGTCAACTCTTCGGGAATTTCTCTCGGATCGGCTGACGGATAATTGAAATACATATGCTGAAAAATAAAAGCATCATTATACGGTTCCCCGCTCGTAACATATCCTATTTCACCGTTTCCCGACACCATTGCGTCACGCCACGCTCTGCTTGAAGAGTTTTCGTGTCGGCTCACTATTTTGCTGTAACTTGTGACAAAATTTCCTTTTTCGTAAAGCTTGTCCACTTCCGATGCCTCCTTTGCTCTTGCAGGCAAATTACACATCATCAAACCGCCCGCCAACATTGCCGCAATTATTCTTTTCATTATTCTCCCTCCCGATTTTGTTTTCATGATTATTTTATCAAATGCGGCTTTAATTTAAAATAACTAAACACGACATCCTTTGCAAAAAGATGTCGTGTCAGACTGTCGATAAACATATTTTTAATGTACCGGCGAAAGGTTTGGGAAAGAAGGTTTCCAAATTACAAACCGCGAAGATTGCCTTGGCAAGATTTGCTTTAGCGTGTTTTCTCTCAACCTACTCTGTCTTCAATTCTTATCATATTCCAATCATATTCGAAAGTATCGCTGAAATCAAAGTGCCCGCCGAATTCGAATTCTTCGTTTCCCTCAATATTTATCTTAACTTCTTTTATATAGTCAATCTCGCAAAGGGAGTTGACGAGCGCATATATCGCAAGGCTTTCACGCAACGTGCCACCGGTATTTTCTTCGGCAAACTCTTTTGACAAATCTATCGTGCACACTCCGTTCTCATCCGTCTGCGCACTCAAAACTTTTACGTCACCGTCAATGGGCTTTGTCAAAGTAGGGTCGTTCGGTCCGTTAATAACCTCCTGTGCTATATACTTTTCTTTTTCGTCAACATATACCTCTCGCATTTCGGATGCCAGTTCGAGATTTTCCGAAACAAAATACACCTTCGTTTCGAATTTCTCTCCCTCGCTCTTGTCGCATGCACACCCTACAGATATACATGCAAAGATCAAGCACAAAATAACCGCCGTAACTTTTTTCATAAATCATCCCTCCCGATTTAATTATACTATTGTTGTCCGATCTTTGCAACATCTGTTTTCTCCGAAATATTCTTTCTATTCGACAAATTTCATATAATCGAAATCAATGTTCGCGCATCCTTTAAAATTCACGTAAAATACTCTTGTACCGATTCTTCTTCCGGGCAAAACATCAAACGCAATTTCCGTCCATTCTCCGTTTGTATTCGGTATTATTCCCTCCGCAAAAGGCGAATATACATCATTTTCGTTTTTCGCTTCAAACAAAACATCGCCGTCGCACCGAATCTTCAACACTATCTTGTTTTTTGCTCCCGGTGCGAAATTACCGTTCACAAGAGCAATCTGCGTTCCGTTTTTCTCCGCATTGATATGTGCGTATCCGTCTTTTTTTACGGCTTCACCGTAATTTAATGCCGTAAAATTTTCTCCCTGCCAAATTGTCGATGTTTCTTCGAGTCGTTCCGTCTTTGCAAATTCAGCCTCATTCGGTGCATACAACAAATCGCTGTAACCGAGATAAAAATCTCTTATATTCCCCTCGGGAAAATCATACTCATGAGCCTGTGCCATATATTTGTATTTTTCATCACTCATATCGACCTTTTTCTCGTATTTGTAATAATTATACAAAATTCCGAACGCCGTATATATCGCTCCGTGATTCAAATCGTTAATGTCGCAGTACAAGCTTCCGACATCTATCGTGGGGTGTTCCACTTCATAACCCAAATTATACCTTGCCATATAATCTGCACCCATCAAAAGTCTTTCATCGGCAAACTCAAACACGTTAACTCCGTCCTCTTTTTCGGTAACCGAACCGCTCTTCGGGTCAACTACGGTATTTTGCTTATACGTCATCATGGCACAGCTCGACAATGCCGCCAGATTGCCGTAGGCATGCCCTTGGTCACGACCCATTTCCGCATGTACAAACGTAGGTTCGATTTTATCTCCGTTTAAAGCATCGTAATCAACTATTCTGAAAACTTCAACGATAGCACCGCCCGAACCCGTCATCGTGTTTAAATTTCCGTTATTCACGGTTGTTCTCTTGACGGCTGTTTCGTAAAGCTCTCTGTCGTTTCTGAAAATCGCATTCGCCATAGTTCCCATATTTCCTATGCTGTGCTGATTCATCCAGTAAAACGTTGCATCGTGCTTATATCGTATCGTTTCCAACATCATAGTAAAACTTTCTTCGTCTTCGTTTGTCCATTTCAATTTTTCGTTTTGCGTAGACGAATATTTCATCAACTCGGCAGCAAATGCCATTCTAAACGATATTTCACCGTAGTCTATCCTGTCGCTTCCCACCGTGCGATACACATCTCTCAAATCCGACCACATTCGTATTATCGTCATTGCGTTTTCACGGTATCTTTCGTCTCCCGTTATCACATACAAAAGAGCTTGATTCGTTGCCTTTCTCGAATCGTGTCTCATGTTCCAAAGCCGTGACGAATTATCTATTTTCGTCGTGTCGCCGTTTGAGTCATATGCATAAATTCTCAAATTATCTCTTTGCGAATATTCGTTCGTAACAAGTTTTTCAAAAGACTCTGTCCAAACTTTTCCGCCTTCTTTGACGTTTTTCTGCATTCTTCTTATATCTTCCGCATTTATCATTATTCCTGGATGCACAAATCCTTCAACGATTTTTTCATCTATTTGGGGAACATAGTCCGTGATGTAATCGTTCAGCCACATCTTAAAATCCGCTTCGTCTTTTGCTTCAGCCTCTCCTTTTTCAAAAACCGACCAGTAATACGGAACATCGCTCATCGTAAGTTTTTTGTCATATGCAAGATAGTTTTTGTTGTTTTTACCGTAAATCAAATAACCTTTTTCCGTTTTTTCAAATATCCATTGCTCGTTTGCGCCTCTCTCTCCGTCCCACAAAATCACGTTTGCTCCGACATTTCGATTATCTCCCGCAACGTTTATGTTTTCTCCGGTGGCACGGTTTACTATCGTATAATATTTATCTTCCGTATTTGTCAGGAGCCATTGTGCATTGTAGGCATATGAATTTTTGCCGAATACAACTTCTCCGTCCGCCGCAAGATAACCCTCCTTTGTTTTTAATGCATAATACGTATTGTCTTTCATCGTCTCATATGTGTTATCGGGAATGTATACCTCCGCATACTTCAAATCGCATCTTTCACCCTCCTCGATTACCCAATCGCACATATCCTCAATACCCGTCAATTTTCCGTTTTCGTTCAAAAACCATTCCGAATAATACGACAAAATACCCGTTTTGTCGTCACAATCCACAACATACCATAATTCGTTTATTCCCTTGCCGCCGTCATACAGTATTGTATCCGCACCTTTCTCTGTGTTAAAATTTTTCAAATTCAAACACTTTCCGTCTTGCACGTTAAAAATCGCATACGTTTTGTTCGTTTTCGGCGCAGCATGAAATCTCCAAACCGCCGACGGGTTATTTTTGTCATCTGTCAGCGACAACTCACCGTTCTCGGCACACAAATATTTTTCTTCGCCTTTTTTCTTCAAACGGTATGATTTAAAAGTATCAATATCAATTGCGTTGTTTTTTCTCAGTTCGTCAATTTTCATTTTTTCGAGAGTCGTTTCTTTGATTTTTATTTCACCGTCAAACTCTCCCACAACATATTCGAAATCGAACTTCTTTTCGTATTCTCCCGCTTTCACGGTTGCCGTTATCGTAACATCTTTTGCCTCTTTCGAAAAATCCTTTATCCCCTCAACGTCGCACACGTCATCCTTTGAGCTCGACCACTCCACCCGTGCCGTATTGTCTTCAAACTCAAAATATTCAAATTTTTCACCGTCTGTTTTTATGTAAACTCTTTCGCTCAGCGATTTAACCTTTTCTTCATCCGACAAATACTCAAACGCAATCTCATTTACCTCTTCATCGCTCATTGCGTAGTTTTTTATAAAAAATTCGTCAATCGCACCGTGAAATTTCTCCGTAGGTTCCGTGTTTTTATTATAGTTTCCCAAATAAACGTTTGTTATGTCGTACTCGCTTATATTCCCCTCTACATCAGTTTGTGCGGCACGGGTACCGTTAATGAAAAGAGTTAATTTTTCGCCTTTTTTTACTACAGTATAGTTTATCCATTCACCGATTTTAAAAACCCCGAAACTCGTCGCCTGAGAGCCGAGCATACCGCAACGCATATTGTTGCTGCCCTCCCATTGCCACACGCCGAGATAAAATTTACTTTCTTCATCGGTACCGAAATCAAATATTCTCTGCCAAACATTCGGCGTAATCTCATCAAATCGTATCCATGCGCTCACCGTAAAATCATTGATTTTACGAGTTTCTTTCGGCAGAGACAAATACGTTTCCCCGTCAAAAACGGCACATTTTCCGACAACTCCGACTTCATACGAAAGTACTCCGTCAAGCGTAACGTTTTCGGGCAACTCACCCTCGAAATCTATACGAACTATTTCTTCTTTTTTATCTTGTTTCCATTCGGCTGCTTGCGGCGCACATCCCATAACCATCGACATTGCCAAACACATCGCAACAAACTTTTTCACATTAATCACCTCGACTTTATTTTACCATACAATTTGCTTTTTTCAATATTCGCCGCACACTCAAAATATCCCGAAATGTAATATTTATCCTTCAACTTTTTCGTATTACAAATCATATTCTCGCACTAAGATGACATTTTATATCGTTTTGTGTCGCCGTAACGCCTTTACTTATATCGCAAAAGAATATATAATTATCTCATAGGAGGAGATTTTATGAAAAAATTTATTTCGACTGTTATTGCGTTGTCGGTTTTTTCAACCGCAACTCCCAACGTTTTTGCAAATGAGGCGGTTTATCCATCATTCATGGACTGTTTCGACCCCATTCCGATTACGGACAGCTTGTCCTCGGATGCTTGGGGAGCAGACCTTGTAGGTGCACGAGATCAGTCAAACGGACTCGAAGACAAAACCATGTCGGATTTTGCATATTGGGACGGAGGCATCATAAAAAGCGACGAAAACGGTAAATATTACATGTTCGCCAGCAAATGGGATCAATCAAAAGGTCACAACGGCTGGAAAAACTCGGTTGCGATTTATGCCACAAGCGACAATTTGTACGGTCCTTACATAGAACAGGACGGACTTTTATGGCCGGATAACAAAAACGGCGCCGGTCACAATGTATTTCCTTTCAAGCTCAAAGAAAACGATCCCTACGGAAAATATGCCATTATCAACAGCGACAACGGTCGCCCGGGAGATATCTTTGTTTCCGACAGTCTCGACGGGCCGTGGAGATATTGCACCTCCATCACTTCAAACATGATAGGTTCGGGTTTTACCGCTGTTAACGTCGCGGTTTTTCTCCGTCCCGACGGCAAATACGAGGCATTGGGACGACACGGCGACATTGCCATCGCCGATGATTTAAAAGGTCCGTGGACGGTTGTTGTTGACTCTCTTTGGGAACAGATTCCGAATCTTCCGTACAAAGATTCGGATGGAGGCAATCGTTTGGAAGACCCCACCATCTGGTATTCCAACGGTATGTATCACTTGGTCGTAAACCATTGGAAACAGCGAAAAGCATATTACATGACAAGTCCCGACGGCATCACAAACTGGCTTCTTCACTCCGAAAGTACATATGAGCCCGACAGCGATTTTCTTCGTTATACCGACGGAACCGTTAACCATTGGAATAAAATCGAACGCCCGTATGCCTATGTCGAAGACGGCGAACTTAAAGCATTTACATTTGCCGTAATCGACTCTCCCAAAGAACAAGACAAAGGCAACGATACTCACGGCAGTAAAGTAATAGTCGTTCCGTTCAACTCCACAAAGCTGACCGAAGTTTTAAACGAACCTTACTCTTTGTTCGAAAGAAAAGGCATAGCACCCGTATCCGACGCCAATGTTCAAAGTTGGAAAACCGAAAAAGAACTCAACTACGGCGGCAACACTCAAATGCGTATGCAGGTCAACAACAAAGATTCCGCTTTCGGTCTTTTCGGCGAAAATATCGCGGGCGGTACGAGCAATGACTGCAAAATCAGCTATTTGACCTATGATATATCGGATTTTGACTTAAACACAATCGGCAAAGCAACGCTGTCACTGGTATATAAAAACCGTCGTGTCGGCAGCGGCAAAACCGATCAAATTCGTGTAGCTCTCGCATCATCTTTTTGGCAAGAAGGTGTCGGAAGTGATATTTTGGGCAAAACTCCCGTCGATGGCGATATCACTTGGGCAAACAAACCCAATATCCTCTACGATGCCGACAATCTTGACTTGACCGTTTGCCGCTCACCGATCTTCAATACCGATGATGAATATCAAACAATAGAAATCGACGTTACCGCACTTTTAAAAGCTGCCGATACTTCGAACGGAAAAATCAGTTTTGCTCTTTGCAACAGCACACAGGGCAATACACTTGCTTTCTTAACAAAAGAATTCGGCGATAAATACTCCGCACTTTTAAACATCGAGTATCCGTCATGGCAAAGCGTCAAAGCAACTGTTAAATCCAAAACCTCTTCATCCGTTATAATCGAAACACAATCAGACAAATCGGGCAAATACCTAATGATTGTATCCTCGTATGATGATAACAATATTTTAAAAGACGTTTCCGCGCAAAATATCGAAATTCCTATCGGAACACAAGAGTACACCGTATCGGTCAACACCGAAAACAGAAATATAAGCGTATTTCTATGGGAAACTTTGTTATCTCCCGCTTCATTTACACTTAGATTATCGGATACGGACTAATTGATTTTAGGGTATAACCCTAATCATTACCG
>CAZRYW010000023.1:0-16367 GCA_964604405.1 uncultured Oscillospiraceae bacterium
GCCAAAACATTCCCGGCATTGACAAAAGCCGTGCCGACGTTATCTTAGCCGGTCTCACGCCCATGAAAGCTTTGATGGACATGCTCGGCAGCAAAAAATGCATCATCTCGTCACACGGCGTAAAAGAAGGCGTTTTCTTCAGAGTTCGTGACGAAATTTTAAAAAACGAATGGGGCAAAACAAAATGAGTATCAATATAGTTCTTCACGAACCCGAAATACCGCAAAATACGGGCAACATTGCCCGCACCTGTGCTGCAACGGGTTCCCGACTTCACATCATCAAGCCGATGGGCTTCGAAATCGACGACAAAAAGCTCAAACGTGCGGGGCTGGATTATTGGCATATGCTGTCTATAACGTATTACGAAAACCTTGAGGACTTCTTTTCGAAAAATCCGGGCAACTATTATTTCTGCTCGACAAAAGCTCCTCATTCCTACGCCGAAACAAAGTTTTCCGACGAAGATTACCTTTTCTTCGGCAAAGAGACAAAAGGTCTTCCCGAGGATTTGCTCAAAGCCAACTTTGACAAATGCATTCGCATACCCATGGCAAAAGACGCACGCAGCTTGAATTTGTCAAACTCCGTTGCAATCGTCGTATACGAAGCACTAAAGCAAATTAATTTTCTCGATCTGATGGAAACAAGCGATTACTTGTCTCTTATTTAAAAAAGAAAGGATGTTTTTTATGAATATTATTACTTCCGAAAATTTTGCGTCCGAAGTTTTGGACTCTCCCATCCCCGTTGTCGTTGACTTTTTCGCAACGTGGTGCGGACCGTGCCGTATGCTCTCTCCCGTATTGGAAACGGCAAGCGAAGATTATTCCGACAAAGTCAAATTTGTCAAGATAGATGTTGACGAGTCTGCCGATATCGCCAAGGATTACTCCGTAATGAGTATTCCCACGCTGATTATTTTCAAAAACGGAGAAGAATGTGCTAAAACAGTCGGTGCTTTGGGCGGCGACGAACTCGAAGAATGGATTGACTCCAATATTTGATTTTTAAAAATTGCAGGGGCGATATCGCCCCTTTATTTTCTCACTTTAAAGGAGACCTACATATGAAAAAGTTTTTATCGCTCATTGTTTTGATTTGTTTGATTTTTTCACTTTCGGCATGCAACTCCGAAACCGCAAAATACACCGTCGGAATTTGCGAATTTACATCTCATGCAGCAACAAGCGAAGTAATTTCGGGATTTTGCGATTATCTCACCGAAAAACTCGGCGACGATATATCGTTTGACGAACAAAATGCCGCAAACGACCTCGGTGCCGCTTCTCTTATCGTCAACAGCTTTGTCACCGACAACGTCGATTTGATTTTGGCGGACAACACACAGTCGTTGCAGATAGCTTCCGCCATCACAACTTCCATCCCGATTTTGGGTGCGGCAATTACCGACTATTCCTCCGCTCTCGATGTTTCCCCCTACGGAATCAACGTTTCGGGCACAAGTGACCTTGCGCCTCTCGATTTGCAGGCAAAAATGGTTACCGAGCTTTTCCCCGATGCAACAAACGTCGGTCTCATCTACTGTTCTTCCGAAGCAAACTCGCTCTATCAGGTTAACATTGTCGAAAAAGCACTCAACGACAACAATGTTTCCACCGAAAAATTTTCGTTTGTCGATGCAAACGATCTTGTCGCAACGCTGACTGCCGCTTGCAAAAAATGCGACGTCATTTATCTTCCCACGGATAACACCGTTGCCTCCTGCGGCGAAACAGTCGATTCCGTTTGCCGCAGTTACTCCGTTCCCGTTATTGCGGGCGAAAAAGGCATTTGTTCATCTTGCGGCGTAGCAACTCTTTCCATCGACTATTATTCTCTCGGCAGGAAAACAGGTCAAATGGCATACAAAGTTTTGGTCGAGGGCGAATCCGTTTCCGACATGCCCATCGAATACGAAGACTGTACAAAAATGTACAATCCCGAGCTTTGCCGTGCTCTCGGAGTCGAAATCCCCTCCGATTACGTTCCTCTCGGTTGAATTTTGCCTTAAAAACTTTCGTGTTTTTGAAAAACACGAAAGTTTTTTCTTTTTAGTTTATTTTTTACAATATATTTTTCTTTCCTTGCCGAATTTTTGTGGATTTTTTAAATCTTTTGTTGACTTTTTCCAAATAAAGTCTTATACTAAGTATAATATTTATCTAAAGGAGTCGATTAGACATGAAAAAATTTTTATCAATCGCTCTCGCTGCTGTAATGTGTTTCTCACTTGCTTCCTGCGGCGGCGATACAAAGACTGCCGATTATAGCGTAGGTGTTGTGCAGCTCGTACAGCACGACGCATTGGATAAAGCGACACAAGGCTTTAAAGACGCTCTTACGGCAAAAATGGAAGAAGCCGGCAAAACAGTCAAGTTCGACGAACAAAATGCCTCCGGCGATACAAACCAGTGTTCTACAATCGCAAACAAGTTCGTTTCCGATAACGTTGACCTCATCATGGCAAATGCCACACCCGCACTTCAGGCAGCTTGTGCCGCAACGGTAACAATTCCCGTTCTCGCAACAAGCGTTACCGAATACGGTGTAGCTCTCGGCACGAGCCTGACGGACGGCAAGACAGGTATGAACGTTTCCGGTACAAGTGACCTTGCTCCTCTCGATATGCAGGCACAAATGATTATCGACCTTGTTCCCACAGCAAAGACAATAGGTCTTCTCTACTGCTCTGCCGAAGCAAACTCTCAGTATCAGGTAGACGAAGTTAAAAAATACCTCGAATCCAAGAACCTTTCTTGCAAGTTCTACGCATTCGAATCTTCCAACGAACTTCAGTCCGTTGCAACGGCAGCCGCAAACGACTGTGATGCGATTTATGTTCCCACGGATAACACCGTTGCCGCAAACGCAGCTCTCATCAAAGCGGCTTGCTATCCCGAAAACGGCAAAATCGTTCCCGTTATAGCAGGCGAAAAGGGCATTTGCACAGATTGCGGTATCGCAACTCTTTCCATCGACTATTACAAGCTCGGTCAGGTTACGGGCAACATGGCAGCCGAAATCCTCTTGGAAGGCAAGAGCATATCCGACATGGCAATCCGCTATGATGAAGACGTCGTTTACAACTACAATGCAGAGCTTTGCGAAAAAGCAGGCATTACTGTTCCCGCAGAATACGTTGCAATCGAAAAATAAGCCTTTACTGCGATTTTCAAGCTAATTTTAACAAACCAATATATAAAACCGCTCGGTATTTTTGCCCGGCGGTTTTATGAGTATTTAAACACATAAGGAGTTTCGTTTATGTCAGTTATAACCAGTATTTTCAACTCCCTCCCGGGTGCCGTGGCGCTCGGATTGATATGGGGAATTATGGCTATCGGTGTGTATATTACATACCGCATTTTGGATATTGCCGACCTCACCGTTGACGGCAGTATATGCACGGGTGCGGCAGTATGCGTAATGGCGGCAATCAACGGCACGCCCATTCCGCTCGCTATGGTCTATGCCGTTATTGCAGGTATGCTCACAGGTCTTATGACGGGTATTTTCCACACCTTCATGGGTATCCCCGCTATTTTGGCAGGTATTTTGACCCAGCTCTCTCTCTATTCCGTCAATCTTATCATCATGGGCAAAGCCAACCAAAGTCTCAGCGCATGGAATTACGACTTGCTCGTTTCCATCCAAAACATCAAGTCATTATCTTTTAACAACACGATTCTTATCGTATCACTCTTCGTAATCGTGCTCATTGCGTTTTTGTACTGGTTCTTCGGTACGGAGTACGGCTGTTCTCTCCGTGCGACAGGTTCCAACCTCAATATGAGCCGTGCTCAGGGCATCAACACTAACTTCAACACGGTTGTGGCGCTTATGATTTCCAACGGTATCGTTGCCCTCTCGGGTGCGCTTTTGGCACAGTATCAAGGCTTTGCCGACCTTCAGATGGGTCGAGGCGCCATAGTTATCGGTCTTGCGGCAGTCATCATCGGCAATGCCGTGTTCGGTAAAATTTTCAAAAACTTTGCTTTAAAGCTTCTTTCCGTAGCACTCGGCGGCGTTATTTATTACATCGTATATCAGGTTGTTATCTGCCTCGGCATCAATACCGACCTTCTCAAGCTTCTTTCGGCTATGGTTGTGGCAATTTTCCTTGCCGCTCCCTATTGGAAGAGCAAATATTTTTCAAAGCCGAAAAACGTTGCCGTTTCGGCTAATTCCGCATCGACGAAAGGAGGCAGCAACTGATGCTCGAAATAAAAAACATTTACAAAACTTTCAATCCCGGCACAATCAACCAAAAGGTTGCGTTAAACAACCTCAACCTCAAACTTAACGACGGTGATTTCGTTACCGTCATCGGCGGTAACGGTGCGGGAAAAAGCACAATGCTCAACGCAATTTCAGGTGTTTGGAAACCCGATGCCGGTCAGATTTTGATTGATTCCGTCGATGTCACAAAAATGCCCGAACACAAGAGAGCACGTTTTCTCGGTCGTGTTTTCCAGGACCCCATGCTCGGTACAGCACCCGATATGAGTATTCAGGAAAATATGGCTCTCGCATACCGTCGAGGCAAACGCAGAGGACTCGGCTGGGGAATCAGCGAAAAAGAAAAAGCTTTCTTCAAAGAAGAGCTTGCCCGCCTCGATTTGGGACTTGAAGACCGCATCACAAGCAAAGTCGGACTTCTCTCGGGCGGTCAAAGGCAAGCCGTAACGCTTCTTATGGCAACACTTCAAAGCCCCCGACTTCTTTTGCTTGACGAGCACACGGCGGCTCTCGACCCCAAAACAGCGGCAAAGGTTTTGGAGCTCAGTCAAAAAATCATCTCCGAAAACCACCTCACCGCACTCATGGTCACCCACAACATGAAAGACGCCATCCATTACGGTAACCGTCTCATCATGATGAACGAGGGTCACATCATATTCGATGTTTGCGGCGAAGAAAAGAAAAATCTCACGGTCGAAGACCTTATCGCAAAATTCTCCACCGCTTCGGGCGAAGAATTCGCAAACGACCGTGCTCTTTTGTCAAAATAACTAAAAAGCATTTTTAATGCTTAAACCGCAAAAAAGGGTTCGTATGTAAAATTCATTACATACGAACCCTTTTTTTAATCTTCAAAATCGCTGCTTGCAAGCGTTAACGATATTTTCAAATTTCCGTTTAACGTTCTCAATTCGTCCAAAAATGTTTTTTCGCTGATATCTTTTTTCACCTTTACGTCATATGCCAGTTCGAAAAGCGTTCCGAGGTCAATATTCGCCACTTTCAAGAGAGTGTATTTTGCACAGTATTTCTCCAGCACGCTGTCAAAAACTCCCTCATAGTTCAAATCCTCGGGAATTACGATTTTGAGCTTTTTAACGGTATATCCCGGGCGGAAAAGGTCGAGCTTTGCCAACAAAATAACAAACACGCTTATCAACGCAATGCTTACTATCGCAAGCATATACGCTCTTGCTCCCACCGCAAGTCCCATTGCCGTTGCCAAAAGCACATAGGCTATATCTTTCGGCTCTCTCAAGCTCATCCTAAACCTGATCACCGCCAAAGCTCCCGCAAAGCTGAAAGCTCCCGCTATATTGCTTCCCACAACCAATATTACCAGCGATATTATAACGCACATCATAATCAATGTAATCACAAACGACTGCGAATATCCAAAGCCCGAATGTGTGCACTTGTACACGCATCCTATCACCAGTCCTATCGCAAAACTCAACAAAATCGCAAAAGCAATCTCGCCCAACGTGGCTGTGCTTGTCACATCAGTCCCCGTCAACATATTCCAAAACGTCATCCTCATTTTCCTCCTGTTTTTTTCTCATTATATAGTTTGAATATTCCGTACCGTACTTCGAAAATCTTCTTTTTCTGATGTTGTTTTCGCTCATCAGCCGTGCCAACCAAAAAGGAACGGCTCTGTCAACCTTAACCTCCATCAAAACCATGTCTTCGTCCAAGATATTTTCTCCGTAACTTCCCTTTCTCAAATCAAGGTCATATCGGCGTGCTCTGATATGTGTATCAAAAGTCACTCTCAAATCTCCGTCCGCTTCGTTTGTTCCGAAAAACGCCTGCCTGTCATAACAAAGCACAACCTTCGGTTCGAGCTTGATATTTTTTGCTATAACGTCAAGCTCTTTAACAACCTGCCTTTTGACGATATCACTCTCGGGCACAGGCTTGTGTTCTGTCAAAAACGGATTCACATCGTCTATGTACATCAACGTTCTCCTTTTGTTGACAAGTCCGTTAACTTTTTTCTTTATTTCCAAAAAAGCCGTAGGATATTTTTCGTCATAACTTCGCAGTCTGATTTTATAGCGATATTTTCCCTCTCTTTTCAATCCCGTCGAAACCAGATCATCCGTCGGCGTATCATAATAAAGGTTCATTATTGTATACAAATTTCCGCCCACGTTATATTCGTCAAGCTTCATATTTTGTCCGATAGTCCCCATGATTGCGTTATACTGCTCTTTCGATATTAAAAACTTCATTTCATATCGGCTGAAAACGGTTTTCGCTACCCCACGGTATCACCTCCGATGCCATGATACCACTCTTTTGTGTTCATCTTGTTAAAACTGTGTGTTCAATAACAAAATTAAGATAAATATCCACAATATCAATATCGGTATACGTATAGAGCATTCTCGCTCCCACAACATCCTCCATCTCGTTGAAAATTATCCTTCCGTCATCAAACATAAAATCCAATCCCGCATACGAAATGTCGAAAAGATTGATTATTTTTTGAATCTCGCTTTTTTCCCAATCCGACAATTCGTATTCATATGCTTTGCCTCCGAGGCAAAAATTGCTCCTGAAATCGGTCTCGGACACACGCAGCATCGCCTTGATTATCTTGTTTCCGACAACATACACTCTCAAATCTTTTCCTTTGTCGGACACGGGTTTTTGGGCGATGATTTTTCCTTTTACTCTGTTTTTATAACTTTCGAACTCTTCTCTGCTTCCAATCATCTCAACGTTTTTCCCGCCTTTTCCGCCTGCGGGTTTCAAAACAATCGGATAATACTTCGGCACAAACTCATCCGTCACCAAAAACGTTTCGGGCAAGTGTATGTTTTTGTCTTTCAAATAGCAATACGTATTCCACTTATCGTTTGCGATTTTCGACACAAACGACGAATTGCAAACAAAAACGCCTTTTTCTTCGAGTTTTTTCGAAAGCTCAAAATTCATTACTCTGACGATTGCCGCATCCGGCAATGACTCAAAATCTATCCCGTTTTCAACGATTTTAAGCTCCAATTCAACATTTTTTTCACGGCACTTTTCAAAATAAAAATCTATGTATCGGCGGTTTCTCTCCGCCTCGAACGAATCGTAAATCAACCAAATTTTCATGATAATTTGCCCTTTATATATTCAAAAATCGCATCCGCCACATTTACGTGCGTACAATCGTATATATTTTTCACATGAGCGTTCGAATTCACTTCGCACAAAAGCGGTCCGTCTTCTCCGAAAAGCAAATCAACTCCCGCAAAGTCAAGTCCCAACGCACGACATGCCTCAACGGCTATTTCACATTCTCTTTTTGTCGGAGTGTAAGGCTTCATCTTGCCGCCGTTTGTGACATTTGCTCTGAAATCATTGTCATTGCTTCTCTCCATCGCCGTAATCACTTTGTCTCCGACAACGTTTATTCGAACGTCTCTTCCTTCGCTTGAGGCAATATATTCCTGAAAAATCATCGGATTCGGACTTATCATGTTCGCAATTTCGATTGCGTCATGCACGCTTTTCGCCTTATAAACCTGAAACCCGAACGACCCGTAGCTTTCTTTTATTATAATCGGCAAGCCGAGCTTTTCGACCGCATTTTCGACAAATTCCGTCATGTCTTCTTTTGAAAATGCCAACGGTGCTATAATCGTTTTCGGCATGGGAATACCGCTTTTGCTCAACACGGCATGAGTAAGGCCCTTGTTGTCGCATGCGGCTATCGCCTCCGACGAGTTGAAAACCTTTATTTTCATTTCTTCGAGCATTCTGCAAAGGGTGATATCTTTATCCCAAAAAAGTATAAAATCCACGTTTTCAACATCCGATACATCACCGACTACCAGTTCCGATAAAATATCCGAATTCGTCTTAACTTCCAACTCTATACCGCACTTTTGTGCACTTTCGCACAATAAACGATACAAATTTTCATATTTTTCACTCACCAGATAATGATTGATTACAAGATAGCCTCGCATATGCTTCACCTCGATGCCATTTTATCACTTATCCTATCAAAATTCAATCTTTTTCGCAAAACGCACAACCGTCGCACACGCATTGGCGTTCTCCGAAAATCTTTTTCACCGTTTGCGCCAGGGGCGAGTTTTCGGGCGGTTTATGCATCACCAATTTTGACGGTGCCGCCGCTATAAGTGCCGAAATCGCCAAATCTTCCGACGATATATTTCCCTCTTTTGCCGCTTCGAGAAATTCACGTTCGTATTTTTTCGTTACGTCTCTGCCTCTCTTGTTAAAAAGCTTTACATCGGCATTTTTCCATACAAGATGTATGCACTCTTCAATCGGTTGTTTTTCGGCAACAAACATCGACAAAAGATACGTAAACTCCTCGTATTCCTTTTTGTCAAAAAACATATCGGCACTCAATTGAACGATTGATTCCGCCCAATGATACATTTGCCTCATTCTAAAATCTACAAAACCGCACGGTACCACCGATTTTTCATTCGAAAGGTATTTTAAAACATTGTCTTTCACGGCTTTTCGTCTTTGCGAAAAACTCGGAAACTCTCCGCCATCTTCGCTTTCGGCGTTTTTTAATGCAATAAGCGTTATTTCTTCCCGTTCCTCTTTTTCCAAATAACCGAAACGGATTTTTACGCTTTTTTCCAACAAAATTTTTTCGTATTCGTTCATTATCACATCTGCGGCTTCGTTTGCAGCCTCTTCGGCAGACAGTTTATCCGACAGTTTTATTTCTTTGTTATACCTCGTGCCACGCACCTCCAAAAAAGTACGCACTACGGCGTTTTAGAATAATACTGTGCTCAAATCCGTTTTTTTATACTTCGAAAACGGGTACAAACGAGCCTATATCATAAAGCATTTTTCCGTTTTTCTCCCATACCGCCTCAATATTTCTTTTTTTGAGAAAATCCGATATTTTTTCAAAATCGGGATGAGTCGTCAAATCACCGTTTACAAAAAGCGTTTTTCGGTCAATCATAAAAGCACTCCCGCCGAAAAATCCGTTACCGTAGCCTTCAAGCTCAATCGTGTCGTTTGTTATCAACAAAACATCCACTCCCGCCTCAATCGCTTTTTTGCAAAATCCCACGTCCGCACTTATGGCGGAGCTTTCGTCAATCGGGCAAATCGAGCATTTCGAATAGCCTTGCTTTATGTTTATTATTTCATATCCTTTTTCTTCGGCTTTTTGCAGCAGCATACGATCCGTTATGTCTTTTTTGCAAAACATCTTTTTTCCCACTATCGCTACATTATATGACGCATCGAGCGGGTAGTGCCTGTCAAGGTGTTTTTCGCCTTTTGTTATTTTGAGCGACGTGTTTTCAAATTTTTTCGCATAATATTCAAAAGCCTCCGGAGCGACAACAGCCTCTCCGTCACCCATATAACAAAACGTCAAATCGGCATGATGCCTCATCCCCTTTGAAAGACACTTCTCCTCAAACGGTTCTATACTATTGATTTTTTCGATTTTTATATCTCCCACGCCCAAAAACACCCGCTTTTTTGGCAGATACGGAATCTTCACAAAATCCATACTCTATTCCCTCCTTTACAAATTCCCGAAAATATGATATAATTAAAAAAAGTTTTTCAATCCACCGAAAGGCGACTGATAATATGCTTACAGAAAAAATACGTGCTCTTGCCGACACTTGGGAAAACACGGCGCTTGACATCCGTCATATGCTCCATCGCATTCCCGAAATCCAGTTTGAAGAGCATAAAACAAGCGGATATATTTGCTCCGTTCTCGACACTCTCTCCATTCCCTATCAAAAAGGGTTCTGCGGAGGCACCGGCATTGTTGCTCTCATCGAAGGCAACGGAGACGGCGGTTGCGTTGCGTTGCGTGCCGATATTGACGCTCTCCCCATAACCGAAGAAACCGCTCTTCCGTTCAAAAGCGAGCACGAAGGCTTTATGCACGCTTGCGGTCATGATGCACATATCACAATCGCACTTTATACTGCTTATATTTTAAACGAACTTAAAGACTCTTTCAAGGGTTCTGTAAAGATTTTGTTTCAGCCCGCCGAAGAAGGTGACGGCGGCGCCGAAATCATGATAGGCGAAGGCGTTCTCGAAGACCCCAATGTAGACCTTTGCATAGGCGGTCATGTAATGAGCGACTATCCCATAGGCAAAATTGTCTACAAAAAAGGTTCTCTGATGTCTTCTCCCGATAATTTCGAGGTTGTCATCCACGGCACGGGCGGTCACGGCGCATATCCCGAAAAATGCGTCAATCCCCTTGTAGTTGCTTCCGAAGCCGTATTGGCGATTACAAACCTCACCGATACCAATGTTCCCAGAGTAGTATCGGTTTGCACAATAGAAGGCGGCAACTGTTCAAACGTTATTCCTCCGTCCGTCAAAATCACGGGTACGGCTCGCACTTTTACACGTCAAAGCCGTGAAGAAGCGTCAAGACTTATCGAGGAAAGAGTCAAGGAAGCGTGCTCCAAATACGATGCAACGTATACTTATCGCTACATCGAGCTTTTCCCCGCACTCATCAACGACGACTCCGTAACGGATTTGTTCGTTTCTTCCGCAGCCAAAATCATAGGTGCGGAAAATCTCGAAGAAACAGACAAGGTTTCCATGGCAGGCGACGATTTTTCTTATTTTGCGGCAGCGCTTCCGTCAACATATGTTCACATCGGTTGCCGTAACGAAGAAAAAGACTCTGTTTATCCCATTCACAATTCCCGCTTCACAATAGACGAGGATTGCATGAAAATTGCCGCAATGTGCTATTGCCAGTTCATCACCGATTATTTAAACGGCACAAACTAAATTTTTTATACGGGACGGTATACTATGACTTACGATGAATTTCGTACTGTTTTAAAAAACAAAGAAACAACGCCTTTGTATATTTTCAGCGGCGAGGAGGATTTTTTGTCCTCCTTTTGTCTTACCGAGGCGAAAAACTCAATCATAAACCCCGCATTTGAAGATTTTAACTACAAATGCTATATAGAGCCTCCGTCATTTGAAGATGTTGACTCGTTTATCAATGCGTTGCCTCTCATGAGCGACAAAAAGCTTGTCATTTTCAACAACTGCAAACTTTTTTCCAATTCTCTCTCTCAAAAGGCAAAATGGGAAAATCTTTTTTCCTCTCTGCCCGACTACCAAGTATGTATCATACGAGAAGATTTGAGCGAAAAAGGCAAAAAAGGCTCCGCAGTCGAACAAGCCGCATTAAAACACGGTACCCGTGTCAATTTCGACTATCTGCCCGAGGCACGTCTTCGTCCTTGGCTCATGAAAATCGCCGCTTCAAAAGGCAAGGTTTTAACCGACAAGGACGCCTTGTACATCATCAAAAATCTCGGTCAAAGCATGACGCTCCTCAAAAGCGAAATCGAAAAAATCATAGCCAAATCACAGGATGCACAGATTACACGTAGCGATATAGATGCCGTAATTCGTTCGGTCATCGACGAAAGCGTTTTCAATCTTATAGATTCCGTGATTTACAAAAGACGCGAAAACGCCTTTTCTACTCTTTCTCTGTTGGAAAAGGACGGTACGGATGCCGTATCCGTCATTGCTCTTTTCGCTTCGCAGATTTTGTCCATTTACAAAGCCAAACTCATGATGACGCAAAAAATGAGTATCTCCGAAGTCAAAAAAGCAATCAGTCACAATCCCTATGCCGCCGACAAACTGGTTCAAAAAGCATCAAAAGTCACTCTCGGCGATATAGAAAAAATCATCGCTCTTTTAACCGATGCCGAATACAAAATAAAAAACGGACTTATAGATGCCCGCACGGCATTCGATTTAATTATAGCAAGCTGAAAACAGCCGATAAACATATTTTTAATGTAACAGCGAAAGGTTTGGGAAAGAAGGTTTCCCAAAGAAAATCGGCTAGGCAATCGCATTGCCTAGCCGAAAGTGGCGATTTAAGGAGGCTTTAAGCCTCTTGCACGAAAAATCGCCACTTTATTCCTTGTAAAAAATAACAAACTGCGAAGATTGCCTCGGCAAGATTTGCAGTTGCGTGTCGAAAAATTCGACACGCTCAAACAGCCGATTTGCAAAATGCAAATCGGCTGTTTCTCTTTCTCTTTATAATGCCTTCTTTTCAATCATGCATTGTTCAAAATACGCCGCACAAAGCGGTATCAATACCAAACCTATAGCGTAACGATGTGAAAAAGACCATACAACAAAAAGCATCGCCGCCCCCAAATGAAACACAAAAAGAGTTACGGCATAAAACACAATCTTGTCTTTTTCTTCACGCTTGCCCTCCGCAAATTTGAATATCGCAGTTATCAACTGACGCAGGTTATTCGTCGAAAACGTTGTCGCACAGCGGTTTTCGCCCACACCGCCAAACGTGCACCATTGCACGCTCATCGCAAAAAATGCGGGATATACTGCGACAATAGGCTCCATGTTGTCAGGCAAAATCATAAATATTCCCGCGGCGATGCAATCTGTCAGCATACAAATTTTTCTTTGCTTATCAGGACCATATTTTTGAATACAGAGGCAAAAAACAATGCCTAGGCTGTATACGGCTATACTTCCCAGCCTCAACAGCACATCCTGCAAATCCCAACTCAAAAGACTTTCCACCAAAAGGAGCATATTACCCGTCTCGGCAGAACCGAAAACGTTCATATGCTCCGTCAATGTATATAGGGCAAAAATACCGCCCGTAAAAGCCATCGTATAATGTAAATAAATCTCTCTTTTCAACTTCACAAGACTCACCCTTTCCGTTTGCATTTTACCACGGATTTTCAATCCTGTAAAGTATCGAATTCGTCAAATATTCTTCTTATACGCCTTATAAATTCCGCATTTAAAGCACAAAATCATGCCCATTACCGCACCTACGGCAGCCTGCAAAATCTGATACGGCAACTTCATAATCGCATACTCGGGCGTGCTGTAAATGAACGCTCTTCCCAACGAATATCCCACAACCATGATTATCGCACCCAAAAGCACACCGATTGCCGCCCCGATGTGCGGACGCTTTTTGAAAAGATGACGTGTGCAAAGCGAAATAACAACCGCCTGCAAACCGTGAGTTACAAGCGAAACATACATAGGTGTCGGGTAAAAGAACAAATCACCCAAAAACGCACCCACACCGCCGACCAAAAACGCGCCGAGCGGATCGAGTATAATCGCCGCCGTACAAATCACGATATCGTTCATATAAAGATGTCCTCCGGGAACGGGAACTCCGAACGAACTCATCGCAACATTCAATGCCATGAGCATTGCGGTTGTGCAAAGCCACAGCGTTGTTCTTTTTGTGTTCGAATTCTGTTTCATAAAAAAACCTCCTTGATGTTTTGACGAATGTATTGTACAATATATTCTGATAATACTAAATAACCAAATTCGGAGGAAATAATATAACCAGATGAAATATATAATAGACAAATCACAGCATCCCGTTTACTTGCAGATATACAAATATCTTCGAGACGACATCATATCCAAAATCTATCCTTTCGGCAGCAAGCTTCCGTCCAAAAGGCTCCTTGCCTCCGAGCTTTCCGTCAGCACGATTACCGTCGAGCATGCATACGCTCTGCTTTGCGACGAAGGCTACATCGACTCACATGAACGCAGCGGATATTTTGTCATATTCAAACCCACAGACGGTTTCGCCGTTTCAACGCACATAAAAGCAGTTCAAAAAGCACCTCAACCCGTTTTTTCTCAGCCGACTCATTTTTCGGTCGATATCCTCTCCAAAACAATGCGCAAAGTTCTCACGGATTACGGCGAATCCATTCTCGAAAAATCGCCCAATTCGGGTATAGAGCCTCTCAGAGAAGCAATCGGAAGCTACCTTCTCCGAAACCGCGGTATCAGCGTGTCCCCCGAACAAATAATCATCGGTTCCGGCGGCGAATATTTGTACGGATTGATTATCAATCTTTTCGGCAAAGAAAAAACATACGCAATCGAATCTCCGTCATATGACAAAATAGAACAGATTTACCGCATATCAGGTGTCACTTACGAGTCGTTGCCGTTGGCATCCGACGGAATCGAAACTTCGGCACTGTCAAACTCCCAAGCCGACATTTTGCATATCACACCGTATCGAAGCGTTCCCAGCTATGTTACCGCAAGCGCAAGCAAACGTCATGAGTATTTGTCCTGGTCGGTAAAAAACAACCGTTTCATAATAGAATCCGACTACGGTTCCGAATTTTCGATATCCTCCCAGCCTATGGAAACGCTTTTCTCTCTTTCCAAAAACGACAACGTTATTTATCTTAACACCTTTTCCCAAACCATATCCCCCTCTTTGCGAATAGGTTATATGGTTTTGCCCAAAAGGCTCACAAAACTCTTTTACGACAAACTCGGATTCTATTCATGCAGCGTTCCCACGTTTGAACAGCTTGTCTTAACCGAGCTTATCAATTCGGGTACGTTCGAAAGACACATCAACAAAGTACGCCGCAACAAGCGAAAAACAATCGCCGACAACCCCCAAGGTCTCAAATAATCGCAATCAATATCCGAACAATATTCAATCTTCGTTCTTTGAAAAATGCACACAGACAGTCGTTCCCTTGCCGACCTCACTTTGCAAGTCTATAGTCGCCCCATGATATGCACATGCATGTTTGACTATGGACAACCCCAGTCCGGTGCCGCCGATTGCTTTTGAGCGGCTCTTGTCCACACGATAAAAGCGTTCGAAAATGCGTTCTTTGTCCTCTTGCGGAATTCCGATTCCCGTGTCCGACACCGAAAGCGCTATGCCGCTTTCCTCATTTTTCACCGTTACGCATACCATCCCGTTTGTTCGGTTGTACTTTATGGCATTGTCGCAAAGATTATAAACAATGCTTTCCAAAAGCTGCCGAACGCCGTACAATACCGCACATTCACCCTGTAGCTTCATTTTGATTTCCGCTTTTTCGGCTTGCTGAGAGAGGGTTGCCATGACGTTTGCCGCAAGAGCATACAGATCAACATTTTCCCATTGCATATCCTCCGCCCCCTCATCCAAACGTGATAGATTGATAATATCCTCAATCAACCGTATCATACGCCCTGATTCGGCATATATCTGTCCAGAGAAACGAGGCACATCCTCTGCTTTTACGATGCCGCCCGCAAGCAACTCCGCATACCCCGAAATTGTTTGCAGCGGTGTTTTCAGTTCGTGGGACACATTTGCCGTAAATTCCCGCCGCATTTGTTCCGATTTTTCTTTTTCCGTAATATTAAACATCAAAAGGACAATCCCCGGGATTTTATCTCCGTCGGTTACGGGATTGGCGCTGATTTTGTAAGTTTCGCCGTTAAAAACCATATTTTTTTCGACATGAGTTCCGCTATCAACTTTGTCAAGAAGCGTGAACAATTCCGTCGAAGGGTATACCGACAAAATATTTTTGCCCACTGCCGAAAAATCCGTTTGCAGCAGTTTTTCCGCCGCAGGATTGATACTCACGATAAACCCCTTACTGTCCATCAGTACCAACCCCTCTTCCATGCCTACCGTCAGCGTTTCAAATTCGTTTTGCTTTTGTTTTAGTTGAGCACTCTGGTTACGAATTTGACGTTGCTGCGTATCAATTCGGTGAAACAAAGGATTCAGCTCTTCATATTCCCCGTTACTCAACGGTTCGTCCAAATTCAGATCATTCAGCGGCTTTACAATTTTTTTCGATAATCGTGCGGCCAAAACAACGGACAATATGATTGCAATCGCAAATATGACGCAAATCGGCTGTAGCATCCCCAGCATTAATACAAGCAGGGAATTTTGTGCCACCGAAAGTCGCAGTACCGTTCCGTCACTCAGTCGCTTTGCGCTGTAAAGATACCTCTCGGTCAACGTCGAAGAATATCTCGAACTCTCTCCGTACCCTTCCGACAACGCTTTTTTCACTTCTTCACGAGCAAAATGGTTTTCCATTTCTCCCGCTTCCGACGCGCTGTCGTAAATCACGCTGCCGTCTGTTCCGATCCATGTGATTCGGTATTTTTTTTCGTCAAGCCCGTCAAAATAATCTATTCCTTCATTCAAAACACCACGGGATGCAAAATCCAACTGCACTCTCATTTGACTTTGCTGAACAGAGGAAAAGTAGTCATACAAAACCGTCATAAACAAA
>CAZRYW010000024.1:0-16111 GCA_964604405.1 uncultured Oscillospiraceae bacterium
TATACTCAAAAACCCTGCTTTGCATTTCTGCAAAACAGGGTTTTTCTACAGTCTGCAAAAAGGTGCCTTTCGGCACCTTTTTGCTTTATCAGTCTATTTTATATCCGTCAGTATCGTATCTTGTCACTCTCTCCTCCGTTTCGGAATCGATAAACGCAAATGGACTGCCGTGGTCATGTCCGTACAAATGCACAAGATTGGGATAATTTTTAAATATGCTTATAAGTCTCAATGTTGTACTCTCCGATGCGCCCTTGCTGCTCTTTACAATGTTGTTCGAGTCGCTGAGCGGGAAATGCGATGTAAAGAGAACCGTTTTATCGGGGCCTATTTCTTTTAACTTGTTCTCAATCCAATCCATAGCGCCCTCTGTATAATTGTAGTTCGAATACTGCAAATTACCTCTCATCACCGTGGGCGATGTCGAAAGTCCCATAAAATAAATTCCGTCCTGCTCATACATAAAAGCAATCAAAACATCTTCATCGTAATAATCGCAATGTTCAAAATAACCGTTGCCGTTTTCTTCCAAGCTTCCGTTATTTTCTTTCATGTATGTGTTGTAGTAATCTGCGCTGTTAAAGTTGTCTCTTTCTCCCGCATTATAATCATGGTTACCTGCAATTATATAAATATTGGGCGAAATTTTTTCTTTCAGCATACCCAATACCGTATCAACAACAAGTTCCCATCTCTCTTTCGATACCGACGTCCAAAACGTCAAATCGCCGCCGACCATAACGCCGTCGAAATGTTCTTTCTCCAAATCTTCGCACACTCTTATAAACACAGGTCTCAAAGGCGTAAGGCTTTCGTCCGACAACAAATACGAACCTATCTGGTAATCGCCGAAAACAAGTATTCTCTTTATGGGAGTATCCGTCTTCGAATCGTCACCGTTATGCCTTTTGAAAACCGCCGGAGTGGGATTTTCCGCTTTTCCCGTATGCTCACCGTAGTTTCTTGTCGTCAATGTAATTCTGTCCGAATAAATTTCCAAAATATTAACCTGAACTATTCCGGGGTCGTCATCAACAATATCGGAGTTGTAATTATTCTGATAAAACGCAAACGAACCCATAAAGCTCGAAACAAACGATTCGTCACCATGCTCATCGAGTTCAATCGCATTAAAATCGGGCACAAGCAAATCGTCAATCATCATAAGCTTTTTGTTGTCGGCATTTTCAAGCAAAAGTGTAACCGTTTCGCCTTCCGTATAAGATATTTCTTCCGTATACAGCTCATTGAAATATCCGTCCGTATAATCGGCATAATAAATCTTGCTCTTTCCCGTTTCATTCGCATTGAGCACAACATGACGCATGCCGTCATCGCCCTTGAACGACTTTACCAGGCTCAACTTGTTGACTTTTCCCCACGAAATATTGCCAACCTTGAATTCTCCCGCGGCAGAACCGCTTCCGCCTCTGGCAAGCATCTGTCCGATGTTTTTCATTTCTGCGGAACCTTTTCTGAAAGATGCGTTTTCACAAACAGGCAAATTATATTCCGAGCCTTTCTGCGATACGTACACGCTGTATGTCTCATCATCGAAATCAACAAAAATCCTCACGTTATATGCCGTGTTTGACCTGTAAAACACATTACTCTGTACAAATCCCTTATCGCCGTCGCAATATTGGAAACGACCGTCAGTATAAAGTCTTATCGTAACACCGCAACTGTTCCATGCGTCAACCGTTACATTATCTGCCGTAAAACCGAGCGATGCATCGATTTTCGACTTCAAAGGCAAAATATCAAAGCTTATTTCCACACGGTTCGAGTCGGTTGCCGCTTTCTTTATCGTCGTAAAATCAGCCGTGCTCAATATGCCGTCCAAATAGTTATAATTTTTAACCACCTTGACCGAAGCCGTAACGTCTATTGCTCCGCCTACGATGCCTCGTACCGTAAAAGTATTGCCCTCCGTTTTAAGAAGACTTTCGTCAACCTCGTCCCAACTTGCCGCAATAACATAATCTTTTCCGTTTATCGTACATTTTACGCTCTTCGGAAGTGAAATTTCCGTATGGTGAGGCACTTCGACTGCGATTTCTTCGCATACGGCTTCATCTGCCTTTTCGTAAACAAGAGTTATCTTGTTTTCCGACTTCAAACTGTCTACAACATTTCTTCCCTCTTTGTAAACATAAAGTTCTTCGCCTATCTTTTCGACAATGTTGTAATCATACGCATACTTTGATCCGTATGCGAGATTTTCGACAACCTTTTCACTCAACACATTGCCGTTTTCGTCTTCCAATACAACAGTACATGCTGTGCTTTCTTTTTCGACGTGAACCAAAACAAACGAATCCACATACACATTCGAAACATTATATCCCGTAAATTCGAACTCGTCTCCGCCGTTTGCCTCTATCACACACGAATACTTCTTCCATTCGGGTGTCAGCATCTGTGTATTAAACGAATGAACGCAATCTCCGTTAATTCTGACTTCGAGATTTCGTTTATCGCTCGTCGATCTTCTCGCATAATAAGATACATAGTAAAGCCCGTCTTCGGGAAGCGTAACAAACTGATTGAATGACGAATGATTGTTGTATGCATCCGAATAGCGTACACGCATCGACGTTTTGCCCGTCACGAATCTATCATGATTTATCGCAAAACAACCGTTTTCGGCATTGTTTATACCCGCTTCGTCACTTCCCGATATTGTCGATTCCCAAGTATAAAAGAAAGGATATGTGCCGCCCTCTCCGTTATCTCTGTTGTCTGTTTCATAATATTCAAAACTTGCGTTCTTTATAAGATTTTTTCCGACAACTTTGTAATTGCCGCCGTCCGAATCCACCGTTTTATATCCGACAACTTCAACCGTAAAGCTCTTTTTCGTGCCGTCGGAATAATTTGCCGTAATCGTGTCGATATCTCCGATTTCGGGACGTTTATAAACTCCGTCCTTTACAAAACCTTTTTCGTCGCTCCACACTCCGTCAATCTCGGGCAATTTGTCGTATACGACATAATCGTTCACGAAAAGCTCGCTTGCCGCATCGGCACAACCGACCTCATAGAGAACTATATCGTCTATACACGTAGGCGAGGCTGTGCTTCCCTGCATATATCTGCAATTGAGCATAAAATATTTTGCGTCCTTTTTCGCAATCAGATAACCGTCAACCGTCTGCCATCCGCCTTTTGTATATATACTTGCATTATTGTCCAGAGCACGATCGGAGTCTACAACAATGCTCTTTGAGCCGTAGTCGGGATATCTTCCTCCGTATTCCGTACCCGAATTACTCGACCAAAATTGTGCGCTCTTTGTCGCATTCCATGTTATTTTCAATTTTTTTGCCGATTCGGTATAAACACGCATGGAGAAGTAATACATTTTTTCTTCGCCGATTTCCTCTCCGTTGTTTAACGGAACGTATGTAAGCATCGACGATTTTTTTGTGCTTCCTCCGCTTGCAAGCATCTCGACATAACCCTTGTCGTTAAATCTCCAGTAATCGGATGCTTCGCTCAGATAGGTGATGGGATCACCCTCCTTGATGTATCCTCCCGTTGTAAAATGGTTCAAACTTTCCTTTGTGTCAAAGCTTCCCCATCCTCCGAAAAGATCTTCGCTTTCTTTAACAAAGCTCATCTCCTCACCGTTGTCGGCAACGTAAGTTATATTATTTTCGTTTGCCGATACGCCGTTTGCGCAGCTTAACGTCAAAGCCGCCAAAATCGCCGTAAATAAAGTACTTTTTTTCATTTTCATCATCTCCGTAATTCAGATTATCACTTTAGTGCGGTTTTGTCAAGCTTTTTTCCTTAAATAAGGAAAAAAGCGGAGGTAAATCTCCGCTTTTGAGCGTGTCGAATTTTTCGACACGCAACTGCAAAGAATGCCAAGGCAATCTTCGCAGTTAGATTAAAAGTATGTTTATAGACAGTCCGAGCGGAGATAAATCTCCGCTCGACACTACAAAATCACTCTGCCATCTTTTTAAGTTTTTCGTATTTTTCTTTCGCACTCTTTTCGGCAATAGCGAAAAGCTCTTTTGCTCTTTCGGGATTTTCCATTGCAAGCGAAGAATATCTCACTTCATTCATGATAAAATCTTCGTAGCTTGCTTTCGGTTCTCTGCTGTCGAGTTGGAACGGATTCTTTCCTTCTTTTTCCAGTCTGGGGTCATATCTGAACAAATGCCAGTAACCCGCTTCAACCGCTCTCTTCTCTTCTGCCTGAGCTGCAACAAGACCTTCCTTAATACCGTGATTTATACACGGTGCATAGCAAATAACAACGCTCGGACCGTCATAGCTTTCCGCTTCGGCAAACGCTTTTATGCATTGTGCGGGGTTTGCACCCATAGCTACCTGTGCCGTATATACATATCCGTAGCTCATTGCTATTGCCGCCAAATCTTTTTTCTTAACTTCTTTGCCCGCCGCCGCAAACTTTGCTATTGCACCGGTCGGAGTCGCTTTCGATGCCTGTCCGCCCGTATTCGAATACACTTCCGTATCGAACACTACAATGTTTACGTCGCTGTGCGACGCTATAACGTGGTCGAGCCCTCCGAAACCTATATCGTAAGCCCATCCGTCGCCGCCGAATATATACACGCTCTTCTTTGCAAGATACTCTTTCTTTTTAAGAATCTCTTTTGCTTCTTCCGTGTTTGTCTTTTTCAAAAGTTCGACAAGATTCTCCGTTGCAACGCCGTTTGCTCTGCCGTCGTTTTTCGTATCAATGAACCTATCTATGATTTCCCTTGCATTCGAATCAACATTTTCTTTCATGTTTTCAACTTTTTCAATAAGTTGATTTCGCAGCGTATCCTGTGCCAAAAACATTCCGTAACCGTATTCTGCATTGTCCTCGAAAAGACTGTTTGCCCAAGCGGGGCCGTGCCCTTTTTTGTTAACCGTATACGGTGTTGCCGGAGCGCTGCCGCCCCAAATCGAAGAACATCCCGTAGCATTCGCTATATACATTCTGTCGCCCGCAATCTGCGTTGCAAGCTTTGCATACGGTGTTTCTCCGCAGCCCGCACACGCACCCGAAAATTCGAGATACGGCTGTTTAAACTGACTGCCCTTAACCGTCGTCGGTTTAAATTTTTCGATAACTTCCTCTTTTTCAGGCAGCTTAACCGCATAATCAAAGTACGCCTGGCTTTCCAACTGACTTTCAAGCGGAAGCATCGTAAGGCACTTTCCGGGACATACCGCCGCACAAGTACCGCAACCCGTGCAGTCCAATGCCGAAACGCTTATCGCAAAATTCATGTTTTCAAACTGCTTCATCGGCACATGCTTCATTCCCGCAGGTGCGTTTTTCACCTCTTCATCCGTAAGAGCAACGGGACGTATAACCGCATGAGGACAGACATAAGAACACATATTGCATTGCAAGCATTTGTCTTGTTCCCAACTCGGCACATCTATCGCAATACCTCTCTTTTCATAAGCCGAACTGCCCGACGGAATTTCACCGTTTGCGTATTTTTCAAAAGCACTCACGGGAAGCTTTCCTCCCGCAAAACGGCTGACGGGAAGAAGAATTTCGTTCACATAATCGACAAGTTTTCCTTTGCCGATTGCCTTCGGCACCAATTCTTCGTCTTTCGCCTGTGCCCAATATGACGGAACATCAACCTTTACAAGCCTCTGTGCGCCGGCATCTATTGCGTCATGATTCATTTTCACGACATCTTCGCCTTTTTTGGCATATGTTGCCGTAGCGGCCTCTTTCATGTATTTCAATGCATCTTCATACGGAATAATATCCGCAAGTTTAAAAAACGCCGATTGCAATATCGTGTTTATTCTGCTTCCGAGTCCGATTTCCTTGCCGATTGCCATGCCGTCGATAACATAAAAGCGTATATTGTTTTGTGCAATATATCTTTTCACCTGACCGGGAATGTTCGCATCCAATTCTTCAATACTCTTCCACGGGCAGTTCAAAAGAAATACTCCGCCCTCTTTAACATCCGTAACCATATCGTATTTTCTGATATACGAATCCTTGTGACATGCCACAAAATCCGCCTTGTTTACAAGATACGTAGATGTTATTTTGGCATTACCGAATCTCAAATGCGACACCGTCAATCCGCCCGATTTTTTCGAATCGTAATCAAAATATGCCTGAACATTCATATCGGTATGATCGCCGATAATTTTGACGGAGTTTTTGTTTGCACCCACGGTACCGTCCGAGCCCAATCCCCAAAACTTACAGCTTGTAATGCCCTCGGGTGTCGTGTCGGGATTTTCCGTTATATCGAGCGACGTAAAAGTAACGTCGTCTTCTATTCCTATCGTAAAACGTTTCTTTTCGGTATTTTTAAAAGCGGCTATTATCTGTGCGGGCGTTGTATCCTTGCTTGCAAGTCCGTATCTTCCCGAAAAAAGCTCAGCTTTGATATTTTCGTTTACGCATGATGCGCACACGTCGAGATACAGTGGTTCTCCCACGCTTCCCGCTTCTTTTGTTCTGTCCAAAACAACAATTCTCTTGCAGCTTTTCGGAAGTGCCGCCGCAAAATGACTGCTTGAAAACGGGCGATACAGTCTCACTTTTACAACGCCTGTTTTCATTCCGTTTTTATTCAAATAATCAACACTCTCGCATATCGTATCGCACACGGAACCCATTGCCACCAATACAACCTCGGCTTCTTCATCTCCGTAATAATTAAACAGCTTATAGTCCGTTCCTATTTTTTCGTTAACCTTGTCCATATATTTTTGGCAAATTTCGGGCACAGCCTCGTAATATTTGTTCGAGGCTTCTCTTGCCTGGAAAAATATATCGGGGTTTTGCGCCGTTCCTCGCTGTGCGGGATGCTCCGGATTGAGACTTTCCCGTCTGAATTTTTCTATTTTGTCAAACGGAGTTATATCTCTCAAATCTTCATTGTCCCAAACCTCGATTTTCTGATACTCATGGCTTGTTCTGAAACCGTCGAAAAAATGAACGAAAGGTACTCTTGCGTCAATCGTTGTAAGATGTGCCACAGCGCCCAAATCCATCGCTTCCTGCGGATTCGTCGATGCCAAAAACGCATATCCCGTCTGTCTGCATGCATATATATCCTGATGGTCGCCGAAAATCGACAATGCATGACTTGCCAAAGCTCTCGCCGAAACATTTATAACATTGGGCAACAACTCACCCGCTATTTTATACATATTGGGAATCATCAACAACAGGCCTTGCGATGCCGTATACGTTGTTGTCAATGCACCTGCCGTAATCGAACCGTGTACAGCACCCGCTGCGCCCGCTTCCGACTGCATTTCGGCAATTTTCACGGTATTTCCGAAAAGATTTTTCTTTCCCTCGGTTGCCCATTTATCCGTAATTTCCGCCATGTTCGACGAAGGTGTTATGGGATAAATCGCCGCAACATCCGTAAAAGCATAACTCGCCCATGCCGCAGCCGTATTACCGTCCATTGTTTTTATTTTTCTTGCCATATGCCAATCCTCCTTGTGTATAAATTCTCTTTTCCTCATAATAACCTATTTAATCTCTTTCGTCAAGCTTCTTTTTGTTAGTTTTGCATTAAAATTCGAAAAATATTTTGCTTTTTTTGTGCATTTTTATATATTTTTACATCTTTTTAACGTATTGACAAATTTTCGTTTATGTTTTATAATACAAAAGAATTAAACAGCTGACAGTTCGTAACCATCCTGTCACTAAACAAAACTATGGAATGTGGATAAGATGGGTTGTTGTGCCCGTCTTTTTTTCACGTAAGGAGACTTTTTTATGTTAACAAAAACAACAAAAATCACCCGTGCGTCTCTCATTGCCGCACTCTACGTAGCGTTGTGCCTTATTTTCAAGCCCATCAGTTACGGTCCCGTGCAGTTTCGCCTGTCCGAAATATTCTGCGTTTTGCCGATATTTTTGCCCGAAGCCGTGTACGGTCTTTTCATCGGATGTTTTCTTTCCAATTTTTTGGGCGGAGCTTCGATTGCGCTGTTGGACACCGTCCTCGGTTCTCTGACAACACTTTTTGCGGCGTATCTCACCCGACTCATTTTTCGAAAAACCGGCAAAATGTACTTTGCGTTATTCCCTCCGGTAATACTCAACGCCCTCATTGTCGGAAGCTATGTCCCGTTCATTTATCCGTCTTCTTCCGATGCTTCCATGCTTTTTCTCGTGCTCTACAGTATCATAAGCGTGTTCGTCGGCGAAGCGGTTGTCATATATTTAATCGGGCTTCCTTTCGGAAAAGCTTTGGCAAAAACAAGAATTTTTAATTGTTAAGTAATTGTTAAAAAGACCTTACAAGTTATTGACTTGCAAGGTCTTTTTTGATATTATAATATATGTAGAATTTTGTTAACAATACATATGATATGTATTTCATCCTAAGGAGGTTAAAGCGTGAACTTGAAAAAGTTTATCTATTCCGCTGCCGCAACGCTTTCGATTGCGCTTTTTTCCGCAGTCACGGCATCGGCTCAAACGGGAACCGTCACTTGTGATGTTTTAAAAATTCGCTCTTCAACGGGCACTTCCACACCGGTCGTAACACGTGTATCAAAAGGCGATACTCTCGAGCTTTTGGCATACGACGGTGCTTGGTACAAAATCAAATTATCCGACGGAGTCATAGGCTACGCAAGTGCCGATTTCATTTTACCCAATACTGCAACCTACGGCACGGTAACGGCATCATCTCTTGTGATTCGCTCCTCAACTTCCACGTCTTCTTCACCGATTACCTCTCTTCGGAGCGGTTCGTTGGTCGAAATTTTGGCATACGACGGCGCTTGGTACAAGGTTCGTCTTCACGGCGGCATTGACGGCTATGCGAGTGCCGATTACATAAGTATTGTGTCAAGCGACACGTCTTTCAATTCCGTTTCGGATACTTTTGTCGAACCTGTCGATGAAGAATATACATGTTACGGATTCGTATCAACCGATATTGCCCGCATGCATATAACAACGGGTGATTCGTCAACCGTGCTCTCACCTTGCACCAAAGGTGAAAAATTACGTGTTTTGGCATACGACGGCGCTTGGTACAAAGTCGAAAATTCCAACGGCATCGAAGGCTTTGTCAATGCCGCAAACGTTGTTTTGTCCGAAAGCGAAATTTCTTCTTTGCCCACCTACAGTTCAATCGCAGGTTACATCGACGCAACCGCATTGAATATTCGTTCCGATTCCGACAAAACATCAAACGTTTTGTCCACACTTTCGATGGGCACTCAAATTTCCATTACCGATTTTGACGGCGAATGGTACACCGTCAAGCTTCCGGACGGCAGATTGGGATATGCCAGCGGTGAGTATATTTCTCTCAATCCCGTAAAAGTTTCCCTCTCTTCGTCCTACTCCGCATCGCCCAAGGATGCCGTTATACGTCAAGCTCCGACAGCTCTTACGTATTCTCTCGGCAAGCAAATAGTCGCAACTGCGAACGAATATATAGGTGTTCCTTATGTTTGGGCTGCCGAAGGCCCCGACAGTTTCGACTGTAGCGGATTTACCATGTATGTGATGGATTTGAACGGTATTTCTCTTCCTCACCAATCCGGACAGCAGTATACATACGGTTTTTCCGTTGACAAAGGCGAACTTATCGCAGGTGATTTGGTCTTTTTCAACTCCAACAACACCGAAGGCGTTGCCCATGTCGGCATTTATATCGGTGACGGCGATTTTATTCACGCATCGAGCGGGCGTGCAAATTCCGTAACGATTTCTTCCCTGTCCGATGATTATTACACCGCTCACTATCTCGGAGCACGTCGTGTAATCTGATTTTTATCAAAAAACACTTGACTTTTACCGTATATATTGTAAAATGAAGTGTAGTAATATGGTCTTATTGTGCCTGTGCACATGAGATGAACGGGAGAGGTTTTTTTGAGAGTCATATCCGGTAGCGCAAGAGGATTAAAACTGATAAGTCTTGACAGTCTCGATACACGTCCCACGTTGGACAGAGTCAAAGAAGCACTCTTTTCGATGCTGACGCCTTACATTTACGATGCAAACGTTCTCGACCTGTTTGCGGGCAGCGGTGCTCTCGGCATCGAAGCCTTGAGTCGAGGAGCAAAATCCGTTGCATTTGTCGATTTTTCATCCGATGCCATGCGTATCGTCAGAGAAAATGTCAGCCGTGCTCGCTTTTCCGACAATGCGACTTTTCATTTGAAAAAAGCGACCGAATACCTCAAATCCTGTAGCGAAAAATTCGACTTGGTTTTTCTTGACCCTCCGTACAGCGGCAATTTTTACGAAGAATCGCTTTCGCTTCTTTATTCGGAGCATTTGCTTTCGGACAACGCCGTGGTTTCGGTCGAATGGGACAGCGCTCTTTCATCCCCCGTTATTCCCCCCTGTTACGAAATTTTGAAAGAAAAACGCTACGGCAGAGTTATGATTACTCTCTTGACGCCGAAAAAGGGGTTTTAAAATGGAAAAGATTGCAATAATCCCCGGCAGCTTTGACCCGATTACGAACGGCCATCTGGACGTTATAAAACGCTCCGCAAAGCTTTTCGATAAAGTATATGTTGCCGTTCTTGCAAACAGTACAAAAAAACCGCTCTTCACCCCCGAAGAAAGAGCGGACCTCATAAAAAGAGTTACGGCAGATATTGACAATGTCTGTGTTGATTTTTTTGACGGGCTCTTGGTTGATTTCGCCAAAAAGAAAGGCGCACAATTTATCATCAAAGGTCTCAGAGCCGTTTCCGATTACGAATACGAATGTCAGATGGCACTTGCCAATCGCACGTTGGCACCCGATATAGAAACGTTTTTCATCACGTCATCGCCTCAATATTCGTATTTGAGCAGCAGTATAGTTAAAGAATTTGCTCTGCATAAAGCTTCCCTCGAAGCACTTGTACCAAATGAAATTATAAATGATATCCATAACAAATTTAATTATTAATATAGGAGGAAGTAATTATGGAAATACTTGAAATTCTCGACATACTCGAAGAAAAGGTGGAATCCGCAAAAAATATTCCCATCATAAACCGTGCTATCATTGACAAGGAAGACCTTCTCGCTTCCATCGAAGATATTCGTCTCCGTCTCCCCGATGACCTCAAACAGGCAAGATGGATTAAAGACGACAGAAAGAGAATTCTCGCCGAAGCTCAGGAAGAAGCCGACGCAATCGTTAAGCAGGGCGAAGAAAAGGCAAATCAGCTTGTTAACGAAAACGCTATCACAAAGAGAGCATACGAACAGGCAAACAACATCATCGCTTCCGCACAGAAGAACTCTCGCGAACTTCGCATGGGTGCAAGACAGTATATCGACAAGCTTCTTGCCGACGGCGAACAAACTCTCAACAAGAGTCAGGAAACAATTCGCGCAATGCGAGTTGAGCTCCGTCAGGATGCAGGCGCTGCCGCAAAGAACGCCGAAGCAAATTCCAACGAAGACGAAGAATAATTTTTTAAAGGGCGGAGCGTCGGCTCAGCCCTTTATCACGTAAATGTGCACATTCTTTTTTCATCAGAAAGGTAGGATTATACAATGTCAGGACATTCCAAATGGGCAAACATAAAAAACAAAAAAGGTAAAGCTGACGCACAGCGTGCCAATCTTTTCACAAAAATAGGTCGTGAACTCGCCGTTGCGGTTCGTGCAGGCGGTCCCGATCCCGATTCCAACAGCAAACTCAAAGATGTTATCGTCAAAGCAAGAGCAAACAACATGCCCAACGACAACATTGCCCGTTGTATCGCAAAGGCATCAGGCGAAGCAGGCGGTGCCGATTACGAAGAAATCACATACGAAGGCTACGGTCCCAGAGGTGTTGCAGTTATCGTCGAAACTCTCACAAACAACCGTAACCGTACAGCTGCCGACCTCCGTCATTATTTCGACAAATACGGCGGCAATCTCGGTCAAAACGGTTGCGTAAGCTTCATGTTCGATAAAAAAGGTGTTATCGTTATCGAAAACGACGGCGATATCGACGAAGACGAGCTCATGATGTCGGCTCTCGATGCAGGTGCCGACGACTTCAACTCCGAAGAAGAAGGTTTCTTCGAAATCGTTACCGATCCCGACTCTTTCAGCTCCGTTTACGAAGCCCTCAGCAGCGAAAAAGACTACAACTTCATTACAGCCGAAGTTCGCATGGTTCCCCAAACAATGGTTGAACTCACCGACGAAGAAGACTTGAAAAAGATGAATAAGCTTCTTGAAATGCTTGATGACAACGACGACGTACAAAACGTATACCATAACTGGGACGAATAATCCCCTCCCCAATCCCCGACGAATTTATCGTCGGGGATTTTTGTGAAACGAAAAAACATTCGGGTTACCCCGAATGTTTTTTCGTTTCTACTTTATTTAACTTTAAAATCAAATGTAAGAACACCGTTTTCGTCAACCTTTTCATTTTCAATCATTTCCTTAACGACTGAATTGTTATTGTTGATTCTCACAAATTCCTTCCAATAATCCTTTATCTTCACAGGATAGTTAAAGTCTTCCGCAATCGGTTTAACCGTCACGCTATAGCTTCCGTCTTCCATCTTAACGCTTTCAACATCAAAGAAAACTTCGCCCGTGTATTTGTCGCTTGCCGTAATATTTCCCTCTCCGTCAAGCAACAGTCTCACGCCGACCATGTTGACATATGCATTCAACACATCATAAAGCTGTGCGTTTTGCGAAAGCGTATAGTCATCGCTGCTGCCGCCCGTTTTCATCAGTCCCGCAGCAACTGTATATATACTTCTCGTCACGCTCTTTGTGCCGTAAACCGTCTTTTCCGTACCGTCATCGTACTTTACTTTCACAAAAGGTGTAGCCGTATAGTTACGGTTGTAATTGCTTACAAGCATATCCGTAATCGCAACCGTGAACGTCGTATCATCCTGCCACTTCGTTGCAACAACATCCGAAGTATTTGTGCTGCTCTCGGCACTAATTCTCATACCGTAACATTCGCCGTCAAATTCGCTTCGGTCAACCTGTGCAATAAATCTCAATCCGTTGCCTGCTCCGATTTTTCCGTTTTCGTCCAAACCGCCGCCGTAACGTACCTGTGCACCCGAAATCACTTCAACGTTCAATTTAACGCTTGCAATAACTTCTCCGCCTTCAACTTCGTATTTGCCTGCGTCAACAAATTTGTCGTCAATGTAGTAACCCACAATGTTTTCGGGGAGCGAATACGTCTCGTCTGCATTTTTAATACCCAATTCAACATATCCTGTGCTTATTGTCGGTTCACCGTCAATTGTAACGGTCTTTCCGTTGTAAAGCACAATATTTCCGTTTTGAATCAAAAGTGTATAGTCGCTGCTTCCGTAGCTGAATTTTGCCAAATCATCCTTTGTTATCGTGTGGTTTTCAACAGGCTGTGCCCACACAAAGCTCTTTCCCGATGCGGGTTTAGGCCATGAGAACGTTGCAATCTTTGCATCATTTCCCAATGCACCTATCGTCACACTCGGCATATATGAACCATCGGTCGTTCCGTCATAGTACAAGCCCGCATTTGCTTCTTCGGCAGATGTATTACCCTCTATCTTCGGTGAACCCGAAATTTCAGTCATCGAGTTAGGTGCAAGCAATACACCGCCACCGTAGTTTTCTGCCGTATTGCCCGTTATTGAACCGCCCGTTAAAACAAGTTTCGAACCCACTTGTATCACCATACCGCCACCGGTCAATGCTTTGTTTTCAGTTATCGAACCACCGTTCATTTTAAACGTTCCCGAATTCACATAAACACCGCCGCCGGACTTAACCGCCGTATTGTTTTTGATTTCGCCGCCCGTCAGCGTAAACATTCCCTTAGAGTTAATATAAACAGCACCGCCGCCGAACTTTGCATTTGCATCCTCCGAACTCGACTTGTTGCTTGCAATCTCACCGGATATCATTTCGGCAGTTGCCTTATCGCCTATCACGGCAACTGCGCCTCCCGTGCATGCGGTATTTCCGTTTATCTTTCCTCCGTCTATCGTCAGCTTGCCGTTTGTTACCACAACAGCACCGCCGGCACCGGTTTGTGTTGTATTGTTATTGTTTCTCAAAACAGCGCCGTTTTTCAGCGTCAGACTTCCGCCGTTATCAACCATTATCAATGCTCTCGTTGCCGTAACATTGTCCTCGCTGCCGCCGTCAACAATCACATTTTTCATCACAACTTTACCGTTAACACGAATTATATATCCGTGTCCGTCAAGTGCCGCTGTAATCTTGGAGGGATTTTCCGCATCAATACTCGTCAGCGTCAAATCTTTCGCAACAACCATCAACTGTTTTGCGTCAATATTCTTGCAAAGCTTTACCGTACCTCCGCTATAAACCTTTGCAAATGCTTCCGTTAATGCGCCGTCAATCCATTCTCCGTTTTCTTCGCTTTGATAGCACGCTTCTCTTTCTTCTATTATACTGTAGTTCAAGCTTGTGCTTCCCTTGTATCCGCTACTTGCAACTGAGAATACAACCGTATAATCGCCTGTTTCCGTCGGTGCGCTTTCCAATGATTCACCCGATGCGTCTTTGTATTCAACTTTCCAATTGCCTTTGTAAGCCGAGCCGTCCGTCAACGTACCGACGGGTGCCCCGCTGTAACCGCATTTTGCATTTCCGTCGTAGAGTGCATCCATAGACGCAAGTCCCGAAATCGTTACCTTATAATCACCCGTCAGGTTAATGTTTATCAATACGGTAATATTTCCGTAGTTTGTTGTTTCGCACACAATTTTGAGCAAACCCGTTGTCGGTTCTTCGGTAATGACTGTCGTAAAACCGATTGCTACCTTCGAGCCGCCTGCTGTGTATGATGGCGTAATGCTTGAAAGCAAAGCTGACAACGGAAAGTTCACATTTTCTATAATCACATCACTCGGCAAAACATCTGTCAGGTCTATCTCAGCATTGTTTGCAACCGAGCAGGGACCGCTCCAATCTATTGTATATATCTTTTCGCTTGTGTATGTTCCGCTTTCCTCATCATAGCACACCGTTTCGCCCTTAAACACAGGATAATCGTCCGTGCCTATCGTCTGAAACCACACCTGCAAGCCGTCGCAACGCTTGTTGTTCAAAAGGTATGTAACTTCACCCGATTTAAATTCATCGAGAGTTTTCCCCTCTGCACTTCCTGCAACATCCTTGCCATTGATTCCGCCAAGGGACGCATCGTCCTCTGTGAGATAATAACAATTCGTCACAGTTCCGCTTGTTCTCGAGCCGATAACTCCGCCGATAAATGCGCCCGTAACCGTAGCATTCAACTCGCCTATATTATAGCAATTTGCTATCTCTGCATATTTCAAACATCCGACAACACCACCCAGGGTTTTGTTGCTTGTTACTTTGCCTCGGTTGTACAAGTTAAAAATGTGAACCTTTGCATTCTCCGCATAGCCCACAACACCGCCTGCCATCGCATTCATAGACGCATTCGCATAAACTTCGCCCGTGTTTTCGCATTGTTTTATATGTGCTCCTACCGAAGCGTCACTTCCCGTTCTGCCTATAACACCGCCGATTCTTACCAAACGGCTGTCGGAGGCACTCACCTTGCCCTCGTTTCTGCACTTTTCAATGATTGTACCGCGTTCTGTCACTCTGCCGCCCCATGCGTAGCCCACAATGCCGCCGCAATCAGCTTCGCCGTCCGTGCTTCCCGTATACGTAACGTTGGCATAGTTTGTGCAGCCGATCACCTTCGTATAATCCGGTGCCTCAAAGAGCGCACTTGTGCTCGTTTGTCCCACAATACCTCCGGCATACAAATACACATAATCTTTTGACTTTATACTGCCGCTTGTCACAACATCCGCTCTGTTCACGCAGTTTTCGACAATTCCGCAGTTTACCGCAGCAATCGAACCTGCCGCAAGTGCGCTTGTATTTGTCTGCTTCAGTTCGATTTTTCCGCTTTCGATTTCAACATTTTTTATCGTGCCTAAATTGTTTAAAAACAAGCCTGCGTTTTTATCTTCCGTCACAACAAAAAGATTCTTTATTTTTTTGCCTTTTCCGTCAAACGTTCCCTTAAACGACTCAATAGGCAACCAACTTGTCTGCGTGTTCACATCCTCCTTTGTGTATCCCGACAAGTTTGCATCAAGCAAGTCGATATTGTCGTTCAAA
>CAZRYW010000025.1:0-16027 GCA_964604405.1 uncultured Oscillospiraceae bacterium
AAAAAATAACAAACTGCGAAGATTGCCTTGGCACTCTTTGCAGTTGCGTGTCGAATTTTCCGACACGCTCAAAATTATTCTTCGATGGTTGTTCCGCTGTAGTAATGTGCGAGAATTTCTTTGTAGGTTTTGCCTTCTTGCGCCATTGCGTTTGCGCCGTATTGGCTCATGCCGACACCGTGACCGTAGCCCGTGACGGAAAAAACGACGTTTCCGTTTTCGAAAGAAATATCGAATTTTGTGCTTCGAAGCTCGAAAAGAGAACGCATTTTTGTACCGGGAACGGAAACGGAGCCGATGATGATGCTTTTGACGTGACCGCCGTCGGTCAAAATCGGAGCGGAAACGTCGGCGGGAGAAGATATCTCGGCTTCGGGATATGCGGATTTTAAGGTCGTTTTGAAGTTTTCAAACGATACGGTTTTTGTGGTGCGGTAATTTGATGCGCTGTCCTCGCCGGGGCTTTCGACACTCACAAGATACGGCACGCTTGTACCCCAGACGTCCTCGCTGTTTTCGGTATAGCCGCCTCCCATCGAGTGAAAAACCGCCATTACGGGTTCGGAATTATAAACAAGACGTTCGTTTTTTGTGGCGAGTACGCTGTCGTGGATTTTGGCGTAATACGTGTTAAAATCTTCGCTCCAGGCAGAGCGCATTTGTTCGGGTGTGATAAAAGCTTGGCAATGCGAAAAATCGGTACATACACACCCCGGATGATCCGATGACGATGTTTTGTATAAGGCATATGTGCGTGCCGCCACGGCTTGAGCTTTCAAAGCTTCGCTTTCGAACGAAGCGGGCATTTCGGCGGCAACAACACCTGTTATGTAGTCGCTCATGGTCATCTCTTCGGTGGTGTTGAGCTCGGGATTGAAAACATTGATGCTCTCTTCCTCGGAGAATGGTTGTGATGACTTGGAAACGTCGTTTTCCGCTCCGTGATAAAACATGAGAGGAATGAGCAAGGCTGCACCGATGTAATAAAACGGCAAAAGAAGAAGTTTTTTCATTTGACAAAATCCTTTTTTGTGGTGTAAAAATATTAAACAAGATTGATTTCGGCTCTTTTTTGTGATAAGCTGAAACAGGTGATTAAAAATGAAAACTGTTTCGGTTTCGAATAAAGATTTTAATTTGAAGCATACGTTTGATTGCGGTCAATGCTTTCGGTGGGAAGAAGAAAACGGCACTTTTACGGGAGTTGCCGACGGAAAATGGGCACGGATTGAAGAAAAGGATGACAAAATAATCATAACATCAAACGATGCCGACGAAAATTTTTGGAAAAAGTATCTTGATACAGAGCGGGATTATGCGGAAATAAAAAGGAAAGTGACTATTAACCCTTTGATGGAAAAAGCCACGCAATACGGCTACGGAATAAGGCTTTTGAGGCAGGACTTTTTTGAAACGCTTATGAGTTTTATTATTTCGCAACGCTCGTCTATCCCGAAAATAAAATCGTCGGTAAAAAAACTGTGCGAAAAATACGGAGATGAAATAGAGGCAGAGGGAAAAATGTACTATTCTTTTCCCACCGCACAGAGGCTGAAAGACGTTTCGGAGGACGATTTCAGAGAGATAGGCGTGGGATACAGGGCGATATATCTGAAAAAATGCGTGGAAGATATTTTGTCGGGGAGAATAGACGAAAAGACGCTTTTGAACGCCTCCACGGAAAAGGCGAGAGAAATGTTAATGACAATGCACGGCGTCGGTGACAAGGTGTGCGACTGCGTTATGCTGTTTTCGCTTGCAAAATACGACCTTTTTCCGTCGGATGTTTGGATAAAACGAGTGATGTGCGAGTCGTTCGGAAGCTCGGAAAAGGATGCGAAAGACGTGGGAGAGAAGCTTTTCGGAGATTACAGCGGATTTGCTCAGCAGTATCTGTTTTATTATCGCAGAAATTTGAAGGATTAGTCTTCGTCTTCGGGAAAACAGGCATTGCCGTACCACAGCGGTACGAAAGTATCGTTTTCTTGTATGGGAACGGCGGGAGAAAAATCAGGCTCGGACAAAACGGGAAAAATATCGGATTTGAGCAGGGCATCCGTTTTGACGGGATAGAGAATGTAAACATAATCGGGTTTTTCCATAAAGTAAAACCTCCTTTGCATTGTAATGTATGCAAGGGAGGTTTTTTTAATGCGGAAAATATTAATCAACCGACGTTTATTTTGACACAAACGGGCGGTAATGATTCGGAGAAAACAGTAACGGTGCCCTCTCCCGAAAAATCGGTGCTTTTTATGTATATAACGGCATTGCCGTTGTATGTTTTTCGTGTGTTTGAAGAATACGCCGTTACATCGTAACCGCAACCGTTTTCGATGCCGCAAAATCGGCAGGATGCACCGCAAACTTGCACGGTAATCTCTTCGTCGGACCAATTGACCTTGCGACCTACGCCGTCGGAGAAGCTGACGTCGATACGGAGTGTATCGTAGCTGTCGGGGGCAAGGGTGAGTCTTTCGGGCGAAAGAAGAATTTTTGCGGGAGCGTCGGTTGAGGTGAGGGTGTATTCGCAGTCTTGAGCTACCGCTTTGAGAGTGCCTTTTTCAAACGGAACATCCCAGACGATTGTGTTTTTGTCGGAATTCGGCTTTGCACCCAAAGATTTGCCGTTTAAGAAAAGCTCTGCCGACGGCATGTTTGTATATGCGACAACTTCGCACATTGTACCTTCTTCAAAATTCCAATGCTCGTTAAACCACTTGGGCGGACGGCGACGGGGTGAGTTTTCGTCACGCTTTTCACGGGTGAAAATATAAATATACGGCTCGTCGCACCAAAGCGTTTTGCGGAAATGCCAGTTCGGTTTTTTGAAACCGCCCATATCGAGAAGACCCGGCATGGACGAACGTATGGGCCAGCCGTGAGCTTCGCCCATGTAGTCGATACCCGTCCAAAGAAATTGCCCTGCGATGTAGTCGTTGTCGGCAACCGCTTTCCATGCTTCGTAGCTGTGAGAATTTTCGCTTCCGTAGATGACGGATGAGGGGAAACGTTTGTGGTCGGCTTCGTAGAGATGTTCTTTGTAATTGTAACCCGCTATATCAAGAGCTTGGAAATAGCCTGTGTTACAGCTCAGTTCGGGAAAGGCAAGTGCGGCTGTGACGGGGCGGGTGTCGTCACACTCTTTGACGTACGAAACAAGCTTTCTCGCAATGACAGCAAGCCTCTCGGCATTGGGCTTGTTGGGATCGTACATTCGCTCAATCTCGGGTTTGTTGGCATCGTTGTTGCCTGTCATGGACGAAAAAGACGGATGACAGTAAGGGTCGTTGGGATAATCGACTTCGTTGCCGATTGACCACATGATAATACTCGGGTGGTTGCGGTCACGAAGAACCATTGCTTTGATATCTTTTTCGCCCCATTCGGGGAAATCTTCGAAATATCCGAAACGCTTGGGAGGATATACGTTGTGACCTTGCCACCATTTGTTTTTGGGACCTTCCCATTCGTCGAAGGCTTCGTCCATGGTGAGAAATCCGAGTTCATCGCAAAGCTCCAAAAGAGTTGGGTCGGGCGGGTTGTGGCTTGTGCGGAGGGCGTTTGTACCACATTCTTTGAGCTTTAAAAGCCTGTCTCGCCATACCGACGATGGGACGGCTGCACCGAGGCAACCCGCATCGTGATGGACACAGACACCTTTGAGTTTTGTTTTTTCGCCGTTGAGGAAAAATCCTTCGTCGGCATCAAAACGGAAATAGCGAACACCGAAACGTGTATAGAGAGTATCCGTAATTGTATCACCCGACAAAACGGTTGTTTTCATGGTGTAAAGATAGGGATTTTCGGGTGACCAAAGATTGGGAGAGGGGAGAGTGATTGTGTCCTCGCCCGAGGCAACAGTATTGCCGGAGCTGTCCAAAATCGTATTTTTTACAGTTGCGGGCAAGGTGGTTTGCAAAGAAACCTTGACCGTTGCTTGTTCGGTTGAAATTTCGGGAGTGGTGATAAAAAGAGTATCGGGCAAAACGCTTATTTTATCGCACACCGTGACAAAAACACGTCTTGTGATACCTGTGCCCGTGAACCAGCGGGAATCGGCGGTTTCTTCACGGTTGACCATGACGCTGACAACGTTTTCTTCGGCGACAAATTCGGTAACATCGTATGTGAATGTGGAGTAACCGTAGGGGCGCTTGCCGAGGTAGTTGGAGTTGAACCAAACCTTTGAATTGTTGTAGACACCCTCGAAAGTGATGTAGACTCTGCCGGTTGTTTGAGGCAGGCGAAAACGCTTGCGATACCAACCGCAGCCGCCCGGAAGATAGCCCGTGCCTGACGAATGAGACGGGTCGAAGTCGCACTCAACGCTCATGTCGTGAGGAACACAGACGCTTTTCCATGATTTGTCGTCAAAACCTTTGTAAAAACCCATCGGCTCATTGCCTCGGTGAAATTTCCAGCCTGAGGCAAGTGAAATAATTTCTCTTTCCATTTTCAAAATCCTTTCATTGCATGAGAGGACAGTCCGACAAAATGCGGACTGTCCTCAAAAAAATCAATAACCTAACGTTTCGCCGAGAGAATCGTCGTTGTCTATCCATGTTTGAACATCGACCTCGGTGTAGTCTTCGTTTGTGTTGCGGATGACAACTTTTTCGATACCTGCGTTGATGATGGCTCTTTTGCACATGGCGCAGCTTGTGGCACCTTCGACAAATTTGCCTGTTTCCATATCACGACCCGCAAGATAAAGCGTTGCACCCAACATGTCTCGACGGGAAGCCGAGATAATGGCGTTTTCTTCGGCATGAACGCTGCGGCAAAGCTCATAGCGTTCGCCTCGGGGAATGTTGAGAGCGTTGCGGCGGCAATAGCCGAGGTCGATACAGTTTTTCCTGCCTCGGGGTGCTCCCGTGTAGCCCGTGGAGATGATTTCGTCGTTTTTGACTATGATAGCGCCGTAGCTGCGGCGAAGACAAGTGCCTCGCTCAAGCACAACGGTGGCTATGTCAAGATAATAATTTGTTTTGTCGCGTCTTTGCATGAGGACACCTCTTATCTGATAATAATTTTGGAAGCGTAGAAGACACCGTCTTTGATTATGCCCGTTGCCGTGATTGTGTCGTCAACTTCCAGGGAGAGAAAATCGACGCTCTTTCCCGAAATGGCATTGAAAACGGATGCTCCCGTTGCGATATAAAGAACTCTCTCGTTGACGATACCGGTTTGAGAATTTTCGACTTCGATATAAATCTGACGGTTGGTGAGATTTAATTTGGTAACGGTACCTTGTGCCGTAACACGGTCGGTGTCGGATTCGCCGGGGGATGTTGCGTAAATCAAAATGGCTTTGCCGCCAGAAAACGTAAGCTGTGCTTCGTAACCGACACGAAGGTCGTAAATCGTTGCGGCAACATGATTGACGTAAATTGTTGCGGCGGGGGATACAGAATACTCACTATCGTCTATTGTAACGGTGCAATCTTCGCCCATCGTGATGGAAGTTACAATGCCTTCGACGGGGTCTGTCGGTGCCGTTACGGGAGTTGAAGCTTCGACTCCGTTAAAACGGTTATCTTCGGTATTGACAATCTCAACATCGGAAAGAGTGTTGTTGATTGAGAAAAACGCAACGCTCGCACCCGCCGAAACGTGAGACAAATCTCGTGTTTCGTATCCGTCGATGACAAGTCTGACGGAATCGCTCAATGTGTAAAAAGAAGTTTTGCCCTGTGCGTCACGGTATGTAAGAGAAGACTGCGCAGGGTTTTTGCCGACGATTTGCGCATATGAAATGTCGATATCGACTTTGTCTAAAACTCGGTGGAGAAGAACCGCCATTTGAGCTCTTGTGACCGAAGAATACGGCTTGAAGAATATATCATCGGGATATTCGGGGTCGTACACGCCCTGCATGAGGGAAGTGTTGGTCACATAAGAAACGTAGGGTGTTGCGGCAAAAGGAATATCGCCCGCATCGGAATAATCGAGAGATATGTCCGCAGAGGAAAGGGAGTCTTCCGCACGCATGAGTTTGGTGAGGAGAATCGCCATCTCGTAACGAAGAAGCGGAGAATCCGCACGGTCGGACGAAATGTAACCGGAAAGGTCATCGACGGTTAAAACGCCTTTGTAAAGAAGAAAGGCTATTTCGTTTGTGTACGGGGATGAATATTCGGCTAACACATCGCTGTAACGCTCCGATGCGGATGCGAGAAAATCATCGTAATCGTCTTGAATATATCCTGCGGCACGTGCCGTGAGAACCAACGCCTCGGTTTTGGTGATGGCACGGTCGGGACGGAAAGACCCGTCGGTATAGCCTTTGATAATGCCGAGAGTTGTCATTTCTTCGATTTGAGGCTCAGCCCATGCGTGAAATTCGTTAAGATCATAAAATGAAGAGGCAGATACGCCTGTTGCAGAAGCTGAAAGTGCGGCTGTTACAAGTAATGCCGTAAATTGTTTTTTCATGGTAAACCTCCTATAAAAAGTTAGTATTTCTCTAACTATCAGCATAACATAACGGAAGAAAAAGTTCAACTAAAATATACGAAAAAACGACAGAAAAAACAGATAATTAATAAAATGTTAATTTGACAATTCGCATATATGTGATATACTATTTGTCTAAGATGAAAAAACCGTACAATGGGATATTTTATCGGAAAGAGAGGCTATAATTGTGATTTGTACAAGATGTAAAAAAAATGTAGCCGTTATGTTTATTACGAGAATGGAAAACGGAAAGGCTGTTAACGAAAGCCTTTGTATGCTCTGCGCAAAAGAGCTCGGAGTAGGTAATATTGACAAACTCATGGGTGATATGGACCCGGAAATAATGGCAAATTTGGAAAATCAGATGATGGAGGTCGTAAATAACGACGAAATCATTCCCGAGGATATCGGCGGAAGCGTGATGAGCATTATAAACAACATGTTCGCAAACGGCTCCGACGATAAGAGCACTATCGGTAAAAAACCGAAAAAGAACGATAAAAAAGAGCACGGGGAAAAACGGATAATAGATTCTTACGGCGAAAATCTGACGCGAAAAGCGATGAACAACTCTCTCGACAAGGTAATAGGAAGAGACGAAGAGATTGACAGAATGATTCAGATTCTCAACAGAAGAACAAAAAACAATCCCGCTCTGATAGGTGAACCCGGAGTGGGCAAAACGGCGGTTGCCGAAGGCTTGGCGGAAAGAATCGTGTCAAAACAGGTTCCGGCAAAGCTTAGAGACAAAGAAGTTTACCTTTTGGATTTTACGGCGATTGTCGCAGGCACGCAGTATCGAGGACAGTTTGAAGCGAGATTGAAAGCAATCGTGGATGAGGTGAAAAAACTCGGAAACATCATATTGGTGATTGACGAAATGCACAATATCGTTGGTGCGGGCGACGCAGAGGGTGCAATGAGTGCAGCGAATATTTTGAAACCCGCACTTGCAAGAGGCGATATACAGGTTATCGGTGCGACAACGCTTTCGGAATACAGAAAGTATATCGAAAAAGACAGCGCGCTCGAAAGACGATTCCAGCCGATTATAGTAGAGGAACCGTCGGTTGCGCAGACGGTTGAAATATTGAAGGGTATTCGTCCTTATTACGAAAACTATCATCAGGTGAAGATAACGGATGATGTTATCGAAAAAGCCGCAGTCTTGTCGGAAAGATATATTACGGATAGATTTTTGCCCGACAAGGCAATTGATTTGATAGACGAAGCGGGAAGCCGTGCAAACCTCAAAAACAAGGCTCTTGCGACGATATACGAGTTGAAAAAACAGCTTGAACTGATAAAGCTGGAGAAAGACAGCGCCGCAAGCGAAGATTCGATAGAGGATTATCAAAAGGCTGCCGACTTGAAGATGCAGGAGTGCTCCATACAACAGTCTATCGACAAAATCGAAGATGATATGGAAGATGTGTATCTTACGGTGGAGGATATTGCGAGAGTTATCGAATTGCAAACGAAAATTCCCGTAACGAAGATTACACAGGAAGAAACAGAGAAGCTTCTTGATTTGGAAAAAAATCTGCACAAGAGAATAATAGGTCAAAACGAGGCAATCAATGCGATAAGCAAGACGATAAGACGAAAAAGAGCGGCTCTTTCGAAGAAAAAGAGACCCGCAAGCTTTATTTTCGTAGGACCTACGGGTGTGGGTAAAACGGAAACCGTCAAGGCTCTTGCCGAGGAGCTTTTCGAAAGCGAAGATGCGCTTATCCGTGTTGATATGACGGAATATATGGAAAAACATGCCGTAAGCAGACTAATCGGCTCGCCTCCGGGATATGTCGGTTATGACGATGCGGGACAGCTGACGGAGAAGGTGAGAAGAAAACCGTATTCGGTGATTCTTTTTGACGAAATCGAAAAAGCGCATCCCGATGTGTTGAATATAATGCTTCAGATACTCGATGACGGAAGAGTGACGGACAGTCACGGCAAACAGATAAGCTTTGAAAATACCGTTATCGTAATGACGAGCAATGCGGGAAGCGGATATTCTTCGTCGGCGTTGGGATTTTCGAAAACGGTTGAGGATGCATCGAAAACACGTGCCATGGATGCTTTGAAAAAGTTTTTGAGACCCGAGTTTTTAAACAGAGTTGACGATGTGATAGTGTTTGATCCTTTGAAGAAAGACGAATTGCTGAAAATCGTCGATTTGATGATAGGTCAAATTGCCGAGGAAGCATCCGAGAGAGGAATATGCGTACACGTTGACGATGATGTTAAAAACTATCTTTGCGAAAAGGGCTACGACGCATCAATGGGCGCAAGACCTTTGAGAAGATTGATAACAAACGAAATCGAAGACAGACTTGCGGAATTTATCATAAGAGGCGAAAGACCCGAAAATGTTACTTTTGTGATGAATGACGGACAAGTGGAAACTAAAACCTATTAACAATCAATTCAGTCCTCATAACTCGGCATTTTTGAGTTTTGGGGTCTGTTTTGTTGATGAACATAATTGAAAAAAATACGAAACGGAGGAGATTCAATGTTCAAAAAATTATTGGGAAGTGTACGTGAGTACAAACTGCCGACGATTTTGACATTTATTTTTATTGTCGGCGAAGTAATTATCGAGTGTCTTATACCGTTTATTACGGCGGATTTGATAAACTCGATCAAAAGCGGTGCGACGATAGAGGAAGTGGGAAAAACCGGTCTTGTATTGGCGGCAATGGCGATAATTTCGCTTTGCTGCGGCGCATTGGCGGCAATGACCTGTTCGAAAGCTTCGACGGGCTTTGCGAAAAATCTCAGAAGCGATATGTTCAAAAAGATACAGGGATATGCTTTTTCGAATATTGATAAATTTTCGACATCGTCGCTTGTTACGAGATTGACAACCGACGTCAGTAACGTTCAGATGAGCTACATGATGGTTATCCGTACCGCGATAAGAAGCCCGCTCATGCTTGTTTTCTCGGCTACGATGGCGTTTGTTATGGGCGGAAGCTTGGCGGCAACGTTTGTGGTGGTTATTCCGTTTTTGGGAATAGGACTTTATATCGTGGCAAGAAAAGCAATGCCCGCATTCAGAAGAGTGTTTAAAAAGTACGACAGGCTCAATGAATCAATCGAAGAAAACGTGAGAGCGATGCGTGTTGTAAAGGGCTTTGCGAGAGAAGATTACGAAAAAGAAAAGTTTAACGATGCGGCAAACGATATTTGCGCAGACTTTACGAAAGCGGAGAGAATCGTTGCTTTTAACAGTCCTCTCATGCAGATATGCTTGTACTTTAACATGGTGTTTATTTTGTGGATAGGCTCCAAGCTTGCCATAAGCGGAAGAGGAACGGTCATTGACGTGGGACAGATTTCGGCGATGCTTACATACGGTATGCAGATACTCATGAGCCTTATGATGCTGTCGATGATTTACGTAATGATTACGATGAGCATGGAGTCGATGAAGAGAATTTGCGAAGTGCTCGATGAAGAATCGAATTTGACAAACCCCGAAAATGCCGTGACGGAAGTTTATGACGGCAGCATTGATTTTGAAGGTGTATCGTTTAAATATTCCGAAAAAGCAAAGAAAAACGCACTTTCGGACATTACGCTTCATATAAAATCGGGACAAACCGTGGGAATTATCGGCGGTACGGGTTCGAGTAAAACGTCCTTTGTGCAGCTCATCCCCCGTCTTTACGACGCTACGGAGGGTACGGTTTCGGTTGGCGGAGTGAATGTGAAAAACTATGACCTTAAAGTGCTTCGTGACAGCGTAGCCGTTGTTTTGCAGAAAAATCTTTTGTTCTCGGGCACAATTGCCGAAAATCTCCGTTGGGGTAACGAAAACGCAACCGACGAAGAGATAAGAGAGGCTTGTGAGCTTGCTCAGGCATCGGATTTTGTTGAGGGATTCCAAGATAAATACGATACGTACATAGAACAGGGCGGTACAAACGTTTCGGGCGGACAGAAGCAGAGACTTTGTATTGCGAGAGCACTTTTGAAAAAACCGAAAATTCTTATTTTGGACGACTCGACAAGCGCCGTGGATACAAAAACGGACGCTATGATAAGAATGGGATTTAAAAAGTTTATTCCCGAAACAACGAAAATCATCATTGCGCAGAGAATATCTTCGGTTGAAGATGCGGATGTTATCGTTGTTATGGAAAACGGTAAAATTGAGTCGATGGGCACACATGAAGAGCTTTTGAAAAAGAGCGAAATATACAAAGAAATTTATGTTCAGCAGACAAAAGGAGGGGATAAAGATGAATAAGAACAAAAGACCCAAAGCAAAAAAAGGTACTTTGGGAAGAGTTTTGAAAATGCTTATCGGATTTTATCCCGTGCTTTTGCCTCTCACGGCTGTTTGTATTGTTTTTTCATCCGTGACAAGCGCCGTGCCCGCAATTTTTCAACAGAAAATTTTGGCGGATATAGAGACGTGGATTTCTTCGGGCGACTGGCAACAGGCGGCAGAGGTTATTTTGCCGAAGATATTTCTTCTCATAGGCTTGTATGCGATAAGTATAATATCGGTTACGGTCTATACTCAGCTGATGGCATATATAACGCAGGGATTTTTGAACAAAACAAGATGTGAAATGTTCAAGGGTATGCAGAATTTGCCCATAAAATATTTTGACACACACAAGCACGGCGATATTATGAGCTACTACACGAACGATATAGATACGATTCGTCAGCTTGTATCGCAGGCTATACCGAGTCTTTTGCAAGCATCGGTAATCGTTGTGAGCGTGCTTTTCATAATGCTTTATTACAGCGTGTGGATGACGCTTGTTGTGCTTGTCGGGGTTTGCTTTATGGTTCTCGTGTCGAAAAAAGTCGGCGGAGGAAGCGCAAAGTTCTTTATCCGTCAGCAAAAAGCCATCGCAAAGACCGAGGGCTTTGTACAGGAAATGATGAACGGACAGAAGGTTATCAAGGTTTTCAACCGTGAAGACGCTTGTACGAAAGAGTTTGAAAAAATCAACGATCAGCTTGCATCCGACAGCTTCCGTGCAAATACATATGCAAACTGTCTCGGTCCGATTATTCAGAATATCGGTAACATTTTGTATGTTATTATCGCAACGGTCGGCGGCGTTTTGTTGATTTCCAAGGTGCCCAATGCAAGCATAAGAGCACTTTTGACGGGAACCATGGGTGCGCTCACGATTGACGTTGTTGTACCTTTCCTTAACATGACAAAGCAGTTTACGGGAAATATAAACCAGGTGAGCCAGCAGATTAACTCGGTTGTTATGGGTCTTGCCGGTGCGGAACGTATTTTTGACCTTATGGATGAACAGGCAGAATCGGATGACGGTTACGTTAAGCTTGTGAACTGCAAAGAAGACAAGGACGGAAATATTGTGGAAACAAAGGAGCATACGGGAAAATGGGCGTGGAAACATCCTCACGGAGACGGCACGACTACATATACTCGCCTTTGCGGAGATATCAGAATGTTTGATGTTGACTTTGCTTACGAAGAGGGCAAAACGGTGCTTCACGACGTTACGGTTTATGCGGAACCCGGTCAGAAAGTTGCGTTTGTCGGCGCTACGGGTGCGGGAAAGACAACGATAACAAACCTTATCAATCGTTTTTATGATATAGAAGACGGAAAAATACGTTATGACGGTATCAACATAAACAAAATCAAAAAGAGCGACTTGCGCCGCTCTCTCGGACTCGTGTTGCAGGAGACAAACCTTTTTACGGGTACTGTTATGGATAATATTCGTTACGGCAATTTGGACGCAACGGACGAGGAATGTATTGCCGCGGCACGTCTTGCGGGTGCGGATGATTTTATCACGAGACTTCCCGAGGGGTACAATACGCTTTTGTCAAATAACGGCTCTAACCTTTCGCAGGGTCAAAGACAGCTTATCGCAATAGCGAGATGTGCGGTTGCCGACCCGCCGGTTATGATACTTGACGAAGCTACAAGCTCCATAGATACAAGAACGGAAGCGATTGTACAAAGAGGTATGGACAAACTGATGGAAGGCAGAACGGTGTTTGTTATAGCACACCGTTTGTCAACAGTTAAAAACAGCGATGTTATCATGGTGCTCGATCACGGCAGAATTATCGAAAGAGGAAACCACGACAAGCTGATTGAAGAAAAAGGAACATACTATCAGCTCTATACGGGAGCCTTTGAGCTCGAATAAATTGGGGCTGTATGCCAAAAGAACTATCGAAATTGTTCGATAGTTGAGCGTGTCGAAAAATTCGACACGCAACTGCAAATCTTGCCAAGGCAATCTTCGCAGTTTATTATTTTTTACAAGGAATAAAGTGGCGATTTCTCGTGCAAGAGGCTTGAAGCCTCCTTAAATCGCCACTTTCGGCGGGGTGGATGCGATCAACCCCGCCGATTTTCTTTGGGAAACCTTCTTTCTCAAACCTTTCGCTGTTACATTAAAAATATGTTTATCGACAGTCCGAACTATCGAAATTGTTCGATAGTTCTTTTTTTTGAGTTTTGCCATATAAATGGAGCAAGGAGGCAAAACCATGAAAGATTATATTGCCCAAAGAGCACGGATGCTTGCATATTACATAGTGGAAAACAAATCGACGGTGCGTGAAACGGCGAAACGGTTTTCGCTCTCAAAGTCGAGTGTGCATAAAGATGTGACAACCAGATTGGAAAAAATCAACCCGCATTTGGCAAAAGAGGTGAAAAAGGTTTTGGAACACAACAAGGAAGAGCGGCATATAAGAGGCGGAATGGCGACAAAGAAAAAATATGAAATGCTCAAAAACGGTTGAATCATTTTTCGGGGCAAATGTTGAATTCGACGGCGTGGGCGACGGAGGGGATGCTTTCGCCCTGCAAGGACATTGTTGGGCTCATGAGAGCACCCGTTGCGATGAAAAGAACTCTTTTTAAATTGCCGTTTTTCATTTGGGGCAAAATGTGAGAGCAAAGAACGGATGCGCTGCATCCGCAACCCGAACCGCCAGAATGGACGTCTTGCGTTTTGTTGTCGAATATTAAACAGCCGCAGTCGTCGTAATTTGAGGATAGGTTTTCTTTGTATTCTTCGTAAAAAAGGTCGATGGCGATTTTTTTGCCGAGATGCCCCAAGTCGCCCGAAAAAATCATGTCGTAATCTGACGGCTTTGCGCCGAACGACGTTAAATGGCGATGGAGTGTGTCGCAAAATGCCGGAACCATTGCGGCACCCATGTTGTTGGCATCCGTGATGCCTGCATCAATAACGCAACCTGCCGTGGCGTGTGTTATATAAGGACCGCTCCCTTCTTCGCCGAGTACGACGGCGCCAGAACCTGTGACTGTCCATTGAGAAGACGGCGGACGTTGAGAGCCGTACTCAAGCGGAAAGCGAAATTGTTTTTCGCTGCCGCAAAAGTGGCTTGATGTTGCCGCAACGGCACGCTTTGCGCCGCCCGACACAAATACGGAGGAGCAAAGCAGACTTTCCGCCATTGTGGAACATGCGCCGTAAAGCCCGATGTAGGGGATTGTGAGAGAACGGGCGGCATAGCCTGTTGCCGTGCATTGGTTGAGAAGATCGCCGGAAACCAAAAGGTCGATATCGGACGGAGAAAAACCGCCTTTTTCAAGAGCTGTTACGACAGCTTCTTTGAAAAGTGCGCTTTCGGCGGATTCCCATGTTTTTTGACCGAAATATTCGTCTTCTTCGATGCGGTCGAAAGAATCTTTTAACGGCCCTTCGCCTTCTTTTTTGCCGACGATTGCGGCATAGGAAAGGACGGAGGGGCATTTTGTAAACTTGAAAGAGGATTGCCCGTATTTGATAAATCCGCTCATACTATACCCCCATAAAGAAATAATATATAACTCCCGACACAAATGCAGCCGAAGTGCCGTAAACGATGACGGGGCCTGCAATGATGAACATTTTTTGAGCAAGACCTGTGAAACAGCCCACGCTTTAGTATTCGATGGCGGGAGAAACGACTCAATTCGCAAAGCCGGTTATGGGGACGAGTGTGCCCGCACCCGCAAAACGAGCTATGTCGTCAAAAAGATGAAGCGCAGTCAAAAAAGCGGCGATGCCTATGAGCGTAATGCTTACGGCAGTTGATGCGAGAGAATCGGACAAGCCGAAAGAAAGATAAAGATTTTTCAAAAATTGACCTGCCGTACATATTAAACCGCCGATTACGTAGGCTTTTATCGTGTTTTGGAACGTGGAGGTATTTTCGGAACGTTTTTGTACAAATTGTGCATACTGTTTTTGTGTAAGCTGCATTTTTAATCACCCGAAGATATTGTGTGAAAAAAATTGAAAAAGTATGCAAAAAAACACAACAGACGAAAAAATCGCTGTTGTGTTTTGGTTTTAAGACAATTTGAAAATTTTAACACCGTGATGCGGGATAACGGAGTAAATTCTTTCGGTAACGTCGGATTCTTCTTTTGTGAAGAGCTCTTTTGTGTGAGCTTTTTCTTTTCCGATGAGCGAAAGAGGTGTGTCCATCGTGATATCGGAGTCGGAAATGTTGAACTGAGCGATGTAAACGCTGTTGTCTTTGGTGCTCTCTGCGTACCAAACAACGCCGCCCTTTTCGTCACGGTAGAGCTCACGGTTGTTTGAGGAGAATTTGTCAAGTTCAATCAAATCTTCGTTCATCATGAGTCCATCCGTCCATTCGTCGTTCATCGTCATGTCACCGCCGAAGAAGAGAGGAGAACGGAAAATAGACCAGAGCGCCATATGTGTGAGCTGTTCGTCACGGGTGAAACGTGTCATTTCGCCGCCGTTTCCGTTGCAAACACGAAGCTTGCCTAAGGGAAGCATGTCACAATCGGGCCATGCACCGTCGATTCTTAAATTCTGCCAGTTGCGGCAACGGTCGAACATGTCTCGAAGAAGATCCCAGTTGTCCCAGAAATCGTCGGTCATACGCCACATGTTGGCATGGTCGGAGAGGTGTTCGGCACTTCGGAGAGAAGCCGCACCGGGAGAAAGAGACAAAACCATATCTCTTCCGCACGAATCAATGGCGTTGCGAATGAGTTCGACCTCGTCGGCATGATAGGGACGGGCGATGTCGTCAACTTTGACAAAGTCAACACCCCACGAAGCGTAAAGCTCGAAGAGGGAGTTGTAGTACTCCTGAGCACCTTCTTTTGTTGCATCGACTCCGTACATGTCCGTATTCCACGGACAGGTGGAGTCTACTTTTGCAATATCGAGAGCACGTTTGTAGGTGCCTTTGATGGGTGTGTTTTTCTTTACACATTCACGTGCGATTCCTCGAAGAATGTGAATACCGAATTTTAAACCGAGAGAATGAACATAGTCGGAAAGTTCTTTGAAACCGTTGCCGTCCTTGGCGGAGGGGAAACGGTTTACTGCGGGAACGAGACGAGAATATTCGTCGTATTCCAATGCGGTGAAATCGTTGTATGTATGGCTTACGGCGTTGGGCTCATACCATTGAATATCGACAACGATATATTCCCAACCGTATTTTTTGAGGTTTTTTGCCATGTAATCGGCGTTTTTTCTGACGGTGTCTTCGGTTACGGCAGCACCGTAGCAGTCCCAGCTGTTCCAACCCA
>CAZRYW010000026.1:0-15764 GCA_964604405.1 uncultured Oscillospiraceae bacterium
AATGTGAATAATTTTCGCATCGGGACAAAACTTTACTTTGTTGCCTGTGGCACGGTCCGAAAAACGTGTGCCTATGGCAATGATAAGGTCTGCCGAATACATTGATTTTGTTGCGGCGAATCTGCCGTGCATGCCGACCATGCCCAAAAATCCCTTGAAGTTGCGGGGAACTGCGGAGATACCCATCATACTTGTTCCTATGGGAGCGTCGATTTTTTCGGCAAGAGCGAGAAGCTTGTCGGAAGTATCCGATAAAACAACACCGCCGCCTGCGAAGATAAACGGCTTCTTTGCGTTTTTGATGAGCTCTACGGCTTCGTCAATCGCACTTTCGGAATAAACGGGAGCGGGAAGCGGATTGACCGGTGCAATCGGCTCATATTCGCAAACATCGTTTTGAATGTTTTTGGGAATATCAATGAGTACGGGACCGGGACGACCGCTTTTTGCAAGAGTAAATGCTTCTCTTACGGTGAAAGCAAGGTCTTTTACGTCCTTTACTATGTAATTGTGTTTTGTGATAGGCATTGTAACACCGGTAATGTCAACTTCCTGGAAGCTGTCTTTACCCAAAAGACTCATTCCGACATTGCCTGTGATGGCAACCATGGGAGTGGAGTCGAGAAAAGCCGTTGCGATACCCGTGACAAGATTTGTCGCACCGGGACCGCTGGTTGCCAATACGACACCGACCTTGCCCGAAGCACGAGCAAAACCGTCGGCAGCGTGTGCGGCACCCTGCTCGTGGCTTGTGATGTAATGTGTAATACGGTCGCTGCGTTGGTAAAGCGCATCGTAAATATCGAGTACCGAACCTCCGGGATAACCGAAAATCGTATCTACACCCTGTTCGATTAAGGTTTCGACTAAAATTTCAGAACCTTTAAGTTGCAATGAAAACACCTCCGTGTAAATTAGGAAAAGCATGATAACAAAAAAACCTTGCAGTCATTTCCTGCAAGGTTACAAATCATCCTATAAATTCATGATATTTGAGTGCCCCGCAAGATTTGCATGAAAAACAACGTCGATTGCTAGAATAAGCACGACGATGCTAATCACGAGCACTGCGTTAAACATCATGAGTAGAACCTCTTTTCCGTTGATTTACAAATGAGTGTAGCACTATTTGGAGAATTTGTCAACATCAAAATTGACAAAAGAAAGTGTTTTTTTCAAAAAGCGGACATATGACGGCAATTGGCGGAAAACTTACTTGATAAAAGAAGAAAAATAAATTATAATGTAGTTATTACATTGTTGTGAGGAAAAATTATGAATGATACGAAAAAGAAAGAACATATAGTATATGCCGATATTTTGCGAATAGCGGCGGCGTTTTCGGTGGTGCTGCTGCATGTTGCGGGTGCGAGAGTGATTTGCGAACCGATAGGCGGAGCAAGGTTTTTGTGCGCGGTTTTTTACGACTGCGTAACACGATGGTCGGTGCCGCTGTTTATTATGTTGAGCGGTATGCTTTTTTTGAAAAAAGATAAAAAAATCAATATTAAAACGTTGTATACGAAAAACATTTTCAGACTTTTTACGGCTTTCGTTTTTTGGTCTTATGTATATAACTTATATACCTCTTACGCACAATGCAAAAACATAAAAGAAGCTTTGATAACTGCGTTTTTTGAAATTCCCAAGGGGGCTATGCATACGTGGTTTTTGTTTGTGATAGCGGGATTGTATGTTGTGCTTCCGTTTATAAAGAAAATGACGCAAGCAATGACGAAAAGAGAAGCGGAATATTTTATATTTTTGAGTTTTCTTTTGACTTTTGTTACGAAGTCGCTTTCTTCATTCGAAATTTTTGTGCCGTATACGGAATATGTGCAGCGATTTGAAATAAATCTTGTGCTCGGATACGTGGGGCTTTTTGTTGCGGGATGGTATATCGACAAATTCGAACACACAAAAGCGTTCAGGGCATTTGTGTATTTGGCGGCAATAGTCGGATTTTTGTACATGTTTGTAACAACCGTGTATTTTTCGATAAAAAGAGGAGTTGTGGCGGACGAATTCATGAGCTTTAAAAGCGTCGGAGCTTTTGCGATGGCGTTCGGTGTGATGATGCTCTTTAAACAACTCTTCGCCAAAAAGAAATTTTCGGCAAAGACAAAAAGCAATTTGAAATATTATTCGGGATATACTTTCGGAATATATCTGATACATGAGCTGTTGCTGAATGTTTCGAGTGCGAAAGGATGGGTTGTATTGCCCGAATTTCCGATGGCGGGAATAATTATCGAAGCTGTGGCGATATTTGTAATCAGCGGAGTTATAACGGGAATTATACAATGTTTCCCGTTTGGAAAATACATTTCTTAGGAGGATTTATGAGACCTGTTTATTCGGTTTTGACCGACGAAAAATTCAAAAAACAAATACAGTTTCATATGCCCGGCCACTTGAGGGGAAGAGGGTTTGAAAATTTTGCGATAGACGCCGAATGTGATGTGACCGAACTTAGCGAAACGGATAATTTACATTCTCCCGAGGGAGTCATAAAAGAATCGCTGGAAAATGCGGCAAGGGTTTTCGGTGCCGAAAAAGCGTACTATCTCGTAAACGGTTCGACATCGGGAGTGTTGTCGATGGTTTTGGGATTTGCGGGCGAAGGGGACAAAATCATAGCGGACAGGTTTTGCCACAAAAGCTTTGTGTCGGCGCTTGCATTGTCGGGCGCAGAGCCTGTGTGGGTTTATCCGAGTGTTATGGATTCGGGTACGATGTGGGGTGGAATATCTCCCGAAAAAATCGAAAAAGCAATACTGGAAAACCCTGATGCGAAAGCGGTTTACATAACTGCACCGAATTATTTCGGAATAATGGGCGACGTGGAAGAAACGGCACGTATCGCACATGAACACGGCATGTATCTTTTGATTGACGGTGCACACGGAGCACACTACGGAATGAGCCGACATTTGCCGCCGAGTCTGATGAGTTTGGGAGCGGATGCGGTGTGTATGAGCTTGCATAAAACGTTGCCCAGCTTGACGCAAAGCGCAATACTTTTGACAAACAAACGCTATGAGAGAGTGGAGGAAGCGCTCTCCATGGTGCAGACGAGTTCTCCGAGCTATATTTTCACATCGAGCTGCGAGTATGCGACCGAATATTACGAAAAATGCCCGAAAGAGCGATGGGACAAGCTTTTTGAATGGGTGAAAAAATATTTTCCCGAGCAGATTGAAACAAACGGAAAAGACGTGAAATACAAGGATTTTACAAGGCTTGATTGCAAGGTGTCAGGCAATCCGTATGAAGTGTACGAAAAACTGAGGAAGGATTACAACATAGCGGCGGAGTGCTCTTACGGAGACGGAATAGTTGCGATTTTGAATACTTTTCATACAGAGGATGAAATAAGAAAACTGAGAGAGGCGCTTGATGAAATAAATCTCGGAGAGCACGAAAAAATTTGTATGGCACCGCTTGAAAACGAAGCGGTAAAAACTCCGAGAGAGGCTTTTTTCGCAAAAAAGAAGAGAGTCGGAGCAGTCGATTCGATAGGCAAAATCGCAGCAGAGGGAATAATGGTTTATCCGCCGGGAGTCTACCAGATACTTCCGGGGGAAGTTATAACAAAAGAGGCGATTGAAAATCTTTGCGAATTGAAAGAAAAAGGTGCTCAAATTCCCGCCTTTGAAGAATCAAACGTCTTGATTTTTGAATGATAATATGATACAATAATTCGAACGTATTATAGGAAAGGATTTCTCGCCGTGACGGATTTTTTTATACAAGGTCAAAAAGCGTCGGAATTGACGGAGCATGATGTGCGGACGAATACGGTAAAGCAGGGATATATTTTTGAAGGTGTGGAGGGTATCGGTAAAAAAACAGCCGCAAGAATATTTGCAAAACAGATTTTTTGTACGTCGGAGGACAAACCCTGCGGTGTGTGCAAAAACTGCAAAATGTTTGATGCCGGAACACATCCCGATTTTACCGTTATTGAAGAAAACAATGTGAAAATCGACTCCGTTCGCCGATTGAATGACGAGCTTTATATAAAGCCGCTGATTTCGGACAGAAAAGTTTTTGTTGTGGAGCATGCGGACGAAATGAATAATGCCGCTCAAAACGCTTTTTTGAAGTCGTTTGAGGAACCGCCCAAATACGCGGTGATAATTTTGGTGGCATCAAGCGAGAAAAAGCTTTTGCCGACGATTTTATCGAGAGGCACAAAGGTGATGTTTTCGCCTTTTTCCGAAGAAAAGATAAAGGATTTTGTCGAAAAGAAATACAATCTTCCGCCGGCAAAAAGCGATTTTGTCGCACGCTACAGCGGGGGCATTGTGGGACGTGCGGTTGATGTTGTCGAAGATGAAACGTTTTTCAAAAAGAGAGATGATTGCATACGTGCAACCGCTCTTTTAACGGGCGACAAAGTTTCGATATTGAGCGTTGCAAGCACCTTCGGTGCGACGGGAAGAAAATTCTCGGATGATATTGATTTGTATTTTGACGTTTTTATGGGATTTTTCAGAGATGTTGCGGTCATGAAAAGCTCGGGGAGAATTATAAATTCGGACTATGAAGAGACTATTGCAGCATTTGCGGCAAAGGTTAAAGCAAGCTCCGCAAGACGGGTGATAGAAATTGCCGCAGATGTAAAATCGAAAATAAACGCGTCGATGAAATATGATTTATGGATTATGAATATGCTGATAAATTGCTGGGAGGAAATACATGGAACAGGTAATAGGAGTTAAGTTTAAAAGAGTCGGAAAGACATATTATTTTTCGCCTAACGGCACCGAACCGAAGGTGGGAGACAACGTAATCGTCGAAACCGCAAGAGGGGTTGAATACGGAAGAGTCGCAATGGCGACAAGAGATGTGGAAGACGAAGAAATAGTCGCACCTTTAAAGCCGATTATAAGAATCGCCACAGCTGAGGATGCCGTGACACTTGAAGAAAACAAAAAGAAGCAGGAAGAGGCTTTTAAAATTTGCGAAGAAAAAATCGCAAAGCATAATTTGGATATGAAGCTTGTTGATGTGGAATACACGTTTGATTGCAACAAGATACTTTTCTATTTCACATCGGATAAGCGAGTTGACTTCCGTGAGCTTGTTAAAGATTTGGCGAGTGTGTTCAGAACGAGAATAGAGCTTCGTCAGATCGGAGTCAGAGATGAGGCTAAAATGCTCGGAGGCTTGGGCGTGTGCGGACGAAATTTGTGCTGCGTGCAATATTTGGACGATTTCCAGCCCGTCAGCATCAAAATGGCAAAGGAACAGGGACTGAGCTTGAATCCGACGAAAATTTCGGGCAACTGCGGAAGACTGATGTGCTGCTTGAAATACGAACAGGATTGCTACGAAGAGCTTTTGAAAGTTACGCCGAGAGTCGGTGCAATCGTTACGACTCCGAGCGGTAAAGGTAACGTCGTGTCGGTATCGCTTTTGAAAGAAAAGGTGAAGGTGCTTATAAACGGCGAAGATGCAAATGTTGAAGAGTTTGATGTTAAAGATATAAAAATAATTCGTGACGGTAAAAAAATGCGTGACGAAGAAGAGTATTCCGAAAAGGAGCTTAAAGCTATACAGGACTGATGGGGTGAGAGCATATGAAGATAGTTGTTCTCGATAAAAAAACGTTGGGTGACGATATAGACCTCGATATGATGAAAAGCTTGGGCGAGTGCGAAATATATCAAAACATACTCGATGAAAAAATAGCAAGTGCCCTCGAAAACGCCGATGTGTGCGTAACAAACAAAAAAATACTCGGTGAGCATAATCTCGATAACTGTAAAAAGCTGAAGCTTATTTGTTTGACGGCGACAGGGTATAACAATGTCGATATCGAGTATTGCAAAAAAAGAGATATAAAGGTGCGAAACGTACCGTCTTATTGTACAGAGAGTGTATGCCAGCATACGTTTGCGTTGTTGTTTTCGCTTTTGGAATCGCTTTGTTATTACGATGCGTTCGTCAAAAGCGGAGAATATACGAAAAGCAAGCTGGCAAACCATTTGGCAAAGCCCTTTTACGAAATTAACAAAAAAGTGTGGGGCATAATCGGAATGGGGTCTATAGGCAGAGAAGTCGCACGTGTTGCAAAAAGCTTCGGTGCAAGAGTGATTTATGCATCGGTTTCGGGTGCAAAACGAGAAGAAGACTTTGAAAGGTGCGATATAGACACGCTTTTTAAAACGGCGGATATTATATCCATACATTCGCCGCTTACAGAGAAAAGCGAAAATCTCGTTAACGCAGACAAGATTAAACTGATGAAAAAGGAAGCCGTTATCATCAATGTGGGCAGAGGAAAAATCGTTAATTCGATTGACTTGGTAAAAGCGGTTGACGGCGGAATGATAAGAGGTGCGGGAATTGACGTGTATCCAAATGAACCGCCCGAAGCGAGCGACCCGTATATGAACGTAAAGCATCCCGAGCGGTTTGTGTTTTCGCCGCATATAGCGTGGGCGTCGGTAGAAGCAAGAACGCGCTGTGTTGAAACGGTGTGTGAAAATATAGAGGCATTTATTGAAAACAGGGGATGTAATGACGTATGGTAAAAGGTGTTATTTTTGACCTTGACGGTACATTGATAGATACTATCGCAGGATTGGCAAATTCGGTTAATGCGGCAATGGATTATTATTCTTTTCCGAATCACTCGATAGAAAAATACAGAACATTTGTCGGAAACGGAGTGGGAAAGCTTGTCGAAAGAGCGTTGCCCGAGGATAAAAAAGACCTTTTGGGTGAGGCGAGAAAAATTTTCGAAAAGCATTACGAAGAAACGATGCTTGATGTTTTGCCCGTGTATGACAATATGCAAGAGCTTTTGGATTATCTTATAAAAAACGGAATCAAAATTGCCGTAAACACAAATAAGATGGACAAATTCGCAAAGCCGATGATAAAAAAAGCGTTCGGTGACATTTTTGAAGAGGTTCTCGGTGAGGTTGATTATTTTGAGAGAAAACCGTCAAAAGACGGTGCGGAATATATTATAAAAAAGTTGGGAATTGAAAAAAAAGACTGCCTTTACATCGGAGACAGTCAGGTGGATATACAGACGGCTCAAAACGCAGGAATCAGATGCGTGAGCGTGACGTGGGGATTTGTGCCGAAAGAGGTTTTGGAAAAATACGAACCGACTTTTACGGTAGATGACCCTCGTGAGATTATAGATTTGATTGAAAGGGAACAAAGCGATGCAGGATAATATTCGTAATTTCAGTATTATAGCACATATCGACCACGGAAAAAGCACTTTGGCGGATCGACTTTTGGAGCTTACGGGTGTGGTTGAAAAGCGTGAGATGGAAGAACAGCTTTTGGATAATATGGATCTCGAAAGAGAGAGAGGTATCACGATAAAAGCGAGAGCCGTGAGACTTAATTACAAAGCTCAAGACGGCAAAGATTATGTGTTGAATCTTATTGACACACCCGGGCATGTGGACTTTAACTATGAGGTGTCTCGTTCGTTGGCGGCATGTGAAGGTGCGCTTTTGGTTGTTGATGCGGCACAGGGTATCGAAGCTCAGACTTTGGCAAATACCTACCTTGCACTTGACCACAATTTGGAGATATTGCCCGTTATTAACAAGATAGATCTCCCGAGCGCACGTCCCGAACACGTTATAGAAGAAATCGAGGACGTTATAGGAATTCCCGCAGAGGATGCTCCGAGAATAAGTGCGAAGACGGGACTCAATGTTGAGAGTGTTTTGGAATATATCGTAAACAATATTCCGTCTCCTTCGGGAGATGAATCGGCACCGACGAAGGCGTTGATATTTGACTCGTATTACGACTCGTACAAGGGTGTAATAGTGTATATAAGAGTTATAGACGGATATATCGAACCCGGAATGAAGATAAGGTTTATGGCAACGGGCAAGGAATTCGAAGTTGTCGAAACCGGTTATCTCATGCCGTCGGGAACACAGAGTGCGAAAAGACTTAATGCGGGCGAAGTAGGCTATATTGCGGCAAGCATTAAGAACGTGCGTGATACGAGAGTGGGCGACACGGTGACAAATGCCGACAATCCCGCAAAAGAAGCACTCCCGGGATACAGAAAAGTAAATCCGATGGTATATTGCGGTATTTATCCGGCAGACGGTGCGAAATACGGAGATTTGCGAGACGCATTGGAAAAACTGCAACTCAACGATGCTTCGCTTCTTTTCGAAGCAGAAACGAGTGTGGCGTTGGGATTCGGTTTCCGCTGCGGATTTTTGGGACTTTTGCACATGGAAATCATACAGGAAAGATTGGAGAGAGAGTTTAATCTCGATCTTGTCACGACGGCTCCGAGCGTTGTGTATATGGTGCATACAACGGCAGGAGATGTGCTTGATATTTCGAACCCGACAAACCTTCCTCCCGTAAGCGAAATTGATCACATAGAAGAACCGATTGTCGATGCGCATATCTTTGTACCGACCGATTACGTGGGCGCGATAATGACGCTTTGCCAGGAGAGGCGAGGAAATTATATCGGAATGGAATATATCGACGAAACGAGAGCTGATATCCACTACGAATTGCCGCTGAACGAAATTATTTATGATTTCTTTGACGCATTGAAGAGCCGCAGCAGAGGATACGCTTCGTTTGACTATGAACTGAAGGGCTACGTGAAGAGTTCGCTTGTAAAACTCGATATTCTCTTGAACGGAGATATGGTGGACGCACTCAGCTTTATTGTACATGAATCGAGTGCGTATACGAGAGGCAGAAAAATTGCCGAAAAGCTCAAAGAGTCGATTCCGCGTCAGCTTTTCGAAATTCCGATTCAGGCTGCAATCGGCGGAAAAATCATTGCCAGAGAAACGGTTAAGGCGATGAGAAAAGACGTTTTGGCAAAATGCTACGGCGGTGACATTACCCGTAAGAAGAAGCTTTTGGAAAAGCAAAAAGAGGGTAAAAAGCGAATGCGCAGAGTAGGTACGGTTGAAGTACCGCAGGAAGCGTTTATGGCTGTTTTGAAGCTTGATGATGAATAAGGGAATTTATGTTCACATTCCTTTTTGCGTTAAAAAGTGTCTGTATTGTGATTTTTGTTCTACGGCAGATGCTTCTTTGCGGAAAGAATATGTGAATGAATTGATTAAAGATATCAAAAAGTACGAGGGCATTTCTGCCGACAGCGTTTTTATCGGAGGCGGAACGCCGACCGTTTTGGGAGAAGCTCTCATTGACGTGATAGACGTAGTGCGAGACACGTTCGTTTTGTCACAAAACTGCGAGTTTACCGTTGAGGCAAACCCCGGGACGGTGGACGTGAGCCTTTTGAAAAAAATGAGAAATGCACAGGTTAACAGATTGAGCATGGGTATTCAGTCTTTTAACGACAACGAACTGAAAGCCTTGGGCAGGATTCATTCGGCGAAAGAAGCGAGAGAAGCTTTTTATATGGCTAGGGAAGCGGGATTTGACAATATCAATACCGATATAATGCTTTCGACACCGTATCAGACAAAGGAAAGCGTTAAAAATACTTTGAGCGAGGTTTTAAAGCTCAATCCCGAACACGTGTCGGCGTATTCTTTGATAATCGAAGAGGGAACGCCTTTTTACGACATGGATTTACCGCTCCCGAACGAAGATGACGAACGTGATATATATCACTACGCTGTCGATGCGCTCGAAAATGCGGGTCTTAAAAGATATGAGATATCGAATTTTGCGAAAGACGGATATGAATGTGAGCACAACAAAAAATATTGGATGGGCAAAGAGTATATCGGTATAGGCGCTGCGGCAAGCTCGTATTGCGACAATTACAGATTTACGAACACTTCGGACATCGGAGCTTATATAAAAGGAAAAAGAGAAGTCGAAAGGGAGTTTATAGATTCCGAGGAAAAAGAAAAGGAAAAATTCCTTTTGGGTTTGAGGATGAGCAAAGGAGTCGAATATTTAGGAGAATTCAAAGATACGATTGAAAGGCTTATGAAGGCGGGGCTGCTACAAACGGTTGGCGGATATGTTCGCCTCACCGAAAAAGGCTTTGATTTGGGGAATATTGTTTTTATGGAGTTTGTATGAGTGCTAAAGATTATGCTGTAAAGCTGTTGGGATTTTGCGACAGAAGCGAAAAAGAAATACGAGAGCGAATATTGAAAAAAGGATACAGCGAAGAAGAATGTGATGAGGCTGTCAGGTTTTGCCGTGAGTACGGCTATTTGAACGATGAAAGATTTGCCCGCCGTTTTGTGCATGATGCAACGCAAATAAAAAAATACGGCAAAATGCGAATTGCGATGGAGCTCAGACAAAAAGGTATAGATGAGAGCATTGCACAAGATGCTTTGGATGAGGTATGCGACGAGAGAGAAGTGTTGTTAAATGAAATGAAACGACGGTTTTCGGATGCGGATTTTTCGGATAAAAAGGTAAAAAACAAGGTGCTTGGGTACTTTGTAAGGCGCGGATTTAAAATGCGTGACATATTCTATGCTATGAACGAGGATTATGATGGATATGATGAATAAAATTGGTTTTGTATCGCTCGGTTGTTCGAAAAACCTTGTTGATACGGAAAATATGATCGGTATTATGACACATGAGGGATATTTGGTTGTATCGAATCCGTCGGATGCGGATATAATCGTGGTGAACACGTGCGGTTTTATACAGTCGGCACAAGAAGAGGCGATTAATACTCTTTTGGAAATGGCTCAGTATAAAGACGAGAAATGCAAATTGCTTGTTTGTGCGGGTTGTCTTGCGCAGCGTTTCAGCGAAGATATAAAAAAAGAGCTTCCAGAAGTTGATGTTATTTTGGGAACGGGAAGTTACAAGGATATCGCAAAGGCGATAAAAGAGGCAATCGAAAACGGCAAAAGCGAATATTTGGATGACATCAATTTTGAAATTGTCGATGAAGAAAGGGTCAGAACGACACCGAAGCATATGGCGTACATAAAAATTGCGGAAGGTTGCGACAATTTTTGCACGTATTGTGCAATTCCCTCGATAAGAGGCAGATACAGAAGCCGTAAGATGGAGTCGATAATTGCGGAAGCGGAAAAAATGGCGCAAGAGGGCGTGAAAGAGATAATTTTGGTAGCTCAGGACACGACACGCTACGGAATCGACCTTTACGGAGAAAAAAAGCTCCCGGAACTTTTGAAAAAGCTGTGTGAGATAGAAAAACTCAAATGGGTCAGAGTGCATTATTGTTATCCCGAAGAAATCGACGACGAATTGATAGATGTGTTCAAAAACGAAGAGAAGATAGTGAAATATCTCGACATTCCCGTACAGCACGGTTGTGACAGCGTTTTGAAGCGAATGGGACGAAAAACGACTCGGGAAGAAATTCTCGACAAAGTGAAACGTTTGAGACGTGAAGTTGAAAACATTACGCTCAGAACAAGCATAATTACGGGATTCCCCGGAGAAACCGAAGAAGAATTCGAAAGCTTGCTTGATTTTGTGAAAGAAGCAAAGTTTGACAGAATGGGAGTTTTCGCATATTCAAAAGAAGAGGGAACTCCCGCAGCGAGATTGCCGCATCAAATTGACGAAGAAGTAAAAGAAGAACGTCGCGAAAAAGTGATGGCTCTTGCACGTGAAATCTCGAAAGAGCATAACGAAAGTATGCTCGGGAAAATAAAAGAGGTTGTGGTGGAAGGATTTGAAGACAACCTTTATTTCGGACGAAGCGGCGGAGAGAGCGTTGATGTTGACCCGAAAATTTATTTCGGATCGCTCGATGAGCTTGAAGAGGGCGATTTTATAAATGTTAAAATCGTGAATTTTGACGAGTATGATTTATACGGAGAGCAGGTGGAGATATAATGAATTTACCAAACAAATTAACTCTTATAAGAATCGGTCTCGTTCCCGTTTGTATGGCGCTTACGCTTACGGGACATTTGTATTGGGCGCTGGGAGTTTTTGCCGTGGCGGCGATAACGGACTTTTTTGACGGATATATTGCAAGACGAGACAATCTGGTGACGAGCTTTGGAAAAATAATGGACCCGTTGGCAGATAAAATATTGGTATTCGGCGCACTTTTGTGCTTTATCGAAATGGGATTTATACCCTCGTGGACCGTTGCCGTTATTTTGGCGAGAGAATTTTTTGTAACGGGAATGAGAGTTGTTGCGGTTGATAAGGGAAAAGTTATTGCGGCATCATGGTGGGGAAAAGTAAAAACAAATATTCAGCTTTTTGCAGTAATTATAGGATTTTTGACTTTTTCAACCGTGAAGTACGCAGTTGTCGGAAGAATTGCGGTGTATATTGCGTCGCTCTTTACCGTGGCAAGTTGGATTGCGTATATTTTTGAAAACATTGAAGTTTTTAAAGACTGATGAGGTGTTGGTATGAACATTGCGCTGATTATTGCGGGCGGAGTAGGAAACCGAATGGGACAGGATATACCCAAACAGTTTTTGAACGTTAACGACAAGCCTGTTATCGTATATACGATGGAGCGGTTTCAAAACAACGATGAAATAGATGTGATAGCGGTTGTTTGCATAGAGGGTTGGGAAACAATGCTCAGAGCATATGCAAATCAGTTCGGTATTGCAAAATTGAAACATATTATCCCGGGCGGAGAAAACGGACAGGGCAGTATTCGCAACGGCATAGAAGAATTGTGCAGACATTATTCGAACGATGATATAGTGCTTGTGCACGATGCAATAAGACCGATGGTTTCCGAAAAAATAATATCCGACTGCATTGATACCGTGAAAAAGCACGGCAGCGCTATTGTGACAATACCGTGCCAGGAAGCAATGCTCGAAACCGAAGACGGTGCAACCACAAATAAATCGTATCCGAGAGAGAATTTGAAGAGAACTCAGACACCGCAGGGATTTTTCCTCGGAGATATTGCCGAGGCGCATAAGGAAGCGGTTGCAAAAGGAATTACAAATTCGGTTGCATCTTGCACGATGATGGTGGAGTTGGGAAAAACAATCTGTTTTTCGCCCGGAAGCGAAAAGAACATAAAACTTACCACGGTGGATGATATCGAAATTTTCAAAGCCCTTTTGGCGGCGGAAAAATCAAACTGGTTAAAGTAAAGGATTGGATAAAATGCCCAAAAACAGCGAAAAATATTTACGTGCATTGGAAAGCGTGATAAATCCGAGTCTCGATTATGAAAAACTAAGCGGAAAATCAATCCTTATAACGGGTGCAACGGGGCTTATCGGAAAAGCTTTGACGGACTATCTTCTTATTATAAACGGAAGATTGAATCTCGGAATGAAAATATATGCGGCATCGAGAAGCAGAAAAAGTTTTGATGCACGAATGGTCGAAAGCGAAAGTCTTTTGTATTTTGAATATGATTTGCAAAAGAAAACTGACACGACGATAAAATTTGACTATATTATTCATGCGGCGAGCAATGCCGACCCGAAGATGTTTGCAATTGATCCCGTGGGAACAATGACGAGCAATTTTGAAGGGACATACAACCTTTTGGAATACGCAAGGAAAAACAATACGAAAAGATTTTTGTTTGTATCTTCGGGAGAGGTGTACGGTCAATGGGACGGAGTGTGCGATGCTTTTGACGAGGGATATATCGGCAAAGTTAATTTTACGGAACCGAGAGGATGCTATCCTTCGGCAAAAAGGGCGGCGGAAAACCTGTGTGTTTGTTTTTCGGAACAATATGGGGTGGATACCGTTATTGTTCGTCCGTCGCATACATACGGTCCGACACAGTTAAGGCGTGATTCGAGAGCGATGAGCGAGTTTTTTAACTGCGTGAGAGAGGGCAGAGATATTGTCTTGAAAAGTCAGGGACTTCCCGTGAGAAGCTATACGTCTGTGTTTGATTGCGTGAGCGGAATCGTGACGGCTCTTTTGAACGGAGAGAGCAAAAATGCGTACAATATCGCAAATGACAAAAGCATTGTATCAATTGCCGATTTGGCAAAGACGATTGCCGAATGTGCCGGCAAAAAAGTTGTGTTTGATATTCCGAAAGACGGAGTAAAAGGAGCGGGCAACATTGTGCGCGGTGTACTTGACGGAACAAAACTGAAAAAAATCGGATGGAAGCCGATTTATGACATTGAAAGCGGAGTCAGACTGACCATAGAGATTATGGAGGACGAAAATGAATGAGATGAATAAAAAACTGGAGGCGTTACTTGCGAAAGAAGACGGACTTGTTACAAATCTGTCCAACGCCTCGGCTCTTTTGAACGAATACCTCGATAATATAAATTGGGTAGGTTTTTACCTGTTGGATGGCGAAGTGCTGCGTTTGGGACCTTTTCAGGGAAAAACGGCATGTGTGAGAATACCCGTGGGAAAAGGCGTGTGCGGACGTGCCGTTGCGGAAAATGAAATAATGCGAGTCGAAAACGTGCATGAATTCCCGGGGCATATCGCATGTGACTGTGCATCCGAATCTGAAATTGTGCTGCCGATAAGAGTGAACGGCGAAATCAAAGGCGTGCTTGATATCGACAGCCCGACAGTAGGAAGATTTTCCGAAGAAGACGAGTGCATGTTGCGGGAAAGTGTGCGTATTATAGAAGATATTTGGGAAGAATTTTAATCATGTATTGACATGATTAAAATTTTGTCGTATAATAGAACAAATGTTCGTGTATTGGCGGTGGTTTTACGGATAGATTCATATTACATTCCGAATATAAACCTTCGGGGGATCAACCCGAGGCTATAGAAAAATTGGCCGACGGAGTTGTGAGAGGAGACAAGGGACAAATACTTTTGGGCGTTACCGGCTCGGGTAAAACGTTTACGATTGCAAACGTTATCGAAAAAGTAAACAAACCGACTCTTGTGTTGGCTCACAACAAGACATTGGCGGCACAGCTTTGCAGCGAATTTAAGGAGTTTTTTCCCGAAAATGCGGTAGAGTATTTTGTGAGCTATTACGATTATTATCAGCCCGAAGCGTATATTCATGCGAGTGATACGTATATTGAAAAAGATGCACAATTGAATGAAGAAATAGATAAGTTGCGTCATAGTGCAACGACGGCTCTTTTTGAAAGAAGAGATGTTATTGTGGTGGCGTCGGTTAGCTGTATTTACGGTTTGGGTGACCCGGAAGATTATTCGACGATGATAATTTCGCTGAGGCCGGGGATGATGAAAGACCGTGATGAGGTAATTAAACGTCTGATCGAAATGCAATACGAGAGAAACGATATTAATTTTGTGAGAGGCAAGTTCAGGGTGCGAGGAGACGTGCTCGAAGTATTCCCGTCAAACAGCGGCGAAAATGCTGTGCGAATTGAATTTTTCGGAGACGAAATAGACAGGATAAGCGAAATTGATGTTTTGACGGGAGAAATTATCGGCACGAGAGACCATATAGGCATTTATCCCGCATCGCATTATGTTACGACAAAGGAAAAGCGAGAAGCGGCGATTGCGACAATACGAGAAGAACTCGATGAGCGGGTGGAATATTTCAGGAGCGAAGATCGTTTTTTGGAAGCGCAGAGAATCAGCGAAAGAACCGAGTACGATATCGAGATGATGAGAGAAATAGGGTATTGCTCGGGAATCGAGAATTACTCGAGGCATATTTCGGGTCGTCCTGCGGGAAGTGCGCCGTACACTCTTTTGGACTATTTTCCCGATGATTTTTTGCTTGTTGTGGACGAAAGTCATGTTACGATACCGCAGGTTAGGGCTATGTATGCGGGAGATCGGAGCAGAAAAGAAAGTTTGGTGGATTACGGTTTCAGACTGCCGAGTGCTTTTGATAACAGACCGTTAAAGTTTGAGGAATTCGAAGAGAGAATCAATCA
>CAZRYW010000027.1:0-15632 GCA_964604405.1 uncultured Oscillospiraceae bacterium
CTCTCAATGTTGTCTCCGAACGGGAAAAACGCATCCGCGCCGAGTGCAACATCGGTATTTTTATCAAGCCAAGCTCTCTTTTCTTCACGTGTAAATACAGGCGGCTTTTCGGCAAAAATATTCTCCCAAATACCGTCAGCCAAAACATCCATATAGTCATCCGACATATAAACATCGATTGCATTATCTCTGTCGGGTTTGCCTACCGTATCGAGGAATTTGAGATTCAACACCTGAGGAGACTGACGAAGCCACCAGTTGTCGGCTTTTCCTCCCGCAAGACGTGTACAATGAATTCTCGACTGCTGACCTGCGCCGATACCTATCGCCTGACCGTCCTTTGCATAGCAAACGGAGTTTGACTGAGTATATTTGAGCGTAATCAATGCAATCAAAAGATCTCTTTTTGCGCTGTCGGGAATCTCTTTGTTTTTCGTCACGATTTCCGAAAGCATATCGGAATTGATTTCAAGCTCGTTTCTTCCCTGTTCAAAAGTCACGCCGAACACCTGCTTGCGTTCGATCGGATCGGGAACATAGTTTTCGTCAATTTTGATTATGTTATATGTTCCTCTTCTCTTGCTCTTCAAAATTTCAAGAGCTTCGGGTTCGTAACCGGGAGCGATTATACCGTCGCTTACTTCGGGTTTCAAAAGCATCGCCGTAGGCACATCGCAAACATCGCTGAGTGCAACAAAATCACCGAAAGAACTCATTCTGTCGGCACCTCTCGCTCTCGCATATGCACATGCCAAAGGAGAAAGCTCTTTGTCCTCGACAAAATATATCTTTTTGAGAGTATCCGAAAGAGGTTCTCCTACCGCAGCTCCCGCCGGAGAAACATGCTTAAAGCTTGTAGCCGCAGGAAGTCCCGTTGCTTTTTTAAGCTCTCTGACAAGCTGCCATCCGTTAAAAGCGTCGAGAAGATTAATATATCCGGGGTTTCCGTTTAAAACTTCAATCGGCAATTCTCCGTTTTCGACAAAAATGCGCGAAGGCTTCTGATTGGGATTGCAACCGTATTTTAACTGCATTGAATTCATCGCTATCTCTCCTTAGTTGTTTTTATTAATAATGCGTGTTTCGTACGTTCCGTCTTCGATGTTAATATATCTCACAAACAAAGAAACTTTGTTTTCTTCATTCAACGAGTTCCATATCGTCTCCGTGAATGAATCAATATCTTGGTCAATAACAACTTCTTTCGGTTCTCCTTTGAAAGACGGAAGAGGATTACCGTCTCCCATATATGTATGGATAAAATGGCCCTCGCCCGCAACGGGATTTTTGTATGAGAACGTAAATCTGAGGCACGAATCGGGATTGCCGTTGTTGCTTTTCAAAATGCTCATGGCATAGCTGTAGTTTCCGCCATCGACTTTCATTATTCCCGAAATACGAGGTGTAAAGTTGGGAGCGTCATCCTCAAATTCACGTGTACGAAGACTCTGTTCAAACGTCAACTGTTGATTCATAAGATTATAAATTGTATCCGTCTGATCTCCGTTTGTAACAATTGTCTTGTTTCCGAGCACTCTTACAGGCGCATAAATTATCAGATGCGGATCCGTAAGTTTCGACGGATCAAACGCTTGTGTGCGAATACCGTCGCCGTCTTCCACAAACACACGGTTTCTGCTGTTTTCGCTTCTACCCATGATAAAATACGCCGTTACGGCATATTTTCCGCACTTGCTCTTTCCTATCACAATACCTCTTCCGGGGTATGAATTGTTTTTAAGTTCTTCAGAAAGTATCATTTCAAAAAACCTCTTTCACTACATATTTGCACAGATTTCTTCAATCGCTTCGGGGAGTATTTTCCATTCCGCTTCTTCCATTATACGTTTTTGAAGTGTCTGCGGAGTATCGTTTTCATGCACATATACAGCCTTTTGTTTTATAATTTTTCCTCCGTCCACAACACTCGACACATAATGTACAGTTGCGCCGGACACTTTTACGCCGTAGTTTAACGCAGCCTCATGAACTTTCAGTCCGTAAAATCCCTCTCCGCAAAACGAAGGTATCAACGACGGATGAATATTGATAATCCTGTTCTCGAAAGCATTAATAAACGTATCTCCGATTATGCACAAAAAACCCGCCATAACAACAAGGTCAACATCTCTGCTCTTCATATGTTCGCACAATGCTTCATCGAATTTCTCAGGATCCGAGAACGCTTTTTTATCAATTACAACGCCCTCGATTCCCGCTTTTTTCGCTCTTTCAAGAGCATAAACGTCTTTCTTGTTGGAGACAACGGTAACAACCTCGCCCGAATGAATCACACCCGATTTGCATGCGTCTATTATCGCCTGCAAATTAGTGCCTCCGCCCGAAACGAGAACGCCTATTCTTTTCATACAAGCTCTACCCCGTTTGCGCCTTCTTCAACGCTTCCGATAACATAAGCCTTTTCGCCCATTTCATTGAGAAGCTTCACGGCTTTTTCGGCATCTTCCGCGGGAACTGCCGCAATCATTCCGATGCCCATGTTAAACGTATTGAACATATCTCTTTCGGGAATATTTCCCGTTTCGGCAATAAGCTTGAATATAGGAAGAATTTCAAAAGAATCTTTTTTGATTACAGCTTTGAGGTTTTCGGGCAACATTCTGGGAATATTTTCATAGAAACCACCGCCCGTAATATGGCTGATAGCTCTTACATCACATTCTTCAATCAGTTTAAGCGCACTCTTAACATAAATCTTTGTAGGTGTAAGCAAGGTGTTGAGAAGAGTATCGCCCAAAGAGTCAATATATACATTCAACTTTTCAGCATCATCGTTAACACCGAAAACTTTTCTTACAAGAGAGAATCCGTTCGAATGAACACCGCTCGATGCAATACCGATAAGTACGTCTCCTGCCGAAAGACGACTTCCGTCGATAATGTTTTTCTTATCTACAATACCGACAGTAAATCCCGCAATATCGTATTCATCCACAGGATAAAAACCGGGCATTTCGGCAGTTTCGCCGCCTATCAGGGCACATCCTGCCTGAACGCATCCGTCCGCAACACCTTTAACTATAGTTGCAACCTTTTCGGGAACGTTCTTACCCACAGCTACATAGTCGAGGAAGAAAAGGGGCTTTGCGCCGCTGCAAACAACGTCATTGACACACATCGCAACAGCATCAATACCTACAGTATCATGTTTGTCGGCAAGAAAAGCCATCTTAAGCTTTGTGCCCACACCGTCCGTACCCGATACCAAAACGGGTTCTTCGTAAAGGCCCTTGTTAATAGAGAAAAGACCGCCGAAACCACCTATATCACTCATAACGCCTTCAACAAATGTCTTTTTAACGTCAGCTTTCATCAATCTGACAGCTTCGTAACCGGCTTCAACGTCAACGCCGGCATTTTTGTAACTTTCACTCATTTTAATTCTTTCCTCTCTTGTTATATTTCATCGGCCAAAGCCTGAATTTTTGCATCTTTTTCCAAAACTTTTTCACGCATCTCGATTTTAAGTTCTTTCATCTTTTCACCGAGTTCGGGATAACGAAGAGAAAGAATCTGGCAAGCGAGAATTGCCGCATTGTCACTACCGTTTATAGCAACGGTTGCAACGGGTATGCCCGGAGGCATCTGCACTATTGAGAAAAGGGAATCCATCCCGTCCATAGTAGATGATTTAATCGGAATACCGATTACGGGAAGCGTCGTAAATGCCGCCAGCACTCCCGGAAGATGTGCCGCTTTGCCTGCCGCCGCAATTATACAGTCAAAACCGTTCTTTTCCGCATTTGATGCGAAATCTTTAGACTCATCGGGTGTTCTGTGTGCCGATAAAACTCTCACAACAGTTTCTATTCCAAAGCTTTTCAACCTTTTTATACAAGGCTTTACCGCTTCAAAATCAGAATCGCTGCCCATGATGAGTGCTACCTTAGGTGTCTTCATGTTCTAATTCCTCTTTTCTTCAAATAAATTCTCCATTATATTTTACCAAAAATGTATATTTATTGTCAATACAATTCATAAAGTTTAGTAAGTTTCCTTTGTCTCTTCGGCATATTTTAAATCGTATTCCTCGGCAGATGCATACTTAACGGCATTTTTTCCGTATTTTTCACGTATTTTATCAATTGCCGCATCAAGTTGTTCGCTTTTTTTGTTATCGGTTATATCAAAGAGCGACAACTGTCCCTCATCCTCTTCAATAAGATTTGCAGCCCATATTCCCAACATTCTTATTCCTATCGAATTATTCACCGATAATTTCTCGAGTTTTATCGCATTTTGAGACAATTCGCCCCCGTGATTTGTCGGAGTCGATAACGTCACCTGTCTTGTGATTGTGTGCAAATTTTCATCCTTTATCACAATCCCGACAACCTTGCCTTTCACTTTCATCGCTCTCATTCTCGCAGATACAGTATCTCCGAGTTTAACAAGTGCCGCTCTGATTTCGTCTTCGCTCGTAAGGTCATGCGGAAAGGTATACGAATTTCCCACAGACTTTACCTCATCCGTGTCATAGATGCTTTTTACCCGCTCTCCGTCACGGCCTTTTGCAAAGCTTTGCAGCATAACTCCGCTTTTTCCGAAATTTCTCTCCACAAACCTCTCGTCGCATTTCGCCAAGTCACCGATTGTAACAATCCCGTAGTCTTTAAACCTTTCACATGTTTTTTTGCCCGCAAACAAAAGTGTATCGAGATTTTGCGGATACACTTTTCTTTCAATATCGCTCGGCATTATCACGGTTGTGGCATCGGGCTTTTTCATATCGCTTCCCAGTTTCGCAAAAGCTTTTGTAAAGCTTACGCCGACCGATATGGTTATACCCACCTCTTCGGCTATGCGACTTCGCAATTCGTTTGCGATTTTTATCCCGTCACCGAACAATTCTTTCACGTCGGTCACATCAAGCCACGACTCGTCAATTCCAAACGGTTCCACATATTCTGTGTATTCTTTGTATATATCATTAACCTTTTTCGATATTTCCTCATATCGCTCATGCCTCGGAGGTACAACTATCAGCGTCGGACATTTTTTCCTTGCCGAAGCGATTGTTTCAGCCGTAACTATTCCGTATTTTTTTGCGGCGTCGTTTTTTGCGAGGATAATACCTTTTCTTTTTTCTTCGCTTCCTCCGACTGCCATCGGTATATTTTTCAGTTCGGGGTTATCAAGTGCCTCGACCGATGCAAAAAACGAATTGCAATCGCAATGCAGTATTGTCCTCATCAAATCACCTCAAAATCATCTTATCACAAATACTCGAACGTGTCTACAATAAAGTATTACACAAAAAAGAGAGGCGGAAAGCCTCCTTAAATCTTCGCTTTCGCCTCTCTTAGGCTCTCGGATGCGATGTTTTGTACACTTCTTTGATTTTATCGTTCATCACATCTATGTAAATTTTCGTCGAAGCAACATCGCTGTAGCCGAGCATTTCCGAGACCGATTCCGCATCGGCTCCGTTTTTCAAAAGATGGAGCGCAAACGAGTGTCTTATAGATCTCGGAGTAATGTTTTTCCCTATGTCCAGTTTTGTTATATATTGCTTTATCACTTTCCAAAATCCCTGTCTCGTCATCGGCTGACCGTAAAAATTCAAAAAAAGCGTATCGTCCGACTTATCCGTAACCATTTCGTCTCTCGCTTCATGAAGATACAACCTCACGGCATCAATGCACGCTTTTCCCAAAGGAATAAATCTGTGCTTGTCTCCGCTGTGAATAACGGCTATCTCGTTTTTAAAACTGATGTCACTGAGCTTGAGATTGATTACCTCGCTGACTTTTGCACCCGTTGCATACATCATTTCGAGCATCGCCTTGTCTCGTATTCCTTTTGTCGTTGTTATATCAGGTGCCTCAATCAAGCTGACAACCTCATCATAAGTCATCACATCCGGAAGCTTTCGTCCCACTTTCGGTATTTCTATTCCGACCGTAAAATCTTGATTTAACAATTTGATTTTAATGCAATAAAGAAAAAATTTTCTGAGCGAGGCAATAATTCTCGATATGGTTGAATATTCCATTCCTTTTGTTTTCAGCCAAGATACATACTCTTCCACGCTGTCGGCATTGATTTTTTTCAAATCCGAGCATGTCTTTATTTCGTTTTCACGCAAAAACTTTGCCAGGTCACTAATATACGAATTAACCGTATTCGAGCTTGCGCTAATGCAAAGATACTCTCTGTAATCATTCAAAATCTTTTCCAATTGCCTCACCCCTTTGCACATTATTTTATATCATTTTTTCGATTTTGTATACATAGCAAAATCACAAAATTTTCTTCTCCGATTTTATGAGATATTTATAAACAGCATGACCGTAAGTGATTCAACCAGCGCCGTCACCAAGGTAACAAGCGTGAAGCATCCGCCCAAAATAAAATATTTGGATTCCGAGCGAGATTCTCTTTTTTCCTTTGCATAGTTTACACACATTGCAAAAAAAACGGTCATTACGGGAAGTCCCACAATACATTGAGGCAATATCCCCGTTAAAATAATTTCTTTTGAGTTTTCCGCTCCAAACGCAAATTCGACACAAAACCCCACAACCGCACCGCGCAATATCGCAACGAAAGGTGCAAAAACTTTCGTCAAATTCCTGGTCGTCAACAGCCATATCGCAAAAATCCACAAAAACTCAATTATAAAATTGGTTCTCAGCAGTTTCGGAAAACTATCGTTGCCGCCTTGCGAGATAACAAAACTTTTTTGCGTTTCTTCTATCAGGTCGTTCGGCATATAACAAACCGCCAAAGCCCCCAAAACCATCCCCAACGTCAACAAAATTACCGCCGCAATCGTCATTGCTCGATATTCTCCGTAAGCTTTTTTTCGTTGCAAAAAAATTCCCCCATTCTGTCAGTTATAAGTATGACAAAACGGGGAATTTTATGAATGTTTGTCCGATTATTTATCGCTCTGACCCATGCTGTTTGCTTTTTTTACGCAACGGTCAATCGCATTGATAAGCGACGCTCTGAAACCGTCGGATTCAAGCTGATAAACCGCCTCAATCGCCGTTCCTCCGGGGGAACAAACCATATCTTTGAGTTGTCCGGGATGTGTTCCCGTTTCAAGAGCAAGCTTTGCCGCACCCAAAATGGTCTGTGTAACAAGCAAATACGCAGTATCTCTGGGAATGCCGTGAAGTACCGCCGCATCCGCCATGGCTTCGATCATCATGAACACATATGCAGGTCCGCTTCCGTTTGTTGCGGTTGCCGTATTTATAAGAGACTCGGGCAAAAGAGCTGTTTTGCCGATAGAATCAAATATATCGAGAACAACCTGCATCTCTTCGGCTGTGACATCATCGGTCTTGCACACGGCAGTCATTCCCGCACTCACCAAAGCAGGCATATTCGGCATTGTGCGAACAACCTTTGCTTTTTTACCCAAAACAGCTTTTATGCTGTCAACGCTGATACCTGCGGCTATTGAAATAATCACCTTGTCGCCTATAAAGTTTTTTACGCTGTCCATAACTTTAAGTATAACATTCGGCTTTACTCCGAAAATAATATAATCGCTGTTTTCGACAACAACTCTTGCATCGGTTGTCGTATGAACTCCGAGTGATGCCGTTTTTTGAAGTTTTTCTTCGAGAATTTCACTAACGTAAATATCCTCAACCTTGAAATCACCCGCTTTTATTACACCATGCAAAATTGCCGACGACATATTGCCCGCACCGATAATTCCTAATTTCATATTCGCATCTCCTCTGTTTTTTTATAAGGTTATCCCTTACTTCAATTTTGCCACAAACGATTCGAGTCTGTCAAGACCTTTATCTATATTTTCCATGCTTGTGGCATAACTCCATCTCACATGAATATCCGTACCGAAGCTCTTGCCGGGTACAACCGCAACTTTTTCGATTTCAAGAAACTTTTCGGCAAAAACATCACTGCCCGTAATAACCGTACCGTCAATTTCTTTTCCGATGAGCTGAGAAATATTCATCATGATATAGAAAGCACCGTCAGGCATAATACAGCTTACGCCGTCAATCTTATTCATTCTTTCAACCATGTGATTTCGTCTTTCTTCAAAAGCCTTCTTCATCACGGCAACAGGTTCCTTGTCTCCCGTAAGAGCCGCAATTGTTGCATACTGTGCAATCGAGTTGGGGTTGCTTGTTGCATGAGACTGAACATTTCCCATAATTTTCGCAATACGTGCATTACTTGCCGTATAGCCGATTCTCCAACCCGTCATCGCATATGTCTTTGACACACCGTTAACAAGAATCGTCAGATCCTTTACTTCGTCGCTGATTGTCGCAACGGAAAAATTCTTCTTTCCGTCGTAAACAAGGCTTTCGTAAATTTCATCCGCAATAATATATATATTCTTTTCCACACAAAGTGCGGCTATCTGTCTGAGCACCTCTTCGGTATAGCACATACCTGTGGGGTTTGAGGGATTGTTGATTATAATAGCTCTTGTTTTATCCGTAACGGCAGCCTTGATTTTTTCTATAGTGGGCAAAAATCCTTCTTCTTCCGTCGATTCCACAATCACGGGAACGCCGTCGGCAAGAAGTACCATTTCGGGATAACTTACCCAGCACGGAGCCGGAATAATAACTTCGTCACCGGGATTCAAAATCGCACCGAGCGCATTGTTGAGAGAATGCTTTGCACCGTTCGATACAACGATATTTTCGATTTTGTATTCCAATCCGTTTTCGTTCAAAAACTTTTCGCACACGGCTTTTTTAACGTCTACCGTACCGGATGCGGGAGTATATTTTGTTATATCGTTTTCAATGGCAAAAATAGCGGCGTCTTTTATGTGACGAGGTGTGGGGAAATCGGGTTCTCCGGCGCCGAATCCTACAACGTCCTGTCCTTCAGCCTTCATTGCCTTGAATTTAGAGTCAATCGCCAACGTCGCAGACGGGCTGATTGAAGAATATTTCTTGGATAAATACATTTTAAACCATTCCTTTCAGTTTGGATAAACTATCTTATTTATTATAATATAAAGATATCGAAAAAGCAACTACATTTTATTCCACATCAACTGAAAAACGCACAAAAAAAGCGACACAAGTCGCTTTTTTCGTAAAATCCAAAATCAGTTTGTGTAGTTATCGAAATAACCCTGAACCAATACAACGGGTGTACCCTTGTCACCGGAACCCGATGTAAGGTCACACAAAGAACCTATAAGGTCCGTAAGCTGACGGGGTGTTGTACCCTGAGATGCCATGCTGCCCACAAGGTTACCGTCTTTTTCTTTAATGCTCTTGCTGATAGCTTCTTTCAATGCTTCGCCGGAAAGATCCGCAAAATCATTATCCGCAAGATACTTAAGCTTCAATTCATTGGGTGTGCCGATAAGACCATCTGTAAATGCGGGAGATACAACCGGGTCGGCAAGTTCCCAAATCTTGCCCTGAGGATCCTTGAAAGCGCCGTCGCCGTATACCATAACTTCAACGTGCTTGCCTGTAGCATCCATTACTTTCTTCTGAATATCCAAAACAAGTTCTTTACATTCCTTCGGGAAAAGCTTGATTTTGTCTTCCGTGGACTTGTTTGAACCGAGAAGACCGTACTTTTCGTTGCAACCCGAACCGTTTACGGGAGATGTGAGAATATCGTCAAGAGAGCAAACAACCTTTGCGCCCGCATCAAGAAGAATTCTCTTTGTACGCTTACGAGTATGAATATCGCAGTTGATTACACAGTCCGTGTAGTTCAAAATAGCTTTTGCCTGATTTGCAAAAACGATTTCAACATCCGCACCGCATTCTTTTATTACATCAGAATAATACTGAACATAGTCAACGCCTGTAAATTCATGTTTATTTTCACCGAAAAGCTCACGGTATCTTTCGAGCGAAAGAACATCGCTGTAAGGATTAATACCGGCAGCATCGATTTTGTCAATACTGATAAGCTCATTGCCGACTTCATCGGAGGGATAGCTGAGCATAAGAACAACTTTTTTAACCGCCTTTGCAATACCTTTCAAGCAAATAGCAAAACGGTTACGGGAAAGTATCGGGAAAATAACACCTACCGTGTCACCACCCAATTTTGCTTTAACATCAGTCGCAATATCATCAATAGAAGCATAGTTTCCCTGACTTCTTGCAACAATAGACTCTGTCACGGAAATAACATCTCTGTCACGGATTTCGAAACCTTCGTATTCGGCAGCTTCCAAAACGCTTGTTGCAACGATTGATGCAAGATCATCGCCTTCACGTATAATGGGACAACGAATACCTCTTGATACCGTACCGACTCTTCTTTCCTTGTTTGCCATTGTAATCCCCTCTATCATGTTAAATTTTCGACAGCTTTCAGCCATCAAAATACCGTCATTTATTATAACATCTATGTTTTTAATTTACAACACTTTTTTTTACGTTCGGATAAATTTTTTTAATTTATTAACATTTCACATTATCTCCATGCGTTTTTTATGCAAAATGACCGAAATCCCGTGCTATTGTTATCTTTACACAACAAAGCCCCGAGACTTACTCGAGGCTTCTGATTGAAAAATGCTTTTATTCTTCTGTTTGCTTTTTTTCTCCGACTTTGACAAGAACGCTCAAAACACGTGCCGAATCGACCGACGTAACCGTAAATTTGAGATTTTCATACTCAAAGCTGTCCCCCGCATCGGGAATTTTTTCAAGCTGCGACGTGACAAAACCGCCCACGGTATTGATATCATCGTTTTCCTCTTCGTCAAAAGCCAAATCAAAATATTCGAACATATCTTCAAGCGGTGCCGAAGCGTTCACTTTATAAACATCGTCCGATATTTTTTCATAGTCGCTGTTTACAACATCGTCGTTTTCGTCCCAAATCTCACCGACGAGAGCTTCTATAATATCTTCAAGCGTAACAATACCCTCTGTTCCGCCGTATTCGTCACTAACCACAACAAGATGTGATTTTGTTTGTTGCAACAATCTCAAAAGCTTCGATATTTTCATCGTCGGGAATATGAATTTAACGGGATTCATCGCATTTTCAAGTCTGAAAATTTCATTCTTTTCCTCGTTGACAAAATCCCTGTGCGTAACCACGCCTATAATGTTATCAATAGTATCTTTATAGACCGGAAGTCTCGAAAATCCGGATTGTTCGAATACTTCGCCGATTTTTTCCTTGTTCCATTCGATGTCAACTGCAATAACATCCACTCTCGGAGTCAAAACCTCGTCAACGGAAATATCGTTAAACTCTATTGCATTTCGAATAAGTTCGCCTTCCTGACTGTTAATGCCTCCGTCCTGCTGTGCTTCGTCAACAATGGTCAGCAACTCGTCTTCGGTAATAACATCGGCATTGTTGATGTGAAAAACCTTCGAAACAAGCTTTTGCCATTTTATAAAAAGAAAATTGAGCGGCGAGAGCACGGTGCTGAAAAAATTCAAAATCGGAGCCGAAATCATAGCCACGGATTCGGGAGCCTGTTTTGCAAGTGATTTAGGTGTAATTTCACCGAAAATAAGTACCGCTAACGTCATAAAGACCGTAGAAAGTGTCGTTGCCAATCCTTGGTCTCTAATCAGCTTGGAAAACAATATCGTCGAAATACTCGTTGCGGTAATGTTAACAATATTGTTTCCGACCAAAAGTGTTGATATAACCTTGTCGAAATTTTCGCTCATTTTAAGTACAAGCGATGCTTTCTTGTTGCCGTTTTGCGCATGATTTTTCATTCTCGCACGATTAAATGCCGAAAACGCCGTTTCACTTGCCGAAAAATATGCCGACAACCCCAAAAGTACAATCAAAATCAGCCATAGACTACTGTCCATAAAAAATATCAAATCCTTTACAAATAAATTTTCTATTATATAATATCTTACTTTTGTCTTTTTGTCAAGCAGTACAAAATAAATCAAAAAATCATTGATTTATTCTCTTTTATTTGATATCATATTTTTATTGACAATAAATTGTTCTTTTATACAAAAGAAAGGCCGGTGACCGTGCTTGTTTAATCATATACACGAAATAGGAATCGATTTGGGTACTTCAAGCGTACTCATTTGCACCAAAAATAAAGGCATAGTTTTACGTGAACCTTCAATCGTTACAAAATATCGTTCGGGAAAGTCCATCCACGATGTCGGACAAGCATCCGAAGTAATGCTCGGCAGGACTCCCATGGGCATCATTGCCGTTCGTCCCATGAAAGACGGCGTTATTTCAGATTATAACGCAACCGAAGAAATGCTTACGGTGTTCATCAAAAAAGTTTGCTCAAAAAACATCATCAAACCGCTTGTTGCGGTTTCTGTTCCCGGCGGCGCAACCGAAGTCGAAAAGCGTGCCGTGCAAGACGTTTTGCTCAAAAGCGGTGCCAGAAAGGTTCATATCGTATCCGCTCCCATCGCTGCCGCAATCGGCGCAGGTATTGATATATCCCGTCCCTCCGGCAGTATGGTTGTTGACATAGGCGGCGGTGTTACCGATATTGCCGTCATTTCCATGAACGGAATCGTATCCTCCGCTTCTCTCAAAATCGCAGGTGATAAATTTGACGAAGCAATCGTCAGATATGCACGCAAAAAATTTGCGTTGATTATCGGCGAAAAAACAGCCGAATACGTAAAAAAAGAAATAGGTTGCGTTCTCAAACGTCCCGAAGTTCTCACATGCGAAATTAAAGGTCGCAGTTTGGTTTCGGGTCTCCCCCAATCCATGCTCATCTCGTCCAACGAAATCATGGAAGCTCTCACAGAACCCGTCAACTCCATTGTCGAAGAAATCAAAAATGTTTTGGAACTGACCCCTCCCGAACTTGCGGGAGATATTTCCGACAGAGGCATCACTCTCACGGGCGGCGGCAGTCTCCTCTACGGATTTGACAAATTGATTCAGTCCGCAACGGGCATCAAAGTGATTATTCCCGAAGACCCCACCTCAACCGTTGCCAAAGGCACAGGCAAACTTCTTTCAAAACTCAAACCGTTAAATTAATTATTTCAAAAAAGTGCGAATCGAGGCTGTTAGTCTCAATTCGCACTTTTTTCATTCGTTTTCTTCCGCTCTTTTCTTTTCGGCAATTTTTTCGAGTTCTTCTTCTCTCAGTCTCCATTGCTCGTAAATGCGGCATCCGATAATTCTTTCGATTGTTCCGACAACGAGCACAAAAACACATGCCGCCAACAAAAAAATTCCGACAGCACCCGCACTCATGGATGATATCACCCCTGCAAGTTCGCCGAGACCTATGCCCGAACCGATTAAAAACACAAACAACAATATGCCTACAACAACTGCGCTTGCAAACATCAGTCCCTGCCTCAAGCCGTCAAATTGCTCCATAAGCGTAAAATCTATACTGTTTCCGCAATTTTCGCATCCTGCTTTTTCCAAAAAAACGGTTTTGATTTTAATATCCGCACCGCATTTATTGCACTTGATTTTGCTCATTTTAACACGACCTTTTCATTTGTTCGTCTCTACATACGATTTTATACAATAAAAGCCCCACAATGCCGTATACGAAGCTTATTTGAAACCTGCGAAGCAGGTGGGTGAAATCCGCATCGGTTATGGGTTTCTCTCTTCGTCGGTTTCCCGAGGGAGAGCCTACACGCAGCGATTCGAGATTGTTCTCCCTTAATCAAAGTGTTGGTTCAAATATTACCTCGCAATTTACGCACACCGCAGAGCGATTATGTTAAAATTCAATCAGTCTTCGAAATCAAATTCGTCTTTGTTGTTTTCTTTAAAAATTTCGTAAATCGTATCAAACAATGCTTCGTCTTCAACGCTTTCAAGCATTTCGGCACCGTCCACTTCAACGAGCTTCATTATAAAAACTTCGCCTTCGGCTTCTCCTTCAATGGGAGTCATCGCAAAATAAGTGGCATCTTCATAGTTAATTTCGTCCAAAATGTCGAAATCCTCCATAGTTTCAAGAATTTCATCCTTGTTGTTATCCATCGTAATCTTCCTTTCATATTCTGATTTGGCTGTCAAGATACGTCTGCAAAATCAATACAGCCGCAATCTTATCCACCTTTGTTTTTCTCTTTTTTCCGCTCACTCCGCCGCTTTCGAGCATACGGTGTGCTTCCGAAGACGAGAGCCTTTCATCCCACATAACAAGAGGCAAAGAACACCGCTGTGCCAATTCTTCCGCAAATTCTCTCGTGTACTCGGCACGGTGTCCCAAGCTTCCGTCCATGCGCTTGGGCAATCCGACAACTATCTTCTCGGCTTTTTCCCTTTCCACAACCTCAATCACCTTTTCGAGCTGTTTTTCCCGATCGCGTTCTTCGATTGTATCAAGCGGATTCGCTATTGTTTCCATTATATCGCTCACGCTCACACCGATGCGAGCTTCGCCATAGTCAAGACCTATAATTCTCATTATACACCTCATCAGTATCGTGTGAGAACATTATACTATATTTTTTCTGTCAGTGCAACAACAATTTACGAAATTTCTTCAATTTCTCCCACAGAGACTTCGTATGCTGTTCTTATTTCAAAATCATCGCCGTTTCGTTTTGTATATTCTCTCGACTGCAATCTGCCTTTTATAAGTACATTTGTTCCGACCGGCAAATCCTTGCACAAAACAGCATTTTTCCCCCAACAAATCGTCGGTATATAATCCGAACGATTAAACGCACGATTCACGGCAATTATAACATCGGTAATTTCTCTTCCGAAAGGCGTTTTTCTGTACGTCGGTTCTTTGCACACATATCCGTTGAGCACAACACTGTTCGGATTTTCATCTTCTTTTTCGCTGTCCGTTATCGACTTTGCGAAAGCAGTCAGAATAAGCCTTGTTCGGTTTTCATAATTTTTATTGTAGCTTCTGAGCTGTCCCGTCAATGTTATAAAATCACCGCTTTTCAGCTCATTTGTTTCAATGAGTTTTTTTGCCACGGTCACGGGAATCGAATCAACAACTCCCGATAATCTCGATACCTTCAACGTGAATTTATAAAATTCTTCATTCAACACATTATGACTGTAGCTTATATCTCCGTCAACCATTCCCTGCAAGCTTATAAAATTATTTTCCATAACATCACAACTCCTTTATGTATAAAAGCACGCTTTATTTAATTATATGCAATATTTTTTTGTATATTACTCTCCCTTCTCGGCATTTTTCCGTTTTTGAATACATAAAGTGTATAAAAGAGGTGAAAACATGGTTATAGTTATAAAACGAGGAATCGTCTATCTGGGCATAGGCGTTTTAATCATACTGATCGCACTTTCGATAAGTCACACCACCACACCTGCCGCACAATTCGTTCACGAAAACCTCAAATGTATTGTAATAGACCCGGGTCACGGTTTCCCGGACGGCGGTGCCGTCTCACCATCCGGAACTCTCGAAAGCGATTTAAATATCGAAATAGCCGAAAAGCTCTCACGAGAACTGACAGAACGAGGCTACAAAACCGTATTGACCCGAAGTGATAAGAACGGACTCGACAAAAAGAAAAAGTCCGATATGAATATGCGTCTTTCAATCATGAAAAACACGCCCGCCGATATGTTCGTCAGTATACATATCAACAAATTTTACCAATCGAAATATCGAGGTGCGGAAATTCTTTATTCGACAAATTTCAACCAATCCGCACTCCTTGCCCAAATGATAATGAACAAAA
>CAZRYW010000028.1:0-15545 GCA_964604405.1 uncultured Oscillospiraceae bacterium
TGATGTGCGTGTGAAAAAAAGCGAAAGCTTGAAAGCGAGCGTGTATTTGAACGGATATCTTATAGCATCGAATCTCGATATGCCCGGGACGCAAGAGGTGAAATATCCGTCGGAACATGTTTTTGAAAAATTCACGTTGAAAAACGATGAGTTTTCCGTTGTGGTGGACGGATTGACGGACAAACTCGATTATATTGTTTTTGCGAGAGCAAACGATATTAAAGAAAAGAAGACCCGCATTTTTGTGGGTGGGGATTCTACGCTTTGCAATTATTATCCGCTAAAGCGAAGCGGGACGGAAGAAGACGGCAGCGTAATGACCGGATGGGCGATGCTGCTTGAAAATTATGTGAAAGCCGACGTTGTGAATATTGCGGCGAGCGGTTACTGGGCGAAAAAATGGCAGGAACTCAATTTTAACATAGTCGAAAAAGAAGGGCAAAAAGGCGACTTGTTTATTTTGCAGTTCGGAATCAACGACCGATATTATTCGAGCGTCGAAGAAATGACGACCTCCTTGGGCGAAATGATTGACATAACGGCAGAAAAAGGAATGATACCGATTTTGGTAAGTCCGCAGATTTCCGCCGGTTACGGCTGGGGAGACGAAAGCAATACGGGAAAATCCGACGGAGGAGATTACAGCGAATTTTTCGAAGCCGTGAGACGTCTTGCCGAAGAAAAAGGCTGTTTTTACGTTGACTTGACGGATTTGTCGTCGGGATGGTTCTCGGAAATAGGTCGTGAGGCGGTGTACAAAAAATATCATATTTGGGATTATGAAAATGATAAACCCGGGGATATGATGCATTTGTCGTACAAAGGCGCCGATGCGATGTGCGGTTTCTTTGTTCACGGATTGAAAAAAATTGCGGATGCACACAGCCGTGACAAATGGGAAAATACTCTCGATTTATTAAATTTTTGGTAAAAAATTTGTGTAAAAAAAGTAACAAAACTATTTACACGGGCGGAATTTTAGTGTATTATATATGATAGATGTATCATAATAACTATATTTGTGCCCTTGTCGGGAGGAGTAAAATGAAAAACAAGTTAATAAAAAGGATATTTGCCTTAACGCTGTGCTTTTTTACGCTATGCGGTGTTGTTTTTTCACAGGCGGAAAATCAAAGTACGGCTATCAGCGAAGCGGAGTTTGTGAAAGAGCTTTGCGAAAAGGCTAAAATAAAGCCGCTTTTGCCGAAAGATCCGAGTTCGACGGACGAATATGCCGACTATATACAATCGGCGTTGAATGCAGACATAATCGACGAAGAAAGTTTTGAGCCGAACGCAGATTTGACAAAAGAAAAAGCGGTGGCGATGGTTGTTCGCACGCTGAAGGCCATGAAAAACGACCTTTCGGTCGGCAAGGATGTAACTTTCGAAGATAAAAAAGAAATTTCGGAAGAGCTTCTTACATATATAGAGGTGGCTCTTTCTAACGGAGTAATCGAAAACGATAAAAAGTTTTATCCGAACTCTTTGATATCGCATACGGACGCAAAGAAGATGATTGACGATATGTATGAAGATTACAAGCGTTTGCCCGTTACCGCAAACAGCGGTATCATGCGCAGACAATTCCCCGTGATTGAAAATTCGAAAATAGAAAGACCGTCGTTTTTGTCGGAAGATTACGAGCTGGTTTTCGATGATGAGTTCGACGGAGACAGTCTTGACGAAACGAAGTGGAGCTATAACTATTCTTGGGGTCACTCGCATAATCATGCGGCATGGTGTGTGCCCGAAAACGTAATAGTGAAAGACGGCGTGCTGACGATTAAAGGCGAAAATAAAAAGCATGCGGACTCCGAAGGAAAGCAAGGCACGTTTAACAATAAAAAGTATGACATAGTTTATACATCGGGTGCGATTAATACGCATCACAAATATAATTTTGATTACGGTTATTTTGAGGCAAGACTTAAAATGCCGGAAGGCAAAGGTATGTGGCCGGCATGGTGGATGCTTCGTGACGGTTGGCCGCCCGAAATAGATATGCTTGAGGTTTTGTGCTCAAAGCCCAACGAGTTGCATGTCAATTATCATTACGGACCGGCGTGGAACGAACATTACAGCCATGAACAGGTTTTGAATCTCGAGCTTGACACAAGTGCGGATTTCCACACTTACGGTTTCGAGTGGACTCCGGATTACATGAGATATTATGTTGACGGAGTGCAGGTAGGTCATGATTTTACAAACAAAGACGCTATCAGTCAGGCAAAGGGAATGTATATGATATTGAACCTTGCAATCGACGGTTGGGACGGCACGCCCGATGACTCGACCGTTTGGCCCGCTCTTTATCAATGCGATTACGTGAGAGTATGGCAGAAAAACGAATGACGGCGTGTGATTGCGTTGCCCTGAGGGCTTGAACAAGTTTTAAATTTTTTTGTATATAATTGCCGAGTATCGGTATATTAGGAGGAATGTCAAATGAAAAAGAACAGTATTATTTTCAAGATGATCTGTTTGACCGTTGCGACAATTCTTTGCATGTGTGCGATTCCCGCATTCGCAGAGGATGACAATGCAACAATCGTTGATGAAGAAGCAACGGTTGAAACATCTTCCGAACAGGAAGAAACAACAACGGTTGAAGATGAAGAAACAACAGATGTAGCACAGGATGAGGACGAAGACGGCGAACTTATCGAAGACGAAGTTCTCGACCTTTTTGCCGCAACGCTTCGTGACGGCGGTGTTTACGTAACACCCGGCACAAACAATGCAGCTGTGTTTACATATAACGGATTGCGTTTCAAGGTTGCTCCCGGCACAGGTAACTCCATTAAGCTTGACGGCTTTGAATCGAATCCCACAATCGAAAAGGATTCCATTGCGGCAACGGCAAAGAACATACTTCAGGCAAACGGTGAAATCACAACAAGCGCGGCACATTCCGGATATTTCGGATTGAGCGTATCAAGCGGTAAGGTTGTATACCGTACAGGCGTAACCGGCGGTGATATTTATGTTTTCTCCGCTTGGATGAAGATGCCTCAGAGCGGTTCCATCTCCGACAACGACCGTGCTTTCAGAGTTGTTGCGGAAAACGGCAACGAGTATATCGTAGGTTGGAACGAAATCGGCAGAGATGTTGAAATCAAAGATTCCTGGCAGCAGGTTTTGTTTACTTTCAAAGCTCCCGAAACAGGTCTTTTCGAAATCGAATTTAACTACAAGGGCAAGCAGACTCTTTCGATAGATGACCTTGAACTTTACGAAGCCGAAATATTTGACAATCCTTTGGATATTACAAACGTGTTGTGTATAGACGCAAACGGTAACGAATACAACCGTTCGACAGGATTTACAACGGCAGGCAATCTCACTCACACGACAACGCTTTACAACTCCGACGAAGACGACGTTTTCTTCACGGCGGTTATGGTTCTTTACAAGAACGATATCATGATCGACATTGCGACAATCGAAGATTGTGCTCTCGTATTGGATGAAACGGAAGTTACATTTGATATTGAAATTCCGGAAGACGAAGACCTTTCGGCGTATAAGTACATGGTATACTTTGTGAACGACACACAGCCTACTCAGTACTACGGCGAAATGCCTTCATTGCAGAACCCTTACATTGTACAGGGCAAGTAATTTAATCCGATATGAATGGAGGAAGAAAGATGAACGGCAATAAAATGATCAGAGTTTTGGCTGCAATTGTTTGTGCTTTTATGCTCATTCAATGTGCGGCAGTCGGTGCTGTGGCTGCGGAAATCGCACCCGAAGCCGAAGTATATACAAGACCCGAGGTTACAAGCGTTGACAACAACCAGATCGGCGTGAATTATATTTATGTTGATGTTGTAACGACAGACTGCGACAACGACCAGACTGTTATGGCATACATGACAGACATGAACGGTGCACTTGTGGGCGTAGGTTATGCACCCGTGGGAGCAAACAAAGCCGAAATTAAAGTCGGTGCTCCCGACAGCGCAGAAACGGGAACATACAAAATAACGGTTGTACTCAACCGTGCGGAAGATGTTTTCGAAAGCAGCGTATTTTATATAGGTACGGGCGACGTTAACGGATTTTTCGAAGCTCTTAACATGACCGGTGTTGAAGTTGCGGAAGTTGAAGAAAAGCTCGATGCACATTACAACGCGATTGCGGTTGTGGAATACTCAAAGGATGATGACGGCAATATTGTCCTCAAGCTTACGGGCGATGATTACGAAAACCTTACCGATGATGCGAAGACAGAATTCGCAAAGCTTGTTTTGAACGGCGTAAACGGAAAGTTTTCTGCGGGCAAAGGCAAGTTCGTTGCGGAAAATGCGGAAGATTTCGTAAAGGAAGCATATCTTCTTGCGGCATATAACGTAGGCGGTATTTCCGATGAGAAAATGGCGGATCTTATTTACGGATTTGATTCTGTAATAGGTTTTGACGGTTACGACGAAAATCTTTACGGTAAAATCGAAAACAGAGATACTCTCGCTAAGGTTGTTAAGACAATCATGCCTACAGCCGAAAGCGTTGAAGAACTTGCAGAAGCATTTGAAAAGGCTGCGGCAGTTCAGATTGTGAACGAAACTCATTGGGCTAACCTTGTAAACGTTATCGATGACAACAATGATCTTTTCAAAGTTGATCAGGACGAAGTCGATAAGCTCCTTTCCACAAAGAAGTTGAGAACTCTTTTCTGCAAAGAATTTAAGGGTACGTATTACTCCGTGGAAGAAATCAGAGATGCATGGGACGATGCGTATAAAGCGGCAAAGAAAGAATACAACAAAGAGAGCAGCGGTGGCGGCGGTAAGGTTACAATAACGGGCAACAGCGTTTCGACAACGATCGAACAGTCCGAAAACAATAAGGACACCAATATCAGAATCGAAGAATATTACAACGATATCGGAGCATATTCGTGGGCAAGCGATGCAATATTGAATCTTACAAAGAACAGTATCGTATCCGGCTACGGCGATAAAACATTTGCTCCCGAAAAATCCGTTACAAGATCCGAGTTTATGAAGATGGTTGTAAACGTATTCGGTCTTGCGGATATTACGGCAACAAGCTCGTTTACCGATGTTGATCCCAACGCATGGTATTATATTTATGTGGCAAGTGCCGAAAAATACGGTATTGCACAGGGCTACGGCAACGGTTTGTTCGGAATTAATGACAGCGTAACACGTCAGGACGCAATAACGATAATTTACAGAGCCGCACAGGCAAAGGGATTGTCTGTAGGCAAGTTCTCCGCAAGCATAGACGCTCTTAAAGACAAGAACGAAATTGCTTATTATGCACAGGAGGCTGTCGGCGCACTTTACAATGCGGGTGTTTACCTTGACGTAGCGGACAGCACAAGAGCCGACATGTTTGAACCCACAAAGGATGCGTCTCGTGCGTACCTTGCGGTTGTTCTTAACCAGTTGTATATGTTCATAAATAATTAATTCCGGAAGATAGAGAGGGTTGCAATATGAAAAGAAGAATTTTGAGTATGGTATTAATGCTCACAATGATTTGCTCTCTTGTAATTACCCCCGGCACGGTAAATGCCGCAAATTTCCATGATACTGTTGATCAGGATTGTGAACTTGCGGTTGATGTACTTAGTGCTTTGGGAATTATGGGAGGCTATACGGATGGATCGTTCATGCCGTATTCAACTATCACTCGTGCCGAAATGGCACAGATTGCCGTAAAGCTTGCGGGCATTGACGGCTACGGCAGCGAAGCTCCCGATGATATGATACTCTTTAACGATATGTATGACTACGACGGTTGGGCAGCAGGTGTTATTGCCATCGCAAAGACAGCAGGTATTGCACGCAGCGATGACGACGGCAACTTTAACCCCGATTTGTCGGCAACATATGAAGACGCTATGCAGATGGTTGTAGCGGCACTCGGTTACGGACACCAGGCAGAAAGCCGCGGCGGTGAGCTCAAGGATTATGTTTATATAGCTCAGAAGCTCGGTCTTACAAAGAAACTTGATACGGCAATGGGACAGAACATCACAAGAAGCGATGTTGCAAAGATTGTATATAAGGCTCTTACGGTGGACCTTATGCAGCCCGTGTCCTATTCGGTTGACGGTACATTGGTAAATTACGAAGCAAGAGAAGGCGTTAATGCACTCAATACATATTTTGATGTGTATGAAATCAAGGGCATTATTGCCGAAAACGAATATGCTGCAATCGACGGCGAAACAACCGTTGATGAAATGCAGGTTCTTATCAATGACGAAGCATTTAACGTTGGCGGTACGGATATTGCCGATTACCTCGGTTTTTATGCAACGGTTTACGCTCTTGACAGCGAAGACGAAACAGATAACAGAACGGTTATCGCATACAGCATTAAGAATGTAAAGAACAATACAATTACTATCCAGAGCGAAGATATCGAAACTGTAACAAGTTCGATTGACGGTTATACGTTCGAATACTGGCGTGACAAGGACAATGACAAGAAGACGGTAAAGGCCGAAACTTCGGCAACACCTTTGGTGCTTTACAACGGTAAAGCCGTAACGGATGTTTCCAAGAATCTCTTCACACCCGAATTCGGTCATATTGTTCTTATTGATAACAACGGCGACGATTGCTACGATATCATTGATGTTTGGGAATACGAACTTGTTTATGTATTCTCCGCATCTCAGACATCCGGTAATGTTTCCGGTTATTACGACCGTTCCAAAACATACAAGTTTGACGAGGATCATGACGAATACCATGTAACATTCCTCAACGAACAGGGCGGTATCGCACAGCTTTCCGATATTAAGCAGTACAGCGTGCTTTACGTTTACGAATCTCTTGACAAGCTCGAAAAGAGAGTTGTAATTTCGAACAAAAAAGTTAACGGTACGGTAAGTGAAATTTCGACAGACGGCTACTACACAATCGCAGGTAACGAATATGAAATTTCTCCTGCTGCTATGGGCAAGCTCGACTTCGCAGTTTCCGATGCGGGTGATTTCTACTTTGATGCGGACAATCGTATTGTAGGTTTCGAAGGTTCGACAGTTATCCGTAACAACATCGGTATGTTTATCGCAATCAACGACGGCGGTCTCAGACGCGGTTATCAGATGAAGGTTCTTACACAGAACAGCGGCGTAAAGATTTACGATGTTGCATCTTCCGTTGAAGTAAACGGCAGAACAATGACTGCGGATCAGATATATGAACTTGCGTTTACGGATGCACTTTTCGGTAAGAGTGAAGACCCCGTATACGAAAGAAACAACATCGTTCGTCCTCATCCTTCGAGAGCAGGTTTCCTTTACAAGCTCAACAGCAATGATGAAATTTGCAAGATGACTGTTGTCGGCGAAGACGATGCTTTCCTCCAGACAAGACAGATTAAGACAGCAGGTTACCTCTACTACAGCGCAGGTTACAAGTGCTTGCACTACAGCGGAGAAACAACCAGGGACGAATATAACAACACAGTAGGTGTGAGAACGTATTGCGACGATAAGACTGTCAACTTTGTTGTTGAAGAAACGGCAATGAAGACAAACGATAACGATTCGTTCTTCGTAAAATATATGAACACATACTGGGATAACTACAACTTTGACCTTTATGATTACTGCTGGGCATACTATTACAGCCCCGACGAATCTACAATCAATAAGCAGAAGACTGTATGTAATTTCCTTGTAATGGCTAACTGGTATGATGATTCCGTTGACTCTTCCGAAGATACGGACCAGAACAGAGATGCTACATATTATCAGGATAATACAGCTCCCAAGTTTATTCAGAAGATTACAACGGCTTATGATAAGGCAAGCGGCGAACAGACTGTTAGAGTATATTACTATGACGGAACAAACGTTAAGAATGCTCTTGTAAGACCTCAGTACAGCTGGGTAGCATACAACAGTCAGGACGGTCAGCTCTATCCCAACGGATTCCCCGTAAGAATTTCGACAGACGGCGCATATATCGAAGACGTTGCTCCTTACTTTGACGAATCCGGTCTTGCAGATTATGCAAAGATGACAAACGTTACAAAGCCTATCTACAATGAGGAAACAGGCAACTATGTAATGCCGTTCCAGCCCTTTAACCAGGAACAATGGAGAAGATGGAACTACTGGTCGAGCAACAACTACTGCACACGTCTTTACTGCGGTGTTGTAACGTCGATTGATGAAGTTGTCGGAAGAAAGCTTTTCAACCTTGCTTATGCAACAAGCGGTGCAGACAGCGACGGCGACGGATTGGCTGACTCTTATACACTCGGCGTTCTTGCAAGCGAAAGACTTGAGGGTAATGTTTACAGAATGAATTTTGATCGCAACGGTGAATTGACAGGCATATCCAAGGGAACTCTTAATGATATCGCACCCGGTCAGCTCGTTATGGTCAGAAAGCGTGCTTATGATACTTCTCCCAAGTGGGAAGCTTTGACAGGATATTCTATAAACGAATTCTTCATCATTTCCGATGATGCATCCGAACTTGACTATCTTGAAGCTTTCAACCAGCAGATTCAGGACGAAATTATTAATGTTGATTGATTAAAATCGAATTAACGGTAAAGCCTCCGAAAGGATTTCCTTTCGGAGGCTTTTGTTGTGTGAAGAAAAATTCGACACGCAACCGCAAAGAGTGCCAAGGTAATCTTTGCAGTTTGTTATTTTTTACAAGGAATAAAAAGTGGCGATTTCTCGTGCAAGAGGCTTAAAGCCTCCTTAAATCACCACTTTCGGCGAGGCAATGCGATTGCCTCGCCGATTTTCTCGGTGTCTTTAGACGTGGAAACAAAACCGACTCTTTGTCAATAGTTGGGGAAATAAAATGAAATTGGGGGCTGTACGATTGTCATCCATCATTGACAATCGTACAGAAAAAACAAAACAGAAATGAATTACCTATTGACAAAGTAGGTTTTACGTGCTATATTAATACCAACCAAAAAGGTAGGTTATTGAAAGAGGGCAATGGTATGTTGTTTTTTTGGGAAAAACTCGTGAGATACAATTTCAGATTCGGACGAATGTGACGGCGAACGGAACACAAGCCAATCATTTGAAAGAAGAAAGGAAAATTGATATGTCATATAAATTCGAAACATTACAGCTCCATACAGGACAGGAAACACCCGATACGGCAACGGGCGCACGTGCTGTGCCGATATATGCCACAACAAGCTATGTGTTTGACAACTGTGCACATGCCGAGGCGAGATTTAATTTGTCGGATGAGGGAAATATTTACGGACGATTAACAAACTCCACGCAAGAGGTTCTCGAAAAAAGAATTGCGGCGTTGGAGGGCGGTATTGCGGCGCTTGCTGTGGCATCGGGTGCGGCGGCGATTACGTATGTGTTGGAGGCACTTGCACAAAACGGCGGGCATATTGTGAGCCAAAAAACGATTTACGGAGGAAGCTACAATCTTTTGGAGCATACGTTGCCGTCATTCGGTATTACCGCAACCTTTGTGGATATTCACAATTTGAAAGAAACGGAAAACGCAATAAAAGAAAACACGAGATGCATATACATAGAAACGCTGGGCAATCCCAACTCGGATATTCCCGATATTGATGCACTTGCCGATTTGGCTCACAAATATAATATACCGCTCGTTGTGGATAACACTTTCGGAACGCCGTATCTTATAAGACCGATCGAACACGGAGCGGATATTGTACTACATTCGGCGACAAAGTTTTTGGGAGGTCACGGAACAACGTTGGGCGGCGTGATTGTCGATTCGGGAAATTTTGACTGGGAGAAGAGCGGAAAATTTGCCGCAATTTCACAACCGAACAGTGCATATCACGGTGCGGTATTCACAAAAGCGGCAGGGAGAGCGGCATTTGTGACATATATAAGAGCGGTGCTGCTGCGTGATACGGGAGCGACAATTTCGCCTTTTGCGGCATTTTTGCTCTTGCAGGGAATAGAAACGCTCTCGCTGAGAATTGAGCGTCATACGGAAAACACAAATAAGGTTGTGGCATTTTTGTTGAACCATCCGTTGGTGGAAAAAGTGAACCATCCGTCGGTTGTCAATCATCCCAATCATGATTTGTACGAAAAATATTTTCCGAACGGAGGCGGTTCGATATTTACTTTCGAAATAAAAGGCGGCAAAGAAGAAGCGCACAAGTTTATTGACAATTTGAAGATTTTTTCGCTTTTGGCAAACGTTGCCGATGTAAAAAGCCTTGTCATTCACCCTGCGACAACAACGCACAGTCAGCTGAACGAAAAAGAACTCGAAGAACAGAATATTAAGCAAAACACGATAAGGCTTTCGATAGGAACGGAACATATTGACGATATTATCGCCGATTTGGAAAACGGTTTTGCGGCTCTGAGATGAAAGGAGAATGGGTATGTCTAAAATTTATAAATCGGTAGACGAGCTGGTCGGAAAGACACCTCTGGTGGAATTGACAAGAATTGAAAAGGAATTTGCACTTGAGGCAAAACTTCTTGCGAAAATCGAATATTTTAATCCGTCGGGTTCGGTGAAAGACAGAGTGGCAAAAGCTATGATAGACGATGCGGAAAATCGCGGTATTCTTCGCCCCGAATCGGTGATTATAGAGCCGACAAGCGGAAATACGGGCATAGGAATTGCCTCGGTTGCGACGGCGAGAGGCTACAGAACAATTATTGTGATGCCCGAAACCATGAGTGTTGAGAGACGAAAAATAGTGCAAGGGTACGGTGCGGAACTTGTTTTGACAGACGGCAAAGAGGGCATGAAAGGGGCAATAAAAAAAGCAGAAGAGCTCAAAGGAGAAATCCCCAACAGTTTTATACCCTCTCAGTTTGAAAACTCGGCGAATCCGAAAGTGCATTTTGAAACCACGGGACCTGAGATTTATTCCGATACGGACGGGAAAGTTGATGCTTTTGTTGCGGGAGTCGGAACGGGCGGTACGATAACCGGTGTGGGCAAATATTTGAAAAGTAAAAACGACAAAGTGAAAATCGTAGCCGTAGAGCCAAAAGATTCTCCGGTGCTCTCAAAGGGTGTGAGCGGAGCACATAAGATACAGGGGATAGGTGCGGGATTTGTGCCAAAGGTATTGGACAGAGATATTTATGATGAGATTGTAACGGTGTCAAACGAGAACGCTTTCGACACAGGAAAACTTGTTGGCAAAAAAGAGGGGATTTTGGTCGGAATATCCTCGGGCGCGGCTCTTTTTGCGGGGATTGAGATTGCCAAAAGAGAGGAAATGAAAGGCAAAACAATAGTTGTACTTTTGCCCGATACGGGAGAGCGGTATTTATCGACACCGCTTTTTGAAGAATAACTTGATTGATTTTAATTTGTTTTGTGATACAATGGTACAGAGGTGAGAAAATTGATGATTTCAACAAGAGGCAGATATGCGCTTCGTGTTTTGATTGATCTTGCGGAGCACAACTCGGACGACTATGTTCCGATGCGTGATATAGCAAAAAGGCAGGGGATATCGCTGAAATATCTTGAAAGAATCATACCCGTGCTGTCAAAAAACAAAATTGTCGAGGGTATACAAGGCAAGGGCGGCGGTTACCGCCTTTTGATACACCCCGAGAAATGTACCATAGGCGATATATTGCGCCTGACAGAGGGGGATTTGGCACCTGTCGCTTGTCTGGAATGCGGCGCAAGCCCGTGCGAAAAAATGAGCGAGTGTCGAACTTATCCGCTTTGGCTGGAGTTTTACAATACGGTAAATGAATTCTTTGATAACAAAACGTTGGAGGATATAATAAAAAAATGAATGAGGGAGTTACAAGTGAATTTGTAACTCCCTCATTCTGTCAATAAACTTGTTTTAAGTATAATAGCGAAGGGTTTGGGAAAGAAGGTTTCCCAAATAAAATCGGCGAGGTCAATCGCATCCACCTCGCCGAAAGTGGCAATTTTAGGAGGTTTTAGCCTCTTGCACGAGAAATTGCCACTTTATTCTTTAATATAAATAACAAACTGCGAAGATTGCCTTGGCAAGATTTGCAGTTGAGCGTCGATTTGTTCGACGCTCTAAATTTACTTTTTCAGAGGAACATATCCTTCGCCTTCGATTATTTTGTCGCCTCTTTCGCTCATTACCGCATCAACCCATTTGAGGGTGTTTTCGTCGGCATCGCTTCGTGTTACGATAAAACCGTTGGTGTATATGGGATATTCGCCGTTTTTGATTGTTTCGATTGTGGGCGATACACCGTCAATTGCTATCATTTTGATGGTGTCACGTTTATACATTGTATTAACGTAATAGAAATAGGAATAACCGAGAGCATTTTCGGCATTGTCATACTCGGCAACGGCATCAATGAGCTCGCCCATTTCGCCGATGACTTGGGTAGTGGGAGGCGTCATGATGGATTTGTCTTTCATAACAAGAGAAAGCATTGCCGTCTGACTGCCCGAACCGACGGGTCTTTGATAGGGAATGATAGGCGCATCGTTGCCGCCGACTTCTTTCCAGTTGGTGATTTCGCCCGAATAAATTTTTTGTACCTGCTCAAGCGTGAGAGAATCAACGGGATTGTCTGTGTTAACGATGAATACAAAAGCGGAGCTTGTGGCGGGCATTATGTTGAGCTCGACATTTTGCTGCGCCGCATATTCTTTGTCTTCGTCCGAAATAGCGGAAGCAAAGATTACGTCAACCTTGCCGTCGATAAGGTTGTGATAAACTTCGCTTGAGCGTGTTGTGGTGTATTCAAAGTTTAAGTCGTCAACGTCAATCCCCAAAAAATCCGAAGCAAGTGCATCAACCAACGGGTGAATTGCAAGAGATGCATCTACCCGAGGATAGTTTTCGAGAGTGAAAATGGGCTCGGAAATATTTTCCGTGGTGGAATCCGTGGGAGCGTTGTCTGACAAACAACCCGTTAAAAGGGATGTTGACAAAAGAAAAGTGAGTAGAATGGTTGTAAGTTTTTTCATTGTGTTACCTCCTTGTTAAAACATTTAAATAGTGATTTATCGAAAAAGTCAAAATAGATACTGACTTTTTCATCCGGGTGAGAAGAAAACGTTGCAACTACCGATGTTCCCTCCAACGAAAGAGTCATCTCGTCGATCAGAGATTGTATTTCGGTATCGGTATAATCACCGTTGTCGAGGCGATTTCTGACAGCGTTTTCGATAACTGACATGTAGTCGCTGTCGGAAAGGAAAACATCGTCAAGCTCGGTTAAAAGGGTGTTTTGCTTATAGTCATAGAGCAAAGATGTTTGATTTTGCGTGTATTTGACATTTTCGGGGAGCTCTTCCTCGTAAATATATGCTCCGCCTCGCATTGCAAAATAGCGATAACGATACGTCTCGGTTATGAGAGGACGGAAAAAGTTTTCGTAGGTGTTTAGGTCTGTCTCGTAAATCCTGATATCGTTATAAAAAGATGCGAGGTCGGAAAAATCATAGCTCCATTCGCCGTTTGAATATTCGCTGTCAACATAGAGCTGAGAGGTGGGTTTGAAAAACACCGCATAAAATTTGTCGGGATTTTCAAGAGCTTTTTGATGGTAAGTCTCGATATCGGAATAAAAAGAGTCGAATACCGATTCACGCAGCTCTCGGTAGAGAGCGACCGCCTCTTCGTCATAACCCGTGCCGTCTTGCGGGATATAGTCGTTTGTTACGGTGAAGTCGCAGAACATATTGTCTTCGATATAGCCGTACTCGATGTGTTCGAACATATTTTCAGACACTTCGGAGCATGTTATGAGATTTTTGAAATTGGTGTATTCGCCTGTGAAGATGGAATCCTCTGTCAAATATTTTGAATAAATGACGATTGAAGAAGCATTGTCAATCATGGACACGGTTGCCATTGTGTCGGGAGCATAAAGATAAATTGATGTGGGAGTGAACAAAAACGATTTATCTTTTTGCGCCATGTAACGGCGAACGGCAACGTAGACTTCGTCTTCGTTGGGCTGACAAATATAATTGCCGTTTTCATCGTCAAATTCTCCGCCGTAAACCGAAGAATAGTAAAAACTTTCTCTGACGACGGAAAGAAGGTCAACATCCGGGAGGAAGAGGTCTTCCAAAGTCAATTGCGACCCGTCCGTGAGAGCATAGTTGAAACGAACACTCTCGTAATATGGCTCGTAATCGAAACCGACTTGAAAAGAAAGCGAAATGACGTTTGCAAAATTCGCATCTGTGTAAAAATTACCGTAAGTTAAATCGGTGCTGTATTTTTCTAGCAGTTCGTGAGTTTTTGCGTAAAGCTCGGAATTGATTTTTTCTTCAACTGATTTGTTTTTGAGACCTTTGATACAAGGATATGATATCGTCTTCCCGTTGACGGTTTCTTCGATTTTGTCAATCAACAATTCGTTCATATCGTACATTCCGTCAAGGTCGATGGGGGTGACGGAATTGACGTATCGGACGGAGTCGTGAGTGTTCAAATACGTGATGCCGACAAAGAAAATCAAAACAATGAGAATCGCAATCGAAACAATAACGGCTGCGGTACGCTTTTTCATATTTTCACCCCTTTTATGCAAAAAGAGGTGTAGCATTGGCTACACCTCTCAAAAATCAGTTTGTGATGACTCTTTCTGTTTCCTTGTCGAAAAGATGAATCTTTTCGGGGTCGAAAGCAACACGGATAACATCGCCGCGGTGAGCCTTTGTAGTGGGTTTTACTCGAGCTGTCATGTTGATACCGTCGATTGTAAGGAAGAGGAATGTTTCGGCCCCCATCATTTCCGTTACGTCAACGGACGCTTCAACAACGTTGCCTGCATACTTTGCGAGAGCATCGTCGTCATCGTAAAGGTCTTCGGGACGAATACCGAGAGTAACGACTTTGCCTACGTAACCGTCTTCCTGAACTTTAGCGGCTCTTTCGGGAGAAAGCTTGATCTGCTTGCCTTCGCCGAATTCTACTGCGATATCGCTGCCGTTCTTAACAACCTTTGCTTCGCAGAAGTTCATCTGAGGAGATCCGATGAAGCCTGCTACGAATACGTTGCAAGGATCATCGTAAAGTGTCTGAGGTGTATCAACCTGCTGGATGAAACCGTCCTTCATAACAACGATTCTTGTACCCATTGTCATAGCTTCTGTCTGGTCATGAGTAACGTAGATGAATGTTGTCTGGAGTCTCTGGTGAAGCTTTGTGATTTCTGTTCTCATCTGTACACGAAGCTTGGCATCGAGGTTGGAGAGAGGTTCGTCCATCAAGAATACCTTGGGTTCACGAACGATTGCACGACCGAGAGCAACACGCTGTTTCTGACCACCGGAAAGAGCCTTGGGCTTTCTGTCGAGAAGATGTTCGATATCGAGGATACGAGCTGCCTCGTGTACTCTCTTGTTGATTTCTTCCTTGGGAGTCTTACGAAGCTTGAGACCGAATGCCATGTTTTCGAATACGGACATATGAGGATACAAAGCGTAGTTCTGGAAAACCATCGCAATGTCACGGTCCTTGGGAGCGATGTCGTTAACGAGACGATCGCCGATGTAAAGTTCACCTTCGGTGATTTCTTCCAAACCCGCAATCATACGGAGAGTTGTGGACTTACCGCAACCGGAAGG